>JASJBV010000138.1 GCA_030066335.1 Gammaproteobacteria bacterium
AGACGATATGGAAGAGGCCTTTGCCGAGGTTTTCCAGACGGTTTTCAACAGCATCGGCGCCAGTATTGAGCAACTCCAACAGCAGCCAACAGATGGCGAAACCATCGTGCGCCTGTTTCACAGCATCAAATCGCCAGCGGCCTCGCTCGGTGCCGAGCAGCTGGCGGCGCTAGCCGCAGAATACGAACAGCTGGCAAAAGCCGATCCGTTCAGCGAGCTCCAGCAACGTACTCTGAACCTGCAGCGGAGTTTCCGCTTACTGGAGCAGGAACTGGAAAATTTCAACCATCAGAACTGAGGCCGGGATCTAGGTCAGCGCCTTGACCAGCTCATCCATATTACTCTTGGCATCACCGAACAGCATCCGGGTATTGTCCTTGTAGAACAGCGGATTCTCCACCCCGGCATAGCCCGTCGCCATACTGCGCTTCAATACCACGGTGATATTGCTTTTCCACACTTCAAGCACCGGCATCCCTGAAATCGGACTACCCGGGTCCTCCAGTGCGGCAGGGTTGACCGTGTCATTGGCACCGATGACCAGGGTGACATCGACATTCGGGAAGTCGTCATTGACTTCATCCATCTCGAACACCACGTCATAAGGCACCTTGGCTTCCGCCAACAACACGTTCATGTGCCCCGGCATACGACCGGCTACCGGATGGATGCCGAAATTCACATGTACCCCTTTTCCCATCAGCAGACGGGTAACCTCAGCGACCGCTCGTTGAGCCTGGGCCATCGCCATGCCATAGCCAGGTACGATCATCACCTTCTTCGCTTTTGCCAACTCAGTTGCGACCTCTTCGACACTGGTCTCGACAACTTCCCCGGCCTCTTCGCCACCGCCGACAGCCGCGCTACTGGTACCGAAACCACCGGCGATGACACTGAGAAAGTGACGATTCATCGCCCGGCACATGATGTAACTGAGGATTGCACCACTACTACCGACCAGGGCGCCGGTCACGATCAACAGATCATTGGATAGCATGAAACCGGTGGCAGCCGCGGCCCAACCGGAATAACTGTTGAGCATGGATATCACCACCGGCATGTCGGCACCGCCGATCGCGATCACCATGTGCACACCAAACACCAGGGCCAGAATGGTCATGACGATCAAGGGCAGATAGGCCTGGTCCAGACTTTCGGCACCGACAAACTTGAACCCAAACACGATCACCACGATAAACATGATCAGGTTCAGCGTATGCCTGGCCGGCAATAGAACCGGCTTACTGGTAATCATCGCACTGAGTTTACCGAACGCAATTACCGAACCGGAAAATGTCAGACCGCCGATATAGATACCGATATAAACTTCAAGGTCATGGATGGTTTTTTCCACCCCGGTGAAATGCAATGCGGGATCAAGATAGGTCGCGTAACCGACACTGACTGCGGCCAGCCCGACCAGGCTGTGCAGAATAGCCACCAATTGCGGCATCTGGGTCATTTTTACCCGTCTGGCCACGATAAAACCGAAGATGGCGCCGGGAATCATACAGATGACGATCACCCAGTAATTGGTGACGACATCACTAAACACGGTGGCGACTATCGCCAGCGCCATACCCAGCATGCCATAAAGATTACCGCGCTTGGCATTATCGTTGCTGCTGAGGCCGCCCAATGCCAGGATGAACAGCATTGCGGCAGCCAGATAGAATGCATTAATCAGACTACTACTCATGCTACTCTCCGAACATCTTCAACATACGCTGGGTCACGGCAAACCCGCCGACGATGTTGATGGTGGCAATAAATATCGCGAGTGCGGATAACAGCATGATCAGCGTGCTTTGCGAGGATACCTGGATCAGCGCACCGATGATAATGATACTGCTGATCGCATTGGTCACCGACATCAACGGCGTGTGCAACGACGGTGTAACATTCCAGATCACCATATAACCGATGAAACAGGACAACACGAACACGGTGAAATGACCCATGAAAGATGGCGGTGCTACCGCACCAACACCCAACAAGGCGAAACCCACGAGCAGGATCGGCAGCAGGTTCTTGACCATCTTAAATAGCATAGACGGCTCTTCGTCGGCATCGAGTCCTTCAGTAACCGGTGGCGCAGAATGTTCAGTGTAGGCAGGTTGACGTGCTGCCACCTCGGTAGCCGGCGGTGGCCAGGTGATTTCACCATCCTTGACCACGGTCGCACCGCGAATGACTTCATCATCGAAATCCAATACCAGTTCTGCACTGACATCCTTGATCGCTTCATCCAGCAAATTCATCAGGTTAGAACCATATAATTGACTGGCCTGGGCCGGTAACCGACTGGGCAGGTCGGTGTAACCAATGATTGTTACCCCATGTTTCTCGACCACCCGGTGGGGCTCGGTCAACTCACAGTTACCGCCCTGTTCGGCGGCAAGATCGACAATAACACTACCCTGGCGCATCGACTTGACCATGTCCTCGGTAATCAGCTTAGGCGCGGGTTTACCTGGAATCAGCGCGGTGGTGATAATGATGTCCACCTCACGCGCCTGTTCAGCGAATAACGCCATCTCGGCATCGATAAAGGCCTGGCTCATCTGCTTGGCATAACCACCTTCACCACTGCCGTCCTCTTCGAAATCCAGTTCGAGGAATTCGGCGTCCATACTCTGGATCTGGTCTTTGACTTCCGGCCGCGTATCGAACGCCCTGACTATGGCGCCCAGCGACTTGGCCGTGCCGATGGCAGCGAGGCCGGCGACTCCGGCTCCAATGACCATGACCTTGGCCGGGGGTACCTTACCGGCGGCGGTAATCTGACCGGTGAAGAAACGCCCGAAATGATTGGAAGCCTCGACTACCGCGCGATAACCGGCGATATTGGCCATTGAACTCAGGGCATCGAGCTTTTGCGCGCGTGAAATACGGGGTACCGAGTCCATTGACATCGCATTGATTCCGCGTTGCGAAAGCTGTTGCAATAATTCCTGGTTTTGCGCCGGCCAGAGGAAACTGATCAACAGGGCGCCTTGCGGTATCAATTCCAGTTCATTGATACCTAATTCAGGGTAATCTTGCGGACAACGGACCTTGAGCACGATATCCGCCAGAGAGTACAACTCCTTGGCATCGTTGATGATGTGTGCGCCCGCGTCACGATAGGCATTATCGGAAAAGCTCGCCGCCATGCCGGCGTGACTTTCAACGTATACGGTATAACCCTTTTGGGTCAGTTTTTCGGTAATATCCGGTGTGGTTGCCACCCGTTTTTCACCGCTGTGTAATTCCTTAGGAACAACTATTCTCATGATATAAACCTTAGGGCCTGAAGACTCTAGAGAATCACCCGGCGCTACGCCCGATGATGAAAAAAGTTCAATGATAACGCATCCGATTAGCGCATATTCCGCAGCTGGCGGATGGAAAACGCGATATATTAATGACCAGGCGCAAGAATGCCAGAAATATTAACCGCGTAAAACCGGGAGAGAACGGGCAGCAAGCCCATTTTCAGACCAACCACAGACCTGATCAAACGGCTGCCAGACTCTGGTAGTGTTGTTCGACGAAGGCATCGACGATGGAAAAATGATGAACGCCGGGAAGCTGCTGATAATTCAGCTGTAGCTCTGGTTGCCAGGCTTGTTGCAACTCACTGGACTGGCGTTTGTACTCATCGCTTTCCAACTGACCCACCAGCAGGTTCAATTCGGTCGCCGCTGCCGGCTGCCATAATGGATGCTGAAGTGGGCTGCATTCCTCGGCACTTGCTGGATCAAGCCCGAGTGCCTGGTTGATCGAGGTCTGCACTAACGGGGTCAGCTGGTAAAGACCGCTCAACGCATTCAGGCGCTGGAACGGCGGGTGCTGCAGGCGTTTACCCGCCACTGCATCATGCGACCAGTCGTGGGTTAACAGTTCGGCCAGTAAATGGCCACCGGCGGAATGCCCGGTAACCTGGATCCGACCGGCATCGCCACCATAGCGATGTATATGCTGGAGTATCCAGCCCAGGGCCCGGTGCAACTGGTGGATGATCTCCACCAGCGCTACCTGCGGACACAGATCGTAGTTGACGATGACCGCACACTCACCCGCGCGGTTGAAGTGTTGCGCCACGTAACTGAAGGAATCCTTGCTCAGGGCCTGCCAGTAGCCACCGTGAATAAATACATGCACCGGATCTGCGCCACCGGCAGCAGGAAAAATATCCAGGGTCTGGCGTTCACTTTCACCATAGGCGATATCCAGCCAGGCATCCGCCTGTGCCCGGTACGCCTGGCTGCGCTCGGCCCAGCTCTGCAGGAACCGCGGATGTTCCGCGACCGCGGCCCGGTTGTTGTACTGCTGTTCCAGGTAAGGATCGATATCGCTCACCTTCACACTCCAAGGTAACGCGTTTGCAGCTGCTGGTCCGTGGCCAGTTGCTGGGCCGGCCCGTGACCGACGACCTGGCCTTTTTCCATCAGGTAATAGCGGTCGGCGATCTGCAGCAGGGTATGCAGATTCTTGTCGACGATCAGGATCGATTGCCCCTGTTGCTTGAGTTGATGCACCACCTGCCAGATTTCCTCGCAGATCAACGGGGCCAGACCCTCGGTGGCTTCATCGAGAATCAGCAGGCGCGGATTGATCATCAAGGCCCGCGCAATCGCCAGCATCTGCTGTTCACCGCCCGACAATTGATTACCGGCATGCTGTTTTCGGTCCGCCAGGCGCGGGAACAAGGCGTAGATGCGCTGCAGGTTCCAGGGGTTGTCCGAGTTGGCATAATTGGCCGCCGCCACCAGCAGGTTCTCGGTCACTGTCAGATTGGGAAACACGTGACGCTGCTCCGGTACCAGGCCGATACCCAGGCGCGCAATGCGATAACTCTCCAGGCGTTGCAACTCGATACCATCGAATTCAATGCTGCCGGAGCGGATCGGCAGCAGGCCAATGATACAGTTGATCGTCGTCGACTTGCCCATCCCGTTGCGCCCGAGCAGGGTCACCACTTCACCCTGCTGTAACTCGACATCGATACCATGCAGCACCTCACTGCTGTGGTATCCGGCATGGACCTGGTTAAGCCTGAGCATGCGCGGACTCCTCTGATTCGCCCAGGTAGGCCTGTTGCACCGCCGGGTTGTCGCGGATTTCCTGCACGCTGCCGGTGGCGATGATTTCACCGTAGACCAACACCGAAATGCGGTCGGCCAGGCTGAATACCGCATCCATGTCGTGCTCGACCAGCAGGATTGAATAGCGACCGCGCAGGCCATCCAGCAGCCGGGTCAGATTTTTTGAACCGCCCGGGCCAATCCCGGCCATCGGCTCATCCAGCAGCAGTACCTGCGGATCACCGGCCAGGGTCATCGCCACTTCCAGTTGGCGTTTTTCGCCATGTCCCAGCTCACCAGCCAGGACATCCTGCAATTGCTCGAGACCGAACTGCTCAGCCAGCGCATGGGCCTGTTGATTGAAGGATCGATGCCGGTTGATGTTGGACCAGAAGCGAAAACTGTGCCCATGATGTGCCTGCACGGCCAGGGCCAGGTTCTGCAGGATGGTCATTTCGTCGAACACCGAGGACACCTGGAACGAACGGGCTATGCCCATTCTGGCCCGTTTATGCACCGGCAGTGAGGTCATATCCCGCTCATTGAAGAAGATCCGACCGCTGCTCGGTGCCAATTCTCCCGACAGCTGGGCGATGGCGGTGGATTTACCGGCCCCGTTGGGACCGATCAGGGCATGAATCTCTCCGCGTAGCAATTGCAGGTCCAGGTTATGGTTGGCGCGCAAACCTGCATAGCTTTTACACAGCTTGTCGGTATGCAAGACGATTTCAGACATTGGCCGTCCACCATTTTTGCAGCAGGCCATATATGCCATGGCGGGCACGAATCACCACCAGGATCAGCACCGGCCCGAGGAAAAACATCCAGTGCTCGGTATAGGCGGCAAAAATCTGCTCCAACAGCAGGTAAACGATGGCGCCAATCACCGCCCCATAGATACTGCCCATACCACCGAGGATCACCATCACCAGTAATTCCCCGGATAAGTGCCAGGAGAACAGGCCGGGATCGACGAACTCGGTCTTGTTGGCCAGCAGGGCCCCGGCCAGGGCGGCGCCGGTCGCGGCAATCACGTAGGCTACCAGGCGATACCAGTAGGTATTGAATCCGAGCGCCTGCATGCGCTGTTCATTGATCTTGCAACCGCGGACCACCCGCCCGAACTGCGAGTTGACCAGGCGTAAGGACAGCACCAGGTAAGCCACCAGGAACAACAGGCACAGATAATAAAACTGGCTGTCATCGGCCAGGTCCACCCATGGCAGCTCATTGCGCGCCAGCATCACCAGGCCATCCTCACCGCCGTAATAATCCAGCGAAATAAACAGGTAATACAGCATCTGCGCAAACGCCAGCGTAATCATAATGAAGTGGATACCATGGGTGCGCAGGCAGATCATGCCGGTAATCGCGGCGACCACGGCCGCCACCAACATCGCCAGCAGCAGGCTAATGAGCAGCTGGTTGCTGCCAGAAAATTCGAAGGGGAAACTGAACATGGCGATGTCTTCATGAAAATGGAAGCCGAGTATCGCCGCGGTATAGGCGCCCAGGCCGACAAACGCGGCATGACCGAAACTGATCATGGCCCCGTAACCCACGATCAGGTCGAGGCTGATCGCGGCCATCGCAAAGATCAGCACCCGGCTCATGCTCGAGATGACATAGCTTTCATCCAGCGCGATCGACAATGGCGGCAACAGCACCAGCGCCAGCAGCGCAATCGACAAGATGATGGTTTTTCGATTGAGTTCGAACATCAGGCCGGAAACAGTCCACGCGGCTTGAACGCGAGGATCACCGCCATCAACAGGTAGATGGCCATCGACGCCAGCGAGGCCGCGATCGAGTTGGCGGTCGGGGTGGCGAACAGCCATTGCAACAGATCCGGCAGGAAAGCCCGACCCAGGGTATCGACCAGGCCGACCAGCAAGGCACCGAGTAACGCGCCCTTGACCGAACCGATGCCGCCGATGACGATGACCACGAAGGTCAGAATCAGGATGCTTTCGCCCATGCCGGATTCGACCGCGAATACCGGCGCCGCCATGACCCCGGCAAATCCGGCCAGCAACGCGCCCAATGCAAACACCAGGCTGTACAACCAGCGGATGTTGACCCCGAGGGCGGCGACCATGCTGCGATTACTGGCGCCGGCCCGGATCCGCATTCCCAAACGGGTGTGACTGATCAACAGGTACAAACCGCCGGCGACCAGCAGGCCGATACCGATGATCAACAGGCGGTACAGGGGGTAAGGTACCCCGGGCAGGATCTCGACACTGCCGGCGAAGGCTTCCGGCACATCCATGAACAGCGGTTGCCGCCCCCAGATCATGCGCGTGGTTTCATTGAAGAACAGGATCAGACCAAAGGTCGCCAGCACCTGGTCCAGGTGATCACGTTGATACAGATGCCGCAACACGATGATTTCCACCAGCAGGCCGCATAATGCCGCGCTCAGCAAGGCCAGCAACAGGGCCAGGGTGAAACTGCCGGTCGCCAGCATCACCGTCGCCGCGACATAGGCACCGACCATGTAAAACGAACCATGCGCCAGGTTGATCAGGTTCATGACCCCGAATACCAGGGTCAGTCCGGCAGACAGCAGAAATAACATGAAACCGAGCTGGAGCCCGTTCAGAACCTGTTCGATAAAGAGCAACATCGAAGCTGGGGCCGGGGTGCCGGTCAGCACCCCACATGATCACCGGTTACAGCTTACATTCCGCGGCATAGGCATCGGCATGATTGGTAAACACCTTTTGCACGGTCTTGTTGTAGATGCCGCTGGCATCCTTGACCACTTCCCGCACATAGATATCCTGCACCGGATGATGGTTGTTGCCGAAGCGGAAATTACCCCGCACCGAGTCAAATTCGGCCTTTTGCAAGGCCGCACGGAATGCAGTCATATTCTCCGGTTTACCGCCGGTGGCCTGTAACGCACTACCGATCAGATTCGCGGTATCATAACCCTGGCTGGCGTACAGGGTCGGCATGCGTCCGTATTTTTGCTGGAACGCGGCGACGAAAGTCTGATTCGCCGGGTTATCCAGGTCATGGTTCCACTGTGACCCGTTAATAACGCCCACCGCGGCATCGCCGACTGCCTTCAACAGCCGGGCATCGAACGAGAATGCCGGACCGAACACCGGGATGCTGTCGTTAAGACCGGCCTGGGCATACTGCTTGAGGAAATTGATCCCCATGCCTCCGGGCAGGAAGAAGAACACCGCATCCGGTTTGGCGGCGCGCAAGTTGGCCAGCTCGGCCGCGTAGTCGGACTGGCCAAGCTTGGTGTAGACCTCACCGGCGATGTTACCGGTGTAGAAGCGCTTGAAGCCGGCCAGCGCATCCTTGCCGGCGGGATAATTCGGCGCCAGGATATAAGCCGATTTAAATCCGGCATCGCTGACGTACTTGCCCATGACCTCATGCAGGTTGTCATTCTGCCAGGCCGCATTGAAGTAGTTCTGATGGCAACGCTTGCCGGCCAGCGCCGAGGGCCCGGCATTGGGGCTGATGTAGAACACATCGTCCTTGACCACCTTGGGCACTACCGCCATCGCCACGTTGGAGAACACGATACCGGTCATGATCTTGACCTTGTCGCTCTTGATATAACGCTCGGCAATCTCGCGGCCCTTGCCGGGTTTGCGCCCGTCATCCTCGACCATCAATTCGACCTCGATACCTCCCAGCTTGCCGCCACCCTGTTCGATGGCCAGGTTAAACCCATCACGGATATCTTCCCCGAGGTAGCCGGCCTTGGTGGTCAGGGTGGTGACCATCCCGATCTTGACCGCGGCGCTGGCCGGGGCCATGAAAAATACGCAGAGCGCAACCAGACTGCTGCTTATCAACTTGAAATTCATCATGATTTACCTCTTGTTTTATACGGCACGAGATCGTAGGCGGCCGCTGGTTTTATGTTGTTCGCGCATTCTAAGAGTAAAGCCCCGGCAAAGCAAAACCTCCGGGGATTAGCCTCTTGTTCGCTATGCGAAAACCTGCGAACATGGATTGATAATTCGTAGATGGATACCACTTCTAGTTAGTGAATACCGCCACGACCTCAATCACCGACGAAAAAATTCATTGGAACCGGATCCTGCAGCTCGCCAGCGAGCACAAGAGTATCCTGATCCAGGCGCATATTATTGCCCTGGTGGCCGCGCTGATCCTGGTGCCGGTGCCGATGCTGATGCCCTTGCTGGTGGACGAGGTGCTGTTGGACAAGCCGGGCAAGCTGGTGGCGGCGGTGTATCAGCTGTTTCCCGAAAGCTGGCACGGACCGGTCCTGGTCATTATCAGCTTCATGCTGCTGACCATCCTGTTGCGCTTTACCGGCACCCTGCTATCGGTATGGCAGACCCGCGAGTTCACCCTGGTCGCCAAGGATGTCACCTTCCGCCTGCGCCGCGACCTGCTGCAACGCCTGCAGACCATCTCTATGGACGAATATGAAACCCTCGGCAGCGGCGCGGTGGCCTCGCACCTGGTCACCGATATCGACACCATCGACGAATTCATCGGCAGCGCGCTGAGTAAATTCCTCGTCGCCCTGCTCCTGGTTATCGGTATTGCCGTGATCCTGTTGTGGATGCACTGGCAACTGGCCCTGTTCATCCTGATCATGAATCCGATCGTCATCTATTTCACCACGGTCATGGGCAAGAAGGTCAAGAAATTGAAACAACGGGAGAATTCCGCGGTGGAAATCTTCCAGCAGTCACTGACCGAGACCCTGGACGCGATCCAGCAGATCAGGGCCAGTAACCGCGAGCGCCATTATCTGCTGCGGGTCATCGATCGCGCGCGCGGGGTAAAGAAGACCTCGGCCAGTTTCAGCTGGAAAAGCGATGCCGCCAACCGCCTGTCGTTTTTTATCTTCCTGATGGGCTTCGAGGTATTCCGCGCGGTCAGCATGCTGATGGTGGTGTTTTCCAGTCTCAGCATCGGCCAGATGTTTGCAGTCTATGCCTACCTGTGGTTCATGATGACCCCGGTCCAGGAAATCCTCGGCATTCAATACAGCTACTTTTCCGCCAATGCGGCATTGAATCGCCTCAACCGCCTGCTGCAATTGAACCAGGAGCCGATCTATCCGGACCACAACAACCCATTTCAATCCAGCAATACTGCCAGTCTCCGCTTCGATGACATTCATTTCGCCTATGGCAACGGCGATCCGGTGCTCGATGGGGTATCCCTGGATATTGCCGCCGGCGAAAAGGTCGCCCTGGTCGGGGCCAGTGGCGGCGGTAAATCGACCCTGGTCCAGGTATTACTGGGGCTATATCCTGCCTCGCAGGGCCAGATCTATTTCAACGATGTGGCAATCGATGAGATCGGCCTGGAGACGGTGCGTGAAAACGTCGCCATCGTGCTCCAGCACCCGGCGTTGTTCAATGACAGTATCCGCAACAACCTGACCATGGGCCTAGACATGCCGGATTATAAATTGTGGCAGGCGCTCGACATCGCCCAACTCAAATCGACCATCGAGGAACTGCCGCAGCAACTGGATACCATCGTCGGCCGCAACGGCGTACGCCTGTCCGGTGGCCAACGCCAGCGCCTGGCCATCGCCCGTATGATCCTGACCGAGCCCAAGGTCGTGATTCTGGATGAGGCTACCTCGGCCCTGGATACCGCCACCGAGGAACAGCTGCACCTGGCCCTGGAGAGCTTTCTCAAGGGCAAGACCACGCTGATCATCGCCCATCGCCTGAGTGCGATCAAACAGGCCGACCGTGCCTTCGTGTTCGATGGCGGCAAGATCATCGACCACGGCCAGCATGATGAATTACTCGAGCGTGATGGTTTGTACCAGCAATTGTACGGGCAGAGGCAGCATTCATGAGCGAGTCCGTTATCAGCTGTCATATCCATGATTACATCGAGATTGCCTGCATGTACGGCTACCAGGTACGGCTGGAGTTAACCAATCATGACAGGATCGAAGGCAAGCCCGTCACCACCAAGAGTAAAAGCAAACAGGAATTCCTGGTCATGCAAACGGCTGCCGGCCAACAGGATATCGAATTGAGTAATATCAGAATCATGCGGGCGCTAACCTCGAACCCGCATTTTGATCGGATCGATTTCTAACCTGCCTGGCTTATCAGCTCCAGGGCCTGGTCCAACTGCTCGCGCGGGGTATAGAAATGCGGTGACAGACGGACACCACCACGTGACGCACATAACACCTTGTGCCGCATCAGGTAACGGTAGAGTTTTTCATCGTCAATCCGCTCACTGTGAAAACTGACGATCCCGGACAAGCGCTCGTCCGTGGTCTGGCTGAGCAACTGTACCTGCGGCAGCCGGCTTAACTGTTCGATCAGATATCGACTATTATCCAGCACTCTGCTACCTATTTTATCCAGGCCGGTTTGCAACAATAATTCAACACTGGCATTCAGCGCATGAATACCGAGCATATTGGGGCTGCCGCACTCGAAACGCCGGGCCGTGGCCGCGGGACGGAAATCCTGTTGTTTATAATCCGCCATGTTCTCGGCCATGTGCCAGCCATATTGGTATAGTTTAAGATCCTGCATGATATCGGGGTTGACGTATAACAAGCCCAGGCCTTCCGCGGCCAGCATCCATTTATGCCCGTCGGCGACGACAAAATCAGCGCCGATCGCCTGCACGTCGAACGGCAGCGCCCCGATCTGCTGGATTGCATCGACACATAGCAGGATGTCACGATCGCGGCAGAATTCACCCACCCGCGGCAAATCCATGCGCAAGCCACTGGCGTATTGCACGGCACTGAGGGTGATCAGGCGGGTATGCTTATCGCAAAGATCAAACAAGGCCTGTTCGATATCCTCGCAGGCGCTAAGATCGAGCTTACGGAATTCCACCCCCTGGCTGCTCAGCGAATCCCAGGCAAAACGGTTGGAAGGAAATTCCTGGCGGATGCCGACGATGTTATCTCCGGCCTGCCAGGCAATTCCGTAAGCAACGAAAGACAAGCCTTCCGAGGTATTCTTGACCAATGCGATCTGGTCCGCCGAGGCTGCGTTGATCAGCCGCGCCAGCCGGTCGCGCAATTGCTGTTCCTGCTGCAGCCATTCGGCATAATGCAGGGAGCCATTCGCCGCGTTATCCTCGGCGAAACGTTTCACCACTTCCGCGGTACCACGCGGCCAGGGACCTACCGCGGCATGATTCAGGTGAATCAGCTGGTTGACGACGGGAAACTCTGCACTGACATCCATAGCTGTGTTGTTAGACCCTGGGTGTGAACTCAACCAGTTTAACCCACAAGCATCATCGGATTAACCGCTTATCTATGAAGCCACGCTGCTGGCTAGGTGGAAAATTCGCCGCTAGCCTGCAGGTCGGCATGGTAGGAGGAACGCACCATCGGGCCACTGGCAACCTGGTCGAAGCCAAGCTCATACGCCAGTTGCTCGAAGCGCTTGAATTCATCGGGGGTAACAAAACGTTCGACCGGCAGATGATCGCGACTGGGCTGTAGGTATTGGCCCAGGGTCAGCATCTCCACGTCGTGCGCACGCATGTCTTTCAGCACCTGCTCGATTTCAGCCGTCTCCTCACCCAGGCCGAGCATAATGCCGGACTTGGTCGGTACCTGTGGATGCTGTTGCTTGAACTTCTGCAGCAATTGCAGCGACCACAGGTAATCGGATCCCGGCCGGACTTTCTTGTACAGGCGCGGCACCGACTCCAGGTTGTGGTTGAACACATCCGGCGGTGACTGGGCCAGGATATCCAGCGCCACGTCCATGCGTCCGCGGAAATCCGGGGTCAGGATCTCGATCTTGATCGCCGGGTTCAACTCGCGGGTGCGGTCGATGCAATCGACGAAATGCTGAGCCCCGCCATCGCGCAGGTCATCCCGGTCGACCGAGGTCAGTACCACGTATTTAAGGCCCATGTGCTGGATGGTCTTGGCGACGTTGTAGGGTTCGTCCTGATCCAGTGGATTGGGCCGACCATGGCCGACATCACAGAATGGACAGCGCCGGGTGCAGATATCGCCCATGATCATGAAGGTCGCGGTGCCCTTGGAGAAGCATTCACCGAGATTGGGACAGGCGGCTTCTTCACAGACCGTATAAAGATTATTCTCACGCAGCGTATTCTTCAGGCGCTTGACCATGTCACTGGTCGGCGCCTTGGCCCGGATCCATGACGGCTTGCGCGGCATGGTTTTGGTCGGTACCACCTTGATCGGGATCCGCGCAACCTTGTCCGCGCCCTTGAGTTTGACCCCGGTTTTAACCTTGTTCTGATTACTCATAACCTATTTGCTCCAGCAGCAGCGCACACAATCTTTGTTCGACCTGATCGATGGTGAAGTCTGATACATGGTGTGACAACTGGGTAACTTCAAGGCCTTGCATGCCACAGGGATTGATCCCGTTAAAAGGTGCCAGGTCCATATCCAGGTTCAGACTCAGCCCATGATAACAGCATCCCTTGCGCACGCGTAAACCCAGAGCCGCAATCTTGGCATCATCGATATACACCCCGGGGGCGTCCTTGCGGGCATGGGCATCGATTTGATATTCCCGGAGCAGGCAAATGATGGCCTGTTCGATCGTCGTCACCAGCTTGCGAATACCGAGGCCGAGCCGATGCAAATCCAGCAGGCAGTAGATCACCAGCTGACCCGGACCATGGTAGGTGATCTGGCCGCCACGATCGACCTGCACCACCGGTATGTCTCCCGGCGCCAGCACATGTTCGCTGCGCCCGTTCATGCCCTGGGTGTAGACCGGATGATGCTGGGTCAACCACAGTTCATCGGGCGTCGTGCTGTCACGCTCATGGGTAAACTGTTTCATCGATTGCCAGACCGGCTGGTATTCGGTTAATCCCAGGTGACGGATCAGCGGTTTTTGCAGGGCCAAGTTCGACCCCTGCTCAGAGTGACATGACGACCTGTTCACAATCGGCTAGTGATTGATAAATCGCATCCAGCTGTTGGCGGCTGTGCGCGGTGAAGCGAATAGTCAGAGACTGATACTTGCCCTTGCTGCTGTGGTTGCGGGTAACCGTAAACTCGGTGTCCTCGGCACAATGTGGCCTGACTAATTCCAGCACCAATTGCTCGAAGCCGGCATCATTATGACCAAACACCTTGAGCGGAAAATCACAGGGATATTCCATTAAATCACTGCTTTGACGATTCTGCGGCGTGTAATCAGACATCATTGACAAGATCGTATCAGGGTCAGTTAAAAATCAGTTTGATCCGGTCTATGACCTTTTGCACGATACCACCGTCATTGACCGCCTGCATCGCCACCAGTGGTTCAGAGATCAGGGTTTCACCATCGAGCTTGATATTGAGTTGACCCAACTCCTGGCCTACCGCCAATGGTGCCGAGATGTTACTGTCGATCTCCAGCGATGCATCGAGATCCTTGTAGCGACCGCGGGCGATGGTCAGGAAAATCTTGTTCTGCACGCCTAACGGCACCTCCTCCTGATCGCCGTACCAGACCCGGGCATTTTTCAGCACCTCGCCCTGCTGGTAGAGCAGGTGGGTTTCGTAGAAACGGAAACCGTAATTGAGCAGGGTCTGGCTCTGCTGGGTACGTGCCTTGTCCGACTTGGTTCCAAGCACCACCGAGATCAGGCGCATATCGTCTTTCTCGGCCGAACTGGCCAAACAGTAACCAGCGGCCTCGGTATGCCCGGTCTTGATCCCATCTACCGATTCATCGCGCCACAACAGGCGATTACGGTTGAATTGGCGGATATCGTTAAAGGTATATTCCTTTTCACTGTAATAGCGGTAGGTATCCGGGAAATCGCGAATAACGGCCTGGCTCAATAACGCGATATCCCGCGCGCTGCTGTAATGTTCCTTGTCCGGCCAGCCGGTGGAATTGCGGAAGTTGGTATTGGCCATGCCCAGTTGCTTGGCCTGGTGATTCATGTACTCGGTGAAGGCATCCTCGGAACCGGCCACATGTTCGGCCAGGGCAACCGTGGCATCGTTGCCGGACTGGATGATCATGCCCTTGATCAGATCCTGCACCGATACCTTTTTACCAACCTCGATAAACATCTTGGAACCCTTCATGCGCCAGGCTTTTTCACTGATCGTGACCTCGTCGCTGAGCGCGATATCGCCATCGGCCAGGGATTTGGCCACCAGGTAGGCGGTCATCAGCTTGGTGATGCTGGCCGGTTCGATGGGCATGTCCGGATTCTTCTGGGCCAGGATACGGCCACTGGCATAGTCCATCAGAATGAAACTGTTGGCGGCCAGTTCCGGTGCCTTGGGAATGGGTTTGGCGATCGCCAGCAAGGCCGGGGACAGCAGCAGAAGACTGAATAAAACAAGGATCCGAGAAAGATTCATAAGCCGGTCTATTTAAAAAGAGTGGTTAAGCAAATCAGCGCATTCTACCTCAGCGTGAAGTTAAATGAACAGCACCAACAGCGGGGAAGCTGATGTTTGCGCTGACAAACCGCCGAGTTTAGCGATTAATCTTCACCGACGACGATGCGGGTCGAATGATAACCCTTGCGCTGCAGACGTTTCTGCACCGAGTCGGCTTCGTCGACATCCAGCAGCGGCCCCAGGCGTACCCGGTAATAAGTTGCCTTGCCGGTATAAAAACGTGAGATCACAATCGGTTTTTCGTTATTTTGCTTGAGATCATTCTTCAGGTTGATCGCATTGACCTCGCTGCCAAACGAGCCCAGCTGGACGAAGATCCCGGCATCCTTGTCCGCCTGATCGAGCGGGATTGCCCTGACCTTGGAACGGCCACTGTCGGTTGGCGAGTTGAGGGCGACAATCTCGACCTGGGCGGTGCCGGCACCCACCATGTCGAGTTTCTTGGCCGCCGCATATGACAGGTCGATGATCCGCTCATCCTTGAACGGGCCCCGGTCATTGACCTTGACCACGATCGATTTACCATTGACCAGGCTCTTGACCCTGACATGTACCGGCAGCGGCAGGGTCTTGTGCGCCGCGGTCATCGCGTGCATGTTATAGGTCTCGCCACTGGAGGTACGGCGCCCATGAAAGGGTTCCCCGTACCAGGAAGCGATCCCGCGCTGGGTGAAGCCGGATGCCGAATCCATCACGTAATAACGCTTACCCATCACCACATAGGACGACGGATTACCGTATTTTGACTTGGTCGTGGAGCCTGGTGTTGCCTGCTTATGGCCACCGATCGGCACGCCAAAGGTACAGGCCGATAACGCTATGACGATAGCGGCGATGATCAGGCTGCGCACTTAACCCATCCCCTGCTTGAGGCGCTGGCTTAACTGGTACACGGCCATCGCGTACAGCGGGCTGTGATTGTAGCGGGTAATGACATAAAAATTCTGTAAGCCGACCCAGTACTCCGGCGCGGTCTCCAGTTGCAACTTGACCAGGGACACCCGGCTGTCATCGGCCAGCGTGGAGTCGGTAGACAAGCCGGAGGATTTAAAATCGGCCCAGTTGTAATTCGGTTTCATGCTGGTCTTTAGCTGCTGGACCTGGTTGGCGGCGGCCACCTGCAGCGGGAACGTCACGGCCTCGCCACTCTTCCAGCCATGGCGGCGAAAATAATTGGCCACGCTACCCAAAATATCCGGCAGGCTATCGAACAGGTCAGCCTGGCCATCACCATCAAAATCCACCGCGTAGTTGCGGTAACTGGAAGAGATGAATTGCGGCATGCCCATGGCACCGGCATAGGACCCCTTGATCTGGCGTAGCTCAAGACCCTGCTCCTTTGCCAGCAACAGGAACTGTTCCAGTTCACGGGTAAAAAACTTGGCGCGCTTGGGATAATCGAAGGCGAAGGTCACCAGGGTGTCGAATACCGGATCCTTGCCCTTGTAAAAGCCGTAGAAAGTTTCCACGCCGACGATGGCGACGATGATTTCAGCGGGCACCTGGTATTTAGCTTCCACCTGCTGCAGCAGGTTGCGATGCTTTTTCCAGAATTCGATGCCTCTACTGACGCGCTTGTCGGTGAGGAAAATCCGGCGGTACTGATACCAGTCGAGTTTCTCCGCGGGCTTGTCCATCCGCTCGAACAAATGACGCTGATGCTGGACCTGGGAAAAAATAGCGACCAGTTCCGCTTCGCTGTAATCACTGCTTGCAGCGACCGACTGAATGAAGGCTTCGACATCCTCGCGATAGCGATAATCGCCCTGTTGCAGTTTTACCGCCTGTGCCAGCAGTGGCAGCAAGCAGATGATGGTGAGTAACATCCTACTCATGAAATATCCTGTTTATCCTCTATTGTGTAGTCGTTGATCCGATGTTGCTATTCCCTAACTCAGCAACCATAGGGTTTTTTCCAACTGCCCTGATTCCGGCCCTGGCTAAGACCCGAACAGCGCATTGATGATGTCGTCAGCCGAGAAATCTTTTCGACGAACGTATCGTCATGATCATGCCAAATCCGAGCATCAATGTCACCATCGATGTCCCCCCATAACTCACCAGCGGCAGGGGTACCCCAACCACCGGCAACAGCCCGGCCACCATGCCGGTATTGACAAACAGGTAGACAAAGAAAGTCAGACTAAGTGCCCCGGCCAGCAGACGTCCGTAATTGTCACTGGCACAGGCCGCAATATACAGCCCGCGGTAGATAATCATCAGGTATAACAATACCAACAGCAGGCTACCGAACAGTCCGAATTCCTCGCCGAATACCGAGAAAATAAAATCGGTGGAACGTTCCGGCAAGAAGTCCAGCTGGGACTGGGTGCCGTTCAACCAGCCCTTGCCGTAAACCCCGCCGGAACCGATCGCAATCTTGGACTGGATGATATGGTAACCGGCACCGAGCGGGTCACTTTCCGGATCGAGCAGGGTCAGGATCCGGCTACGCTGATAATCATGCAGGGCAAACTTCCACAACAGCGGCGCCATCAATGACACCAGCAAGCCCAGAATCATGATGATTTTCCAGCGTACCCCGGCCAGGAACAACACAAAAAAACCGGCACTGCCCACCAGCAGGGCGGTACCCAGATCGGGTTGCTTGGCAATCAACAACACCGGCACGATAACCAACAACACCGACACGAACAGGTCTTTCCAGCCCACCGGCAACACCTTCTCCGACAGATAGGAAGCCAACATCATCGGCATCGCCAGTTTCATCAATTCCGACGGCTGGAAGCGGATAAAGCCGAGGTCCAGCCAGCGCTGGGCACCCTTGCCAATCTCACCAAAGCCGATCACCGCGACCAGGAGTAAAACCCCGGCCAGGTAAAACGCCAGGGATAATTTCTTCAATACCCTGAGCGACACATTGGCCACCGCCACCATCAGCAGCAAGGCGATGCCCAGGCGGGTGAACTGGCGCATGATCAGATCCGTATCACTGCCACTGGCACTGAACAGGATCATCAAGCCAAGTGCGGACAACAGGAACAATAACAATATCAGGATCGGATCCAGGCGAAACGCGTCGAGGATCCGCCGCGACAGCTGCATCGAATCGTTTTCCATCACCCGGCTCATGATTTCTCCTGCGCGAGAGCGCCCTGGCTGAACAGGTAGGCATCCATCATCTTGCGCGCGATGGGCGCGGCCGTGCTACTGCCACTACCCCCGTTTTCCACGATCACCGCCACCGCGATCTGCGGATCATCGGCCGGGGCAAAGCCCATGAACAGGGCATGATCACGCAATTGCTTGGCAATCTTGTCCTCCTCGTATTCCTCGTCCTGGCCAATGCCGAAAACCTGCGCGGTACCGGTTTTGCCGGCAATCTTGTAGGGTGCATCGACCCCGATGCGATAAGCCGTGCCGCGCAATCCATGCACCACGCTGACCATCGATTTAATCACGTGATCCCAGTTGAGCTTTTTCTTGATCTGGTACTGCGAGGTCAGTTCCGGTTCGATCGCCAGTTGCATCTCATCCTCGGCGAAGTTGATGCTTTTGACCAGGTGCGGACGGTACAGATCACCCTGCTTGGCCAGCGCCGCGGTGGCCACGGCCAATTGTAATGGGGTCACCAGCAGGGCGCCCTGGCCGATACCGGTTATCAGGGTTTCTCCCGGGAACCAGGGCATCCCGCGGGCCCGTCGTTTCCACTCCCGTGAGGGCATCAGGCCGGACTGTTCGCCAGTGCTATCGATGCCGGTCAGGCGGCCAAAACCAAACTGTTGCATGAATTCAGACATGCGGTCGATACCCATCGCATAGGACAGATCATAAAAATACACATCGCAGGACTGGGCAATCGCATCGTGTAAATCCATCTTGCCGTGACCCTCTTTTTTCCAGTCACGATACCTGCGCTCTTCATTCGGCAGCAGGTAATAGCCCCCGCAATATACCGACTTCTTGGGTCCTACCACGGAGTACTCGAGCCCAGCCAACCCGAAGAACGGTTTGGTCGTCGAGCCCGGCGGATATTGACCGGTCAGCGCCCGGTTGAACAAAGGGCGGCTGGGGGAATCACGTAATGCACCGTAATCCTTGATACTGATGCCATTAACGAACAGGTTGGGATCGAAACTGGGCATACTGACCAGGGCCAGCACTTCACCGTTGGCCGGATCTATTGCCACCACCGAACCGCGCTCATCGGCAAACAGATCCTCTGCCAGTTGCTGCAGGCCGGAATCGATGGTCAGATGCAGATCGTGCCCGGCCAACGGCGGTCGTTCATCGAGTACACGCAGGGTTCGGCCGGCAGCATTGACCTCGACCCGCTGGAAACCGACCTCACCGTGGAGATCACTCTCGTAGAATTTTTCCAGGCCCAGTTTGCCGATATGACTGGTGCCGGCGTAACGGGTCTCATCCAGTTTTTCCAAATCCCTTTCATCGATCCGGCCCACATAACCCAGCGCATGTACCGCGTGTTTCCCCAGCGGATAATGCCGGGCCAGCCGCGCATTGATTTCCACCCCCTTGTACTTATGCAGATTGACCGCGAGGGTCGCGACTTCATCATCGCTGAGATTCAACAACAAGGGGATCGACTCGAAAGGACGGGCGCGTTTGGCCGCCTGGCGGAAGCGCTTGATCGCGAGCTCGGAAATGGCCACATATTGCTGCAAGTCCTGCAAGGTCGCATCGAGGTCATCGATACGTTCGCGAATGATTTCCAGGCGATAGGCCGGCAGGTTATCCGCCAGCACCACCCCGTTACGATCATAGATCAGGCCACGGGTCGGCGGCAGGGCCTTGATCCGCACCCGGTTCGAATTAGACAGGGTGGAAAAGTGGTCATGCTCGACCACCTGCAACACGTACAGCCGACCCAGCACCAACGACATCATCAGCAACACGATCACCGCGGCCACGATCAGCCGACGCTGGATCAGGCGGGTTTCAGAATAATCGTCTTTTAATTGCTCGCGCGGGGCCATCAGTCAATGATGCCGGACAGGTTGGGCATAAGGGGATGAAAAAAACACAAGTAATAAGTATCATTAAACCACTGATCGCATTATTTTCAAGTTAAATCACTCAATTACTCACGCAAAAAAAAGCCTGCACTGGGCAGGCTTTTTTCACTTGCAACACGCAATCCGGATTACAACAGTGGCACCATTAGCAGGGCAACGATATTGATGATCTTGATCAGCGGGTTGATGGCCGGACCGGCAGTGTCCTTGTAGGGATCGCCGACGGTGTCTCCGGTGACCGCGGCCTTGTGCGCATCGGAACCCTTACCACCATGATTGCCATCCTCGATATATTTCTTGGCGTTATCCCAGGCACCGCCACCGGTGGTCATCGAGATCGCGACAAACAAGCCGGTGACGATGGTGCCGATCAGCATCCCGCCCAGGGCCTCGGCACCGAGCAAGACACCGACCAGAACCGGCACCGCTACCGGTAACAAAGAGGGGATGATCATTTCCTTGATCGCAGCCTTGGTCAGCATATCCACAGCCTTGGAATAATCCGGCTTCTGGGTACGGTCCATAATGCCCGGCATCTCGCGGAACTGGCGGCGTACCTCGTTGACGATACCACCGGCGGCACGGCCTACCGCTTCCATCGCCAGCGCGCCGAACAGGTAAGGAATCAGGCCACCGATGAACAGGCCAATGATGACCATGTGATTGGACAGCAGGAATTCGGCTGACTTGCCGGCGGCGGACAAGGAACTGGTGTAATCAGCGAACAACACCAGGGTCGCCAGACCGGCGGAACCGATCGCATAACCCTTGGTCACCGCCTTGGTGGTATTGCCCACCGCATCCAGCGCATCGGTGGTGTTCCGCACATCATCCGGCAGCTCCGCCATCTCGGCGATACCACCGGCGTTATCGGTGATCGGGCCATAGGCATCCAGCGCCACCACGATACCGGTCATCGACAGCATCGCGGTAGCGGCCAGCGCAATCCCGAACAAACCAGACAGTTCATAAGCGGTCCAGATCGACAGGCATACCGCGAGTACCGGTAACGCGGTGGAGCGCATGGACACACCGAGACCGGCGATGACATTGGTGCCGTCACCGGTGGTCGAGGCTTCGGCGATATGGCGTACCGGACTGAACTCGGTGGCGGTGTAATATTCGGTGATCACGATCATTGCCACGGTCAACGCCAGGCCGATCAGCGACGACAGGAAGAACTCGGTAGGACCGGCCACATCGCCATTGCTCAGGGTCAACGTCACGCTATCCATCATCGCGTTGGTGATGACATAGAAACCAACCGCCGACAGCACCGCGGCAACTACTGCACCCTTGTACAAGGCGGTCATGATCTTGCCGCCTTCACTGTACTTGACGAAGAAGGTACCGATCACCGAGCACACGATGGAGATACCGCCGAGGATCAGCGGATAGGTGATCGCCAGCTCCAGGACCTCGCTACCGGCCCCGGCAAACGCCAGACCAGCCAACAGCATGGTAGCGATAATGGTTACCGCATAGGTTTCGAACAGGTCGGCGGCCATACCGGCACAGTCACCGACGTTATCGCCGACGTTATCCGCGATAACCGCGGGGTTGCGTGGATCATCTTCCGGAATCCCGGCTTCCACCTTGCCCACGATATCCGCACCCACATCCGCACCCTTGGTGAAGATGCCGCCACCGAGACGGGCGAAGATCGAGATCAGCGAACCGCCGAAGGCCAGGCCGATCATCGCATGCAGCGGATCGGGAGCGCCCATCGCCAGCATCAGGCTGTAGTAACCGGCGACCCCAAGCAGGCCCAGGCCAACCACCAGCATGCCGGTGATCGCACCACCGCGGAAGGCGATATCCAGCGCCGGGTTGATACCCTGGTGCGCGGCTTCCGCGGTACGCGAGTTGGAACGAACCGACACGTGCATACCGATGTAACCGGCGACGCCGGAGAATACCGCGCCGAGGGCAAAGCCAAACGCGGTATACCAGTCCAGGGCAAAACCAACGATCAGGAACAAGGCCACCCCGACCACGCTGATCGCACGGTATTGACGCGACAGGTAGGCCACCGCCCCTTCCTGCACCGCCGCCGCGATGCGCTGCATTTCCTCGTTACCCTGCGGCTTGGAGAGGATATTGAAAATGGCCACCACCCCGTAGGCGATACCGACAAAGGCGCAGATCAGCGCCATTAATAATCCAGAAGACATATGTTTACCCCTTTTAAATGTTTTTTAAATGAAAGCTGAGCCAGCAAAAAAGCCGCTGTCGCAGTGACAACGGCTTCATTTTTTCTTAGCTATCCAGTTGCTGGAAGATCTGGTCCCTGATTTCATCAACCTGGCCAATGCCATCGATCTTGATGTATTTGGGCGCGCCCTGCTCGCCCGATTGGGCCCAGTTGGAATAGTATTCGATCAGCGGTTCGGTCTGATCATGATAAACATCGAGACGCTTCCTGACCGTTTCTTCCTGATCATCGTCACGTTGGATCAGGTCTTCGCCGGTCTCATCGTCCTTGCCCTCTACCTTGGGCGGATTGAACACGATGTGATAGGTACGCCCCGAGGCCAGGTGAACCCGACGCCCGCTCATGCGCTTGATGATTTCATCGTCATCGACATCGATTTCGACCACCGCATCAACCGCGACCTTGGTTTTCAATGCATCTGCCTGGTCCAGGGTACGCGGGAAACCATCGAACAGGAATCCATTGGCGCAGTCATCTTCCTGGATCCGCTCGTCGATCAGGCCGAGGATAATATCATCAGAAACCAGGCCGCCGGCATCCATGACCTTTTTCGCTTCCAGTCCGAGCGGGGTACCCGCCTTGACCGCAGCGCGCAGCATGTCGCCGGTGGAAATTTGCGGGATATTGTACTTTTCCTTGATGTAATTGGCCTGAGTGCCCTTGCCGGCACCCGGCCCGCCTAACAGTATGATTTTCATGTCCTACCTCTTTATTAAATTCTGGCGGCATTTTGCCACAGTCATACCCCATCGACGAGCAGGTTTTTATATAAAGCAATTGAATTAGCTTATACGCAAACAGGTATTTATAACCTGATCGATGGCGATTGCTGCAGATCAAGCAAATACAATTTAGCCTCAGAACGAATCCGCTGGGCCGCTGCTAACGCATGCAATAAACGCTGTTTTATTGTATATTCCCCGCCCGAATGGCCTGAGAGTCAATCCAGACTTGGCCATTACCGGTATCAGCGGGGTGGCAGGTATGACC
>JASJBV010000136.1 GCA_030066335.1 Gammaproteobacteria bacterium
CGCGCGGCCAGACGCACCCGTACCGCCTCGCCCGGCGCCAGCTGGTCACCGCCGACGGTGATGCGTCCGCCGGCGAATTCCAGGTAGCTCAAATGATAGTGCTCATCGACCTGCTCGACCCTGGCATCGATGATCGCCGAGGCATCCATCCCATGCGACAGCGGTAGATCGAGGCGGGTGAACATGTCCTGCACCTGGCCACTGTCGAGGATCCGGCCCTGTTGCATCAACAGCATATGATCCGCCAGCCGCGCTACCTCATCCACCGCGTGGCTGACATAGATGATCGGAATGTTCAGGCTCTTGTGCAGGTTTTCGATATAGGGCAGTAATTCCTGCTTGCGCGCCAGGTCCAGTGCGGCCAGCGGTTCATCCATCAGTAACAGGCGGGGATTGACCACCAGCGCGCGAGCGATGGCGACGCGCTGGCGCTCGCCGCCGGACAGTTTATCCGGACGGCGCGGCAACAGCGGGTCCAGATCCAGCCAGTCGATCGCCTGTTCCAGGCTGATCGCGACCGCGGCGTGATCAATGCGTTTGACCCCGTATTCCAGGTTCTGGCGTACCGTCATATGTGGAAACAGGCTGGCTTCCTGGAATACGTAGCCTAAATTACGTTGATGGGTCGGCAGCATAAAATCGTCGTTTTGCCAGGTTTCCTCGGCAACCTGCAGGTGACCGCGCGCCTGCGGTTCGAGCCCGGCGAGCGCGCGTAACAACGTGGTTTTGCCACAGCCCGAGGGGCCGAACAAGGCGGTCAGGCCCTGGGCCGGGATCGCAAACTCGGCGGCCAGGGTAAAACCACCGAGCGGCATGTGCAGCGCTGCCTCGATCCGGCTCATGTCTGCACAACCCGAAACCGTCCGTTCAGACCATAGACCGCGATCAGCAGCAGGAAGGACAACAGCAGCAAGCCCGCCGACAGGTAATGGGCCTGGGCGTATTCCAGCGATTCGACATGGTCGTAAATCGCAATCGACAGCACCTGGGTCTCGCCCGGGATATTGCCGCCGATCATCAGCACCACGCCAAATTCACCAATGGTATGGGCGAAGCCCAGCACCGCCGCGGTCAGAAAGCCGGGGCGGGCCAGCGGCACGGCAATGGTGAGGAAGCGGTCGAGCGGCGACGCGCGCAGGGTGGCCGCGACCTCGAGCGGGCGCCGGCCCACCGCGCTGAAGGCATCCTGCAGCGGTTGCACGACAAAGGGCAGGGAATACACCACCGAACCTATGACCAGGCCGCTGAAGGTGAAAGCCAGCGGTCCGCCGCCCAGGGATTGCATCAGGCCGCCGATCGCGCCATGCGGACCCAGTAACAGCAGCAGATAAAAACCCAGCACCGTCGGTGGCAGCACCAGCGGTAACGCGATGACCGCTTCCAGCAGGTATTTATGCCGCCACTGCGAACGCGACAGCCACCAGGCCAGCGGGGTGCCCAGCAGCAGCAGGATCAGGGTCGTGATCAGCGCCAGCTTGAGGGTAATACCCAGCGCCAGCAGATCGGATTCAGTCAGCATGGGCACTATCGTAACCAAAATCCGTGAGGATGTTGATCACTTGTTGACTGCGCATGAAGTCGATAAAAGCGCGGGTTGCCGGGCTATCCCTGAGCAGGACTGCCTGCTGCCGGATCGGACTATGCATCGATTGCGGCACCAGCCAGTGGGAACCCTCGGGCTTGACTCCGGGCCGTTTTAGCAGGGCCTGGGCGACAAAACCCAGTTGCGCATTACCGGTTTTCACAAACTGGTAGGCCTGGCCGACATTTTCCCCGCGCACCAGTTTACGCTGCAACGGTTGCCATAAATCCTCAGCCTCAAGCAACTGTTGCGCGGCCTCGCCATAGGGAGCCAGCTTCGGATTGGCAATGGCCAGGCGCGAGAACTCGGCCCGGCGCAGGGTCTCGATCGGTTGTTGCAGCCTACCCGGCTCAGGGGTCCATAACACCAGGCGCCCGATGGCGTAGGTAAAACGACTGGCCTCGACGATATGGCCCTGCTGTTCCAGCAGTTGCGGGCGCCGGCTGTCGGCCGCGAGGAAGATGTCAAACGGTGCCGCATTGACGATCTGCGCATACAGCTTACCGGTGGAGGCATAGATTAGCCTGACCTTATGACCACTGCGGGTCTCGAACTGGCGGGTGATTGCTTCCAGCGCATGTTTGAAATTGCTCGCCGCGGCGACCCGGATTTCCTCGGCTGCCAACGGCAGGCTGAACCACAGCAGTAAAAAAAACAACGACTTCTTCATGACAGGTTCTGTTCAAATACCTGTTAATCATACCTCAATAGCATTCGTGATGAGCGCGCATAATCGGTTATCATACGCCCTGCCTTGAGTGGATGTATTGCATGATAACCAAGATCCTTTTTACCCTGCTGGTGATAGTCGGCACCATCTTATTTTTCAAGAAACAACGCGAGCGCGAGGTCCGGCGCAGTGCCCAGCAAGTTCCGGAGCTTAGCGAGAACCAGAAGCTGTTTCGCCAGGGCGCTTACCTGTTCCTGGGCTTCATGGTATTGAGTGCGATCGTCATGCTGACGTTCGAGATCGGGGATCGTTACGAAACGGTCAAGGTCCACGTGGTCAATACCCAGACCGGCAACCGTCAGACCTACCAGGCGCAACAGCAGGATATCAAGAGTGATCGGTTTACCACTATCGAGGGGCGCGTGGTGTATGTGGCGGATATCGAGCGGGTTGAGATTGAACCCGAATAACTAGATCAGGCGATCTTGCGGGTTTGATTGCGTTTCAGGTAGCGGAAAAACTCGACCGAGCTTAACGGTTTCTCGAACAGGTAGCCCTGCGCTCGATCACAGCCGTAATCGTCGATGCTGCGCAGTATCGCCTCGGTTTCCACACCTTCCGCAACCACCTGCAGACCCAGGTTATGGCCGAGGTTGATCGTGGACTGAACGATGACCCGGTCATTCTCATCGTTTTCCATATCCATCAGGAACGAGCGGTCGATCTTGAGTTCGTCCACCGGCAACTGCTTGAGGTATTTCAGTGACGAAAAGCCGGTGCCGAAATCATCCACCGCCAGCTTGATCCCCATGTCCTTCAGCTTGTTCAGGGTTTCCAGGGACAAGGCCGGATTCTCCATCATCCCGCTCTCGGTGATCTCCAGGGTCAGGTAGTTTGGCCGCAGTTGGTTTTCGCGCAACACCTTGCCGATCTGCTCGCATAGGGATTCGTTGTTCAGGTCCTGCACCGACAGGTTGATGGAAACATTGATCTCGAATCCCCGCTCATGCCAGAGCCGGCATTCGCTGATGGCCCGCGTAATCACCCACAAGGTCAGTTGGTGAATGTTGCCACTGTATTCCGCCAGGTCGATGATTTTTTCCGGCTGGATAAAACCGAATTCAGGATGGTTCCAACGCAGCAGGGCCTCGGCGCCGACAATTTCATTGACCTGGCAATACAATTGCGGTTGATAGAACAGCATCAATTCATCGTTATTCAAGGCATCGCGTAAATCCTGGATCAGGGTCAGGCGATTCTGCCTATAGAAATCCACGTTCTGATCATAATGGGAGAATACACAGCGGTTGCGCTTGGCCTGGTACATGGCGCTGTCGGCATGTTGCAGCAGGGTAGTGGCATCCTCGCCATCGCACGGATAATGGACGATACCGATACTGATACTGACCTCGATACTCTGGTCTTCCAGCATAAAGGGGGCAGAGATGAGTTCATGCAGATTATTGGCGACCTTCTCCGATTCTGCCTTGTCCAGATCCGGTAGCAACACGGCAAATTCATCACCTCCCAGGCGCGCCACGGTATCGAATTTTCGGACATGCTTTGCCAGGCGCCTGGCCACCTGGCTCAACAGTTTGTCGCCGGCCTCATGGCCCAGGGTATCATTGACATCCTTGAAATTATTCAGGTCCATCAGGAACAGGCTGAACTCACTTTGCTCGCGATCCGAGGTCAGCAACTGGTATTCCAATCGTTGCTGCAACAGCAGACGATTGGGTAAAGCGGTCAGGTAATCGTGCAGGGCCTGGTGTTCCAGTTCATTCTGGCGTTGATTGACTTTTTCATCCATCTCCTTGAATGCCTCGACCAGGGCGTCGATCTCCTTCGATTTCGCCTTCTTGATCTGCGGTGCATCATGCTCGAATGCGCGTAGCTTGAGCGCTTTGGAAACCTGCTTGATCGGGTTGAACACGACCCGGTCCAGCGAGTAGAGGATGCCGAGAATGAACAGCATGAATAGCACGATGATCGCCACGATCAGCTTGAACAGGGTATCGGTATTGCGCTCATTGCGTGATTTGATGACCGCTTCCTGCTCGTTCAACATGGTTTCGATCGCGCCGAGGTCCGCGCTAAGCTGCTCGAACACCGGGATGATATCCTGTTGCAGGATCAGGTTATCGGTACGCCAGTTTTCCGATTCATTGATCCGACGGGCTTCCGCGAACAGCTCGTGCCAGAGATTGAAGTTGTCGATAATCAGCGGCAGATGGGTTTCTGCCTCGAAGCTGTCTTCCTGCGCATATAGAGCTTCCAAGCGGTAGATTTTCTGCAGGAATACCTGCTTCATATTTTCCAGCTGGTCTGCCTGGCTGCGTAAGAAATCCAGCGAAAACACCGCGAAACGATTGGACAGATAAGAGCGAAACTGCAACGCCTGGTTGACCCACAAGCTATTGGTTTGCAACAGCAGCGGCAGCAGTTCAGCCGATACCGGCTCCAGCTCACCGCTAACAATCTCATCGATGAGCAACCCCATACTGCTGCTGATGACCTGGTGCGGCTCGGTCATACTGTTCATCGACAGCGCAATGCCCGGATATTGCTTATTGATATCCAGGCGTGACTTGAACAGCATGGTTACATTGTTTTCCAGTTGTTCGGTCTGTTGGGAGACTGACTGAACATAGTTAACGATCGCGGTCTGGTCCGCTGCGAGCAATCTGTTTAACCGGCTGTTGCTCTGCTGGGTATCACTGATTAGCTCATAGGCGATCTTGTCGTAGTAGCCAATGGTAGGATCGAGCAGAAACAGTTCGATGTTGCGGAATATCGCCAGGCTGTTCTTGTTGACCTGGTGCACGATAGCCTTTTGTTGCTGCAGCTGTTCCAGCTCCTGGCTGACCTCGTGCTTGGTGTCGAGGGTTTTGCTGAAAAACACGGTAACAATGCTGACCGCAATTAAACCGATCACCAGGGTTGAGCTGAAATAGCGCTCGCGCAGACTGCGCGGCTGGTATTTTTTCTTTGAGTGATACAAATCCACTGGAACGACTACCGGTTTTCCGGCTTGTTTACCCGCATCTCCTATCGCAGGCAATCAGCACTTAATAATCAAACGAAACTAATGAAAGCTGGTTTCCAGGGTAAACCGGATAATCCCGATTTGCCCTGGAAACCATCAATTTAATACTAGGTGAGATTGGCTATTAATCAATTCATCGAGCTGTGAAATAGTTTGCGCCCTGGGCGTTATTCCACAAAATAGGCCGTAATCACAGTTTTAATGTGGTTATTTCAGATAAACGGTGGCTGGAGTCAGCCCGGCCGCGCCTCAAAAGTCGGTGCTGACCTCGATGATGTCGCTTTCCTGAATGATCTCGGTATAGCGATCGGTTTCGATCAGCTCGATGCCGAGACCGGCAAAATGTTCAATTTCGGCAGCATCATTGATCGTATAGGCCACCCATTGCCAGTTGCCGTGCCACAACTCGGCGGCTTCATTGGGGCAGTAGCGGCGATTGATGAACAGAAATGCCGGATCCAGATCCAGCGCTTTTTGCCGATATTCATCCAGCCAGTCCGGCAGTACCCAGCCCAGCTCGATCTGATAATTCTGGCTGGCATATTGCAGGGCCTCATACTCGAAGGAAATCAGCACGACCTGAGACAGGATTGGCTGCAATTGCTGCATGACCAGATCGACGGCCTTGAAGCCAAAGTTGTCGAGGGTGGCCGCTTTCAGCTCGATGAAGCCGGTAACGTCAGGATATTGCTGCAACAAATCGACCAGCTGCTGCAGCGAGGCGATCCGGTAGTCGTTGAATTGATCACCGAAACGTTCCGGGTCGCCGGCGGGGATTTCGCTGATGCGGGCATATTCATGATCGGCGATGATGATCTGTTTGCCGGTCAGTTCCAGCAGATTGGCATCATGGCTCAGCACCGGAATCCCATCGGAGGTGATCTGGATATCGGTTTCGATATAGCCAACACCGGCCTCCAGGACGTAGGCAAAACCCTGTAGGCTGTTTTCCGGCAAAGTACGCGGCTGGCCGCGGTGAGCAACCATCGAAATCCGACCCATCATGGGGACATCCTCCTGTTCTAGTTATGTTTCCCAGTATAGAGCAGTTAGCGCCGAAAGACAGGCCCGAGATAGCCGCTCGGGGTTAGTACTCGAATATCTCGACCTTGGCGTCCATGATGCGGTAGCCGGCATTACCGATGTCGGTTGATTCGCCCTCGGCCTGGATATTTCCCATCACCCACACCGGTTCCCATACATCTTCGGCATCGATTGCCGAATCGGCCAGGGTTTTCACCAGCACGGTCTGATTGACCGGTGGCGGTGGCACGTGAATACAGGCGCCAAAATAAGGGACGAGGAGAAATTCCGAAACCTTGCCATCGACATTTTCCAGCGGTGCGATAAATCCTGGCAACCTGACTGCCTTGCCTGCCAACGCCGTGTTGATCGGCGCATTATCCAGTTCGGCTTGCATGATACCGTACAATTCGATCGCCTTGGGATCATCATCCGAAAGTTCGGCCAGTTGATCTATGTATTTCATCAGTAGCTGTTCCGGCCGGTAATCCTCTGGCATCAGCGAATCCCAGTCGATTTCGGTGAAACCATCATCCTCGTTACTGGCTGAACTGATGGTCGGTAACGGATCGCCGGGTTGCAGTTGCGGCTTGGCTTCGTCGACCGCTTTTGGCTCTGCGACTTGCAATGGCGAGGATTCGCTGCTGTTGACGGCCTGGCCCTGCTGCGATGAGTCACAAGCGACAAGGTTCAGCAGCATGAGCATGCTCAACAAGCTATAGATGAATATTCTCACCTGGATATTTCCTTCATGTTCAAATCAAACCCGCAACATCAAGCCATCCTGCAATGAACGGCGGTAAGCAATCAGGCCCGGTATCAGGCTGATCAGCAACGCGCTGACCGTGATCACCGCCAGTACCAGCCATTGCTGCCAATCGAGAGCGCTGACTGTGATGTTGATACCCACCCAGCCCAGAATCAACGGCTTGAAGATCAGCAAGATAGTGTATAGCAGGATGATACCTAAAATTATCGACAACAGGATGATCAGTAAAGTTTCCAGCACAAACAGCAGGACGATCTGGTAGGGGTGGGCACCGATCGCCCTGAGCACCGCCATTTCCCGTCGCCGTTCATTGAGACTGGAAATGATGGTCGTCAACATTCCGGCCAGGCCGGCAACGACGACCAGCGAGGAGACCGCCAGCAGGACCAGTTCGAAACTGCTCAGGGTATGCCACAAGGTGGTCAGGGTCGAACCCGGGATGATTGCCATCAGTGGCTCCTCGGCATACTCATTGATTTGGCGCTGCACGCGGAAGGTCGTGATCCGATTGTTCAGGCCGAGCATGAAAGCGGTGATCGCCTTGGGCTGCAAGTCCATCTTCAATGCCTGTTCGGCATCAATGCTAAACGCGCTGCGCCGCCCCGATTGCCAGTCGATATGAATCGCCGTGATACCCTCCAGCGGCACATGCAGGGTACGGTCGACCGGGGTACCGGTTTTCGCCAGGATACCGACCACGGTGAAGGGTTTATCGTCATGCGCGGAGAAATCGGTGGAAACCAGACCGTGGGACACAATGATCTTATCGCCCAGGGCGTAATCGAGCTCACGCGCAACATCTGCGCCCAGTACCACATCGTAGACCTGGTTGAATGCCGCGCCCGTTTTGAATTGCAACGCCCGGTCGCCACTGTGGCGGTAGTACTTGAAATAATCCTGGTTGGTGCCCAACACCCGAAAACCCCGATGTGAATCACCCAGGGATAAGGGTACCGACCATTTTACCTGCTCCAGGGTCTTGATCTCCTGGTAAGACTGCCAGGACACATTGTTGGTTGCGTTGCCGATACGAAACACGCTGTATAACAGCAGGTTGACCGGGCCGCTACGACCGCCGACGATCAGGTCGGTTTGCGAGATGGTATTGACGAAGTTGGACTTGGCTTCCTTGCGGATCTTGTCCACCCCGAGCAGCAGCATGACGCTGATTGCCAGCGCCAATACGGTCAGGCTCAGGCTGAGACGCCGGTTCCAGGCACTTTTTACCGCAACGCTGATCAGTCTCATGCGGCTTCCTCGGCATGCGCGCGGTTGATATCGGCGAGGTTGATCCGGTTGTCGAAATGGCTGGCCAGGTGCTGATCATGGCTGACGAAGATCAGCGTGCTTTGATGTTCGGTTGCGCGCCTGAACAACAGCTCGATAAAACTGTCGCGATTGTCGCTGTCCAGCGCCGAGGTTGGTTCGTCGGCGATGACCAGTTCCGGATCACCGATCAAGGCACGGGCCACCGCGACCCGTTGTTGCTGGCCGACGCTCAGATCCATCACGTGGCGCTGGAACATCGAGACCGGGATCTGCAATTCTTCCAGCATCTGTTGCGCGGCCCCATCGACATCACCGGCCTTGTGCTTGCGGCGCCTGGAAAAACTGCAGGGCAGGGCGACATTATCGAGGATGTTAAGGTAAGGCAGCAGGTTGAACTGCTGAAAGATCACCCCCAGGTGATCAGCACGAAAACGATCGCGTTGCAGGGCATTGAGCGCGTTGAGCTCCTGTCCCAACACCCTGACGCTGCCGTTGTCGGGAGCATTGATCCCGGTTAGCAGGTTCAGCAGCGTGGTCTTGCCACAACCGCTGGCACCCTGGATGAACAAATGGCGACCGCGCTGCAGCTGGAACTGCTCGATATCCAGCACCGGGTTAGTTGCACCGGGCCAGCTGAAGCGCAGGTTATTGATGGAGATTACAGCATCCGACATCGGATTATTGTAACGAAATAATCCCCTTGCCTCTGCTCAATTCTGTCGCCGACTGCTTGCTGTCGGTGATCCATTGCACATCGATATCTTCCATATTACGAAAACGCTGGAACAAGCCTCTGGCATCGACTGACTTCAATCGGCCTGGCCGGGCACAGGTAAAGGACAGGGTGATATCGAATTCAGAATGCATTTCATCGTCATGGTCTGCATGATCATGGTCATCATGCTTGGCATGTTTATCATGGTCGTCGTGTTTAGCGTGCTTGTCATCGTCATCATCGTGGTCGTGGTCGTCGTGCTTCGCATGCTTGTCATCGTCATCGTGGTGGTCATGCCCATGATCATCGTGGTCGTCATGTTTGGCATGCTTTTCGTGCTCGTCATGGTCATGCTCATCATGATGATCCGACTCCAGCAGCGCACTCTCAATGTCGATATCCTGTAATTTACAGGAAGCCGCTGCATCGGGCTGGAACCATTTTGATGGGTCGTTCAACACGGCGAGGGCCTGTTGCAGGGTTTTCTTGTCCTGCTCCGACCGGGCCTGATGTTCGAAACCGAGCAGGTTGTTGGAGGGCGTTTCCAGCTCCACCTGCAGGGTCTGGCCGGAAACCACCAGGTTCAGTTGCGCATGGCCGTGCACATGGGCATCATGCTGTCGATGTTGGTCCTCGGCAACGACCGGTTGTATCATTAACAGGCTTGATAATAACAAAGAATATTTCATGATCGGGCTCCGGCAAAAAGTGTTATGTTATAACATTTCCACCGTGAGACAAGACGGAATTTTAGATTTCAATTCAGACAACCAACTGAGGTTTCAATGAAGACTCGTCATTTTTCATCTCTGGCGCTTGCCACACTTCTTGTTGTTTATACCTCCACGGCTATCGCCCATGAAGGTTCAGGCATCACCGGGGGATTTATCAGCGGCTTTTTACACCCCATTGTTGGTTGGGATCATGTTGTCGCCATGGTGGCGGTCGGTTTGTGGGGTGCGTTTTTAGGCAGCCCCGCAATCTGGATACTTCCCGTCGTTTTCCCTCTGGTCATGGCGTTTGGAGGAGCACTTGGCGTTATCGGTGTTCCGGTTCCCGCTGTTGAAACGGGTATTGCCGCATCTGCCGTTGTGCTGGGTGCCATGGTCGCATTCGCCGTTCGCCCAGCCATCTGGATCGCGGCTGTCATTGTGGGAGTGTTTGCCATTTTTCATGGGCACGCGCACGGTACTGAATTGCCCGGTGCGGCTAATCCCCTGGCGTATAGCATTGGGTTTGTCATCTCCACTGGCTTACTCCATTTGTCCGGCATCGCCTTCGGGCTGCTGGTGCGCTGGCCTGCTGGAAAAATCGCGGTGCAAGCTGGTGGAGGCTTAATTGCCCTTGCCGGAGTTGGTTTCCTCACTGGTATTCTATGAGTGGCAAGCACTACGCCCTAGTTTGCCTATTGGTATTGCTGGTCCCTGCAACAGCGCTGGCTCACAGCCCTATTCAAGGCATAGGTAATTTCTACAACGGCTTATTACATCCGGTTCTGGTGCCAGCCCATCTCCTGCTGTTGCTGGCGGTTGGACTTTTTCTGGGACAACAAGGACCAAAGAGAGTCGAGCTGGCCCTGGGCGCTTTTGCCGCCGCCACCGTAGTGGGGCTGGTGGTGGCCTGGTTCGCGAATGACCTGGGGCTGGAAACCCTGGTGCTGGCTCTATCCGCAACCGTTGGCCTATTGGTTGCCATGAGTCCGCACATAGCCTTGACCTGGTGCGTGATCATAGCGCTACTGGCTGGCTTGATGTTGGGTATCGACTCGGCCCAGGCAGAGCTTTCCGGCCAAGACAAGTTGGCCTCATTGTTTGGCAGCGGTGTTGCGATCTACTTTCTGGCGCTTTATCCACTGGCAATGGCTGATTATTTCAACCAGAAAGCCTGGCAAAAAATTGGTATCCGTATCGTTGGATCCTGGGTAGCGGCGAGCTCTCTGCTGGTGCTGGCCTTATCGCTTGCGCCCAAGCCCTGAGTGAAAATGTCTGGCATTGAGTTAGTTGCAGGATAGATCTTGGGTTCGGCTTGCCCGGACAAAAAAATGCCCGGTACCAGGACGGTACCGGGGCTAGGAGGTTACTTCACGTAGGCTGTCAATTCATGTAGGCCTTGGCTTCCTCGCCGGGATTCGGCAATCCGGCCATTTTCCACAGCGCGATACAGCTGCCGAACTGTTGAATCACCTGGATCTTATCGATGCCGGTTTGTTTGCACACATGGCGCATCAACGGCAGGGAGCCGAGACGCAGATACTTGTCCCTGATCAGTTCGACCAGTTGCCAGTCCTGGTCGGTCAATTGAATCCCTTTTTCCTGTGCGCGACGCTCGGTAAATTGCCGGCTCCAGTCCGCTGGGTGCAACAGAAATCCTTCCTCGTCGA
>JASJBV010000133.1 GCA_030066335.1 Gammaproteobacteria bacterium
CCACAGAAAACCGGTTTCAGCGACTAGCACCGTTGACTTGGCTCCAGGCCTTAAAGATATTCATCTAAATCAAATTGATGATTAGATGGTAAGCTGCCATCAATTGGCAAAGGCTTTGAGAATCACGAACTTGGCATTTGATGCCACCAGATCGACACGAGAAAACCAGCGTCGCAGCTTATTGTGATAACCGAGATGGCGATTGCCGATTACCCATAATTCACCGCCTGAGCGTAATACCCTGGCGGACTGTTTGAACATGGACAGGGCGATGGTATCGGCGACACTGTGTTGCTGATGAAACGGCGGATTGCACAACACCAGATCGGCACTGTCGGCAGCGAATTCAGTCAGTCCATCGGCACAGTGAAAACTGGCCCGTCCGGTCTCAGCCCCGAGCTGGCTGAAATTAATCCTGGCAGAATCCACGGCCATGTAGGATTCATCGACAAAATGGATTGATGCCCGCGGGTTTTGCCTGGCCGCCATCAAGCCGAGCACACCATTGCCACAACCCAGATCGATGATATCCAACTCGCCCTCGGTTGGCGGTAAATGCTGCAGCATAAAACGACTACCGATATCCAGACGTTCGCGGGCGAACACATTGGCATGATTGGTGATGATCAAATCGGTACCCTGCAGCGGCCAGCGGGTCGGGAAAGGGTTCGGCGTTTCAGCTCTGCGCGAATCGGCCAGCACTTCAATCAGCTTGGCCTTTTTCCATCCCGGCCGGGTGCTGGTCGGGCCAATAATCTGCTCCAGCGACTTCCACACCGATGATGGCATCGACTTCTGCATACCGCCAACCAGCATTCGAGCGCCACTATCCAGCAGTGGTTGCAGCCTAATCAATTGATCCTGCAGCAAGGCCAGGTTTTTCGGCAGTTTGACGATGACCAGTGGCAAGCCGGATGGAGGGAGCTGTAGGCTCTCCAGGTATTTCACCGCGTCCGTCGGCAGACCGTTAACCCGCAGGTTGTGCTCGCAAGCGCGATGGGCCAGCCAGGAGTCTGACCAGCTCAGTGGTTGTTGTTGATGCAGTGACACTGCCAGTGCCCCGAACTGATCATTACACAATAAAGGATGCCGCGGCAGCGCCCCAGCCTCGGCCAGTACCTTTAGCAGGTATTCGTCAGCGGCATCCCAGGCACGCAACTGTTCACGCTTACGCCGGGGCAGGCGGTACAGAGCAAACGAGCCAAGGGCTGAATTGAATTGAGTTTCGGTCATCGCGGCGACTAAAGATTATGCGCAGGATGCCGATAGGGGAAACAGAGCACCGGGGAAACTGCTGGCTGGCCACCCATGCCTGTAGATTTCTGCTTTATAAACAATAGGTTAACCACTAGCGTAATCCAGATTATGGCACAGACTTCCGCCCAAGAAATCAAGATGAAGCCCGACGACTTCATCGTCAGCAAGACCGATGCGAAAGGCAAGATCACCTATTGCAACCGGATTTTCATCCAATTCTCCGGCTATGACGAAGCCGAACTACTCGGACAGCCACACAATATCATTCGCCATCCGGATATGCCACGCTCGGTCTACCGTTTCATGTGGCAGACCCTGCAGGAAGGTGATGAGTTCTTCGGCTATGTCAAGAACCGCTGTAAAAATGGTCAATACTACTGGGTGCTGGCCAATGTAACGCCCAGCTATGATGCGGACGACAAGCTACTGGGTTACTACTCGGTAAGACGCTGCCCGCAACGTAGCGCGATCGAACTGATAGAGCCGCTCTACCAACGCATGATCGAGGAAGAGTCCCAGCATACTAGCGCGCAACAGGCGATGGACGCCTCCTTTCAGATACTCAATGATTTCGTCGAGGAATCAGGTAAGGCATATAATGAACTTATCCTTAAACTTGAAAACTAGCCATTACCTTGCGGCCAAAATGGGCTTGCTGGCGATCAGCAGCCTGTTGTTGCTGGCAGGCCTTGAGCAGTGGCTTTACCCGGTCTTCGCCTGTGCTGGTATTCTGTTTGTCCTGGCCTGGCTCAATGATCGTAACGACGAACGACTGGTGGCCAAGATCGAACAGCTGGCCAACCAGGTCCACCGGGGTAACCTGGAACACCGTATCACCCGCATTCCCGAAAATAGTCGCTTTCATGAGGTGGCATGGCGACTCAACGAGGCTCTGGATCAGTTCGAGACCTTCATGCGCGAGGTGGATACCACCTTCAAGGCCACCAGCCGCCATGATTTTTACCGCACTACCCTAAGCTGTGGCATGCACGGCCGCTTCGCCTCGGCACTCGAGCAATTCAACCAGTCGGTATTCTCGGCCAAGGAGTCTTACTGGCAACAGAAGATCGATGAGCTGTATTCCCAGCTAGGCCAGCTGAAGACCGCGAACCTGTTGCGTAACCTGGAGCAGAATCAGCGTGACCTGAATTCGATCATCGGTGAGATGGTGCAGATCGAGGATATTTCCAAGGTATCGTCGGATAATGCCACCGACAGCCTGCTCAACGTCAAGCAACTGCTCGCTGACCTCAACCAGGTCATCGAGAGAGCCATCAACATGCGCGGCAGCTCGCAGAACCTGGCGCAGAACAGCACCCGTATCTCGGAAATGCTCAGTGAAATCACCGGGGTCGCCGATCAGACCAACCTGCTGGCACTGAACGCGGCGATCGAGGCAGCGCGGGCCGGCGAGCATGGCCGTGGCTTTGCGGTGGTCGCGGACGAGGTCAAAAACCTGGCCGCTACCACCAAGGATGTCGCGGTACAGATTACCGATATCATGGCCGAATTCGTCAATGCCACCGAGATCATGGTTAAAGATACGGTCAACATGGCGGATATCTCGGAACAATCCAAATCGGTGATCAGTGATTTCGAGCAAAGCTTCGAAACCTCGGCCCGGGGCTCGCAGGATGTCTACGGTAAGGTTGGCTACGTCCAGGCGATCTGCCAGGCAGCCCTGACCAAGGTCGATCACCTGATCTACATGCAACGCACCTACCGCGGGGCGGAGCAGAGAACCCCGTCCGACGAGGTGAAACAGGCGGTCATGGTCAACTACCATCAATGCCGCTTCGGCCAGTGGTATGACAGCGGCGCCGGTCATGAACTCTACAGCCACCTGCCGAGTTATCAGTTAATCAAACCACCGCATAAAGAAGTGCATGAAAATGTACATGCCATCATGCATCTGCTCGAGCAGGACTGGCAAAATGATCTTAACCTGCACGCGAAGATATTGAATAATTTCCGCCAGGCCGAGGCTGCCAGTAAGGAATTGACCGCAATGGTGGAAAAAATGACCGAGGAAAAATTGAAATTCGAGATCACCTCTGCGGATGATGAACAGGGCGATATCGAGTTGTTTTAACCGTTAAGCCCGCTGCTGCAGGACCTTGAGCTGGAACAGGGCATCGCGCTCTTCCTCTTCCAGGGTGTTTTCGATAAAACTGATGCTACGCTGATAGCGCGGGATGATATTGTATTTAAGGGCATTGACCCGTTTCTGGGTCTTGCGCTGCTCTTCCAGCAACCGCCACAAGGCAGATTCCAGCTCCGCCAGTTTAGCCATCTGCACCGCCATCTGAGAAAAATCCTTGCGCGTTTTGTCCAGTGATACATCGGTACCCAGGATGCCAACCGGCTGCAAGGGATTGGGGCTGATATCGACCGACGGGTACTGTACCCCCATGTTGCGTCGCGGCAGGATATTCGCCTTGATCGCTGGCGGCATCCCCAGGGCCAACTGGCGTATGCGCTGGGTACCCATCCGCATCTGGGTGATACTGAGACTGCGATAAGCCTGGCGCAGACTCAAGTGCGCCTGGTGTTTCAATGCCTGGTATTCCTTGAGCTTGCTATACACCAGGCGGGTCAGCATTTCCCGCTTACGCTCGAGCAGCTGATAACCCTCATCGAGAAAATCGACCTGCTGGCGCAGGGCCAGCAGGTTGCTCTTGGTCGGTGCCAGGTTGAGCCGGTCCTCCATTACAGCTCCTTACCACTGTGGTACTTTTGAATGTCTTCCTCGGTTACCCGGCCCAATGCATCCGGTGGTAACAGTGACAACAGGTCCCAGGCCAGATCCAGGGTCTCGATGATGTTGCGTTCCTCCTGCTCCCCCTGCTTGACGAAGCGGTTTTCGAATTCGTCGGCGAACTGCAAATAGCGGCGGTCACGCTGGGACAGATCCTCGGCCCCGATAATCGACGCCAGGTTCCTCGCCTCCAGCGCGCGGGTATAGGATGCATACAACTGGCTGGCCACCCGCGGGTGGTCTTCCCGGGTATCATCCTTGCCGATCCCATCCTTCATCAGGCGTGACAACGACGGCGGTACATTCACCGGCGGATACACCGCCCGGCCCTGTAACTCCCGGCTCAATACGATCTGGCCCTCGGTGATGTAACCGGTCAGGTCGGGTATCGGATGGGTGATGTCATCGCTGGGCATCGACAGGATCGGGATCATCGTGATCGAGCCATGCCGGTCACGCACACGGCCGGCACGCTCATAGATCTCGGCCAGGTCCGAATACAGGTAACCCGGGTAACCCTTGCGCGATGGCACGTCGCCCTTTTCCGTCGCCACCTCGCGCAGCGCCTCGGCATACTTGGTCATGTCGGTAATCACCACCAGTACGTGATAATCCAGGTCGTAGGCCAGGTACTCGGCCGCGGTCAGCGCGGTCCGCGGCAGAATCAGGCGCTCCATCGGCGGATCGTTGGCCAGGTTCATGTACATCACGACCTTGCCCAGCACCCCACTGGTCTCGAACTGCTGCTCGAAGAAATTCGCATCCGAATGCGAAACCCCCATTGCCGCAAACACAATAACGAAATCCGAGGTCTCACCGGATAACTTGGCCTGGCGCACGATCTGGGCCGCCAGCTTGTTGTGCGGCAGGCCGGAACCCGAGAACACCGGTAGTTTCTGGCCACGCACCAACGAGTTCAGGCCATCGATGGTGGAGATGCCGGTCTGGATGAATTCGCGCGGATAGGCCCGCGCGGCCGGATTGACCGGTGACCCGTTGACGTTGCGGCGCAGCTTGGAAATGATCGGCGGACGGCCATCGCGCGGCTCGCCGATACCATTGAAGTTGCGCCCCAGCAGGTCCGGCGACAGCGCCATCTCAAACGGCTCGCCGAGGAAGCGCACCCAGGTATTTTCCCGGTCCAGCGCATCGGTGCCTTCGAACACCTGCACCAGCACCATGTCGCCGGAAGTCTTGATGACCTGGCCATTACGCCGGTTACCAGCGCGATCACGAATCGCTACCCGATCACCCGCCGCGACCCCGGCCACGCCCTTGACGAACATCAGCGCGCCATGGACGGCGCTGACCTTTCGATACTCCACCGAACTCATGCTTCTGCCTCGCGATTATTGGTCGAATACTCGGCGCGCATGACCCGCAGCGTGTCGTCGATGGTCTGGCCGAATTCGGTAATTTTATCCAACTCATCACTGCTATAGCGGGATTTCAAACGTTTCAGTTCACCGATCAATGGCAACGACTGCAACTGTTCCACCGGTACCCCCAGGTTAATCAGGTCCGCCCCCTCATCGTAGAAACATAAGATGATATCCAGCAGTTTGAATTGTTTATGCGGGGAACAATAGCTGTCCACCGGGTCCAACGCACTTTGCTGCAACACCGCCTCCTTCAGCAGTCCGGCGCTTTCCAGCATCCAGCGCTGGGCACTGGACAATGCTTCCGGGCCCACCAGGTTGACGATGCGTTCCAGTTCCTGGGCGGTGGTGAGCAGGCTCAAGGCCTGTTCCCGCCGGGCCGACCAGTTGACATCGACATTGGCCGCCCACCATTCCGCGGCCCGCAGCTGGTATTCGGAAAAACTATCCAGCCATGACACCGCCGGATAATGCCGCGCATCGGCCAGCGGCTTGGACAAGGCCCAGAAGGTGCGGATGATTTCCTTGGTATGACTGGTCACCGGTTCCGAGAAATCTCCGCCCGGGGGCGACACCGCCCCGATCAGGGTAACCGAACCATCGTCTCCCGCCAGGGTCCTGACCGAACCGGCGCGTTCGTAAAATGCGGCCAGGCGCGATGCCAGGTAGGCGGGATAACCCTCTTCCACCGGCATCTGGCCGAGCCGGCCGGATACCTCGCGCAAGGCCTCGGCCCAACGACTGGTGGAATCAGCCACCATCACCACATCGTAGCCCTGGTCGCGGTAATATTCGGCCATCGTGACCCCGACATAGATACTGGCCTCGCGCGCCACTACCGGCATATTCGAGGTGTTGGCAACGAGGAATGTCCGTTCCATCAACGAACGATTGGTATGCGGGTCAGTCAGCTGGGGAAAACTCTCGAGGATATCGACCAGTTCATTGCCGCGTTCGCCGCAACCGACGTAGAGCACGATATCGGCATTGGCCCAGCGGGCAATCTGTTGCTGCACCATGGTTTTACCGGCACCGAAGGGTCCCGGCACTGCGGCCTTGCCGCCTTTAAGCAGGGGAAAAAAAGTATCCAGCACGCGTTGCCCGGTCATCAGCGGCTTGTTAGAAGGATCCCGGCCCGCATAGGGACGCGGTATCCGCACCGGCCACTTGTGATACATTTTGAGCTTGGATACATGACCCTGCGGGTTGCGCAGCTGCAGGATCACCTCCTCGATGCTGTAGTCGCCCTGAGGTGCCGCGACCATGACCTCACCCTCGCAGTCCGGCGGCACCAGGATCTTGTGCTCGATGGTCTGGGTCTCCTGCACCGTACCTATGACCTGCCCCGGTACCACCTGGCTGCCCACCTCGATATCCTCGCTGGGCACGAAATGCCAGAGTTTATCCCGGTCCAGCGCCGGTACATCCAGGCCACGACTGATTTGTTGACCACTGAGCTCCAGGATCTGTTGTAACGGTCGCTGTACCCCGTCAAAGATCTCACCGAGCAGGCCAGGACCGAGTTCTACCGACAACGGATGCTGCAGACCAACGACCTCTTCACCGGGTTTCACCGATTCGGTGGATTCATAAACCTGGACCAGGGCATGGTCCTCGCGCAGATGGATGACCTCGCCGAGCAATCCCAGCTTGCCGATCTTGACCTGCTCGCCGTTGAGAATGCCCGGATGATGGATACTGACGATCGGGCCATTGATTTCGATGACTTCACCCATGGCCTGCTCCGCCTATGCTATGCACCTGGGAAAACAGGCGCTCAAAGATAATTCTCATCAGTTTCTCGTTATTCCTGGCGAAGATGCCATCGAAGGTATTATCGATCATCATGCTGCCATCGGTTGACAGCAGGCGCACCCCGCCGCTGCAGTCACAGTTGACATCCGATAACAGAATCTCCTTACCCAGCGGCGCGGTGAAATCATCCCAGCTATCGACATAGGTCTGGTGATCACGATGATTCAGTTCGGCCACCAATTTCGATGGCTTCAGCTCTTTGGCCCCATTATCCAGTAATTTGAACAGCACCGCCTCATAGTCGGTGGAGTGTTCGGCAAACTCCGCGGTCTGCCGCACCACACTGTCCATCACCGACTGCACCATGCCCCAGCGATTTCTATCGAGTTCCGACTGCAGGTGCAGCTCGCTGGCCTGGACCAGGCGCTGGTACTCTCTTTCCGCATTTTCCTTGGCCAGCAGCAACTCCTTTTTCTCCATCAGCTGGACCTTGTCCCGCGCATCCTGCATGATCCGGCTGCGCGTCATCTTGCCCTGGTTGACATGCTCCTCGGCCAGTTCGCGTGCACGCTGGATAATCGCTTCCTCGAGCGCGCTTATCTGTGCATCATCGTTCATGTTGGAAACTCCCTAGTCTGTGCATCATCGTTCATGTTGGAAACTCCCTAGTCTGTGCATCATCATGACTGAAACTCTCCAGGATATGCTTACCCATGACCCGGGCAATCAGCTGGTCCACCGAGGCCTGGTAGGCATCGGCCGACAGGATGTCCGGAATCTCGCTGATCAGGACCCGGCCACCTTCATTCCTCAGGTAGGTCAGAACGGGTAAATCGGCCCGGGCCAGATCCTGCTGCAAATACACCAGCGCCCGTTCATCCCGCCGCCGCAGGTCCATCAGTAGTTGTTCCAACTGGCTGACACTGATATCGGCATAGGTCTCGATCCCGAGCAGGGCAAAACCATCCATCAGTGCCTGGTTGCCAATCGCCAGCATGCGCATCAGATTTTACCCAGCATCAGGATGGTGATAACCAGGCCATAGATCGCGATACCTTCCGCCAGCCCCAGGTAAACCAGGGTTCGGCCGAAAATCTCCGGTTTCTCAACGATTACCGCCAGCGATGCAGAACCGACCGAGCTGACCGCGAGGCCGGCGCCGATTGCCGCCAGGCCGGTGGGCAGGCCGATACCGATCAATGCGAGTCCGTAGCCGACACTGATCTCACCCGCGGCCTGGCCTGCCTGCTGCGCAGCCGCCTCGTTGACCCCGGCAAACAGCAACAGCGCCACCCCGCCGACAAACAGCAGCAGATTGACCCCAACGCTGCCCTTGACCCAGCGCGGTATCTTGCGCTTTTGTACCGCGGGTTGCATCTCGAGGTAGATGCCGAGCAGGATCATCGCCAGCAGGCTAATAGTTAACACGATGGTTATGCTTGTCATTTGCTTCTCCTAAATTTGTTATTCATGATGGCTTAATACACTTCTGTTTGCAGTGGCCGGAAACGTTGACCCTTGCCACTGAAAAAGCGGGAAAAACCCTCGTAAAATTCGAGGCGCAGGCACTGGATGGCGACGATGGCACCCTCCAGTACGATGATAAATACATTGCCCAGCAGGATGGTTACCCAGTGGCCGAAGGTGTCGAGCATCGCGGCGATCGCAAACACCGCGGCGGCCAACGCGACATGATTGAGGCTGAACGCGGCAACCCGTAAGAACGACAGGGTAGCGGACATATTGCTGATCAGGTATTCCAGGCCCTCGATCAGCACGATAACGATACGCTCGACGAAGGTACCGGATGCATGCTGCCAGCCCTGGAACAGGATGGTCGCCATCAATACCAGCATGATCAGGTACTGCCAGGCCGCGATCTCGCGTTCGAATTCAAACATCAGGATAAGTGATAGCACCGCGGTCACGTAAAATAACAGCCCGACCAGCCCATGCGCACCATACAGTGCCTGTTGGCGCTGGTTTCTAACCCACAGGTTGCGAATCGACAACAGGTTGGCCAGGATCAGAAAACCTATTCCCCAGTAAAGGGCCAGAGTCAAAATATGCCCGGGGTCATGCATTGGCGACATCCATAGTGGATGCAGGATATGTTCATAGCCAAATATACTGCCGTATAAAAAGCCGAAAATAATGGATGACAGTCCGGCCAGGCTGCCTACCACGAGGATGGGCTTGAGCTTGTTACGCAGTAAAAAAGCCAGGGTGATGATGACAGCGCCGTGACCGACATCGCCGAACATCATGCCGAACATCAGGGTATAACTGAGTGCAAACAACATACCGGGATCGAATTCACAATATTGCGGCAGGCCATATTGACCGATCAGCGATTGAAACGGGGTAATCCACCAGCTTTGCTTCAGTTTGGTGGGCACCTGCTCCAGTTCATCCGTGGTAGGTGTTGCAAAACTGACCTGGTAGGGGTAGTCCAGCGTCTCATCGAGTGCCTGCTGTATGCGCGCTGTTTCCGACTCCGGCACCCAGCCCTGCAGGCTGACCAGGCGTCCCCTGCCCTTGAGATAAGTTGACAGGCTGGCATAGGCGCTGGCCCTGGGCAGCAGTCGATGCACCATGGTTATCAGCTCACTATGCTGTTGCACCAGGTTATCTATCTGTTCACTGTTGTCGACCAGGCTGGCCTCGACATCCTGCATTTGCTGCTGCAGTTGTTGTTCGATCAGTTGCGGTTCATCCTTGAATTCTTCCGGCAGCGACAGCTCCCTGAAATCAGCGGACTTGAGCAGTCCCTGCACCTCTTCCTCCTGCTCCGAGGACCCCACGATCAATACATAGTCGCTACCCTCACCGCTGTAGAACTGGGTCAGGGCATAACCGACAATGGACAGCGCCTGTTGCAGATGATTGCGGTTCTTACTGGCGATGGTGCCGGCGATGACATTGAGGAACTGGCTCTTACGCCCGAGCCTGGACAGCTGGATATCCAGCGACAGGAAACGCTGCAGACTGGCCCGCAACTGTTTGACCGCCTGACTTTTTTCCTTCAGTCGTCGTTGTTCCTCCTCGAGCGACGACATCTGGCCCCAGAGCTGCCTGAGCTGGTCATCTATCCCGGTCAACTGGTCGAGCGTAATATCCATCTTCTGCTCGAGGTTAGTGGAGGCAGTCATCATCGGCAGGCCGGCAAGGCCAAGAATCTTACGGTAACGCGATTTGATTCGATCATAGATCTGGGCAAACTCGGCGGCCGGATATTCCGCCAGCTCATCCTTGTCCATGACCTGTAGATGGACCACCGACATCCCGGCCAGGGTATTGGCCGCCGCTTGCGCGTCGTCGCTCAACAGGCGTAACTGCATGCGTTGCATCGGTAGCGGGATCCGCAGCATCAGACAAGCCCTCCCACCGCTTCACTGATCAGGTCCTGGTCGAAGCCCAGTTGCTTACCCTTGATGATGGCGATCAGGTAGCGGGTCTCTGCCTCTCTGAGCAACAGGTAGGCAAAGGTCCTGGTCAGTAACCGGTTATTCTTTTTCAATCCCCGGCGGGCGGCATCCAGGCTGTACAGCTCCATGATCTGCTCGACCAGGTAGATATCCTGCTGCCCTGCTAACAGGGCCCTGAGTTTAGCCGGCAACTCATCGATCACGCTTTGCAGTGATTCCAGTTTAGCCAGCTTCATCAATTCGGCAGTCACCAGCAGGTTACCCGTTGCCGTCAACAGGTAATAGGATTTTGCCGGCGACAGCCCGTAGATAAACCGGTAACGCAACAACCACAGCAGGTTGTTACGATCCAGCAGGGCACCGAATACGCTGTTCAGTTGTTGCCGGTCCGCCAGCGAAAGAAAGTGCGCGCGACCGACCAGTTCGAGAAAAAAATTGCGGTCGAGCGCGGAATCCAGGGAAAACAGTTCCTGGCCCTGCTCTTCGAAAATCCCTCTCGCCTGGCGCACGATGCCCGCGTAGCTGGTCTGTTCCAGCAGGCGGAACATTTCAAACGGATCATCGGTCTGGATCAGTTTCTGCAAGGGTAATTCGGCCAGTTCGCCGACATCGATCAATTGCTCGGACAACGCCGATTCGCTGACCCCGCTGAATTTACCGCGGATGAGCATTTTCAGGTTGAATAATTCGAACCAGTGAATGGCATGTTTGAGGAAACGGTATTCATGCCCGTTGAATGCCCGCAGCAGCATTTGGAAATCGGTGTACATACGCAGGTATAACCAGTTTTCGATACTGGTGGTTGCCGGGTCCAACGGCTGATCCGGAAACTGCTGCTCGATACGCTCGATAATCTGTTGCAGATCGTAACCGATCATGTCCTGCAGATGCTCAATTGACAACAGTCGATCCGCCAACAGGCTGACGCGGGTATGCAGGTAAACATGTGCGCTGGAGGATGACTGCATGGCCTGGCTACCGCTCGAGCACCAGCTTCAGGGCCTGTTCAACCGCCTCATCGCTATGCTGATCGGCCAGCTCGCGTAATGCCTTGTTCCGTTCATCGTAACGTAACTTGATTTCCGCGATGGTTTGTTCGGCACGCTCTTGCGCCCGATCGCTGAAGGATTGATACATTTCAGGCAGGCGCTGGATAAACTGCTGCTCGATAGCCTTGGCATCCTCCAGCGCCTTGCGCGAGATTTCCGCACTCTCTTCCTCGCCCTGTTTGACGATCAGTTCCGCCTGTTTCTCTGCTTCGAGCAAGCGCTTGAGCGATTCATCCATAGCAAGGTTTCCCCGTTGATAATTATTATGTTGCTGATTCTAGCCGAATGCGATGAATTCTGTTTGACGTGTATCAACAGCAGGGTCTGAAACCTATCAACCCAAACCCTAAATAATCGAGAAACGCGCCAATATATGGCAGGAGATGCATTGTTTTGGCGCAAAATGCACTTGATTAGCGCGTCGGCAAGTCAGTGGGATGAGCCTTACCCGGATAGAAGCCCGCTATAACCGGGTTTCACTAAGTTGGCACGGAATCTGAATAGTAATACCTGAAACGCTATGTTTCTATCTACCTCCTCCAAATAGGATACTCATGACCTTTCCGCCCCTTCTCGCAAGGGGCTTTTTTTTGTACATGGACGTACTTATGCTGCGGGCGCATGGATGCGCAGGAGCAGCGCTTGCACATGGATGTGCTTATACCGCGAAGGCCAGGGATGGCCGAGAGCGGTGCTTG
>JASJBV010000134.1 GCA_030066335.1 Gammaproteobacteria bacterium
AGGTAGTCCAGGTCCCATTGCATCTCCTCGGTACTGCGGCCAACGCCAGCGGTGCGGGCAATGACGCCCATGCCCTTGGGCATATCGAGTTCGGCCATGACCTGACGCACCTGCTCGCGGTCCTCGCCCTCGATGCGGCGTGATACGCCGCCGGCGCGTGGATTTTGCGGCATCGCGACCAGGAAGCGTCCGGCCAGGCTGATGAAACTGGTTAGCGCAGCACCCTTGTTGCCGCGTTCCTCTTTTTCTACCTGGACGATGATCTGCTGGCCGACCTTGATCGCATCCTTGACGTTGTAGCGGCCATCTTGACCTTTCGCGTTATCGGCGAAATATTCCCGCGAGATTTCCTTGAAGGGCAGGAAGCCATGCCGTTCCGCGCCGTAATTGATAAATGCGGCTTCGAGACTGGGTTCGATGCGGGTGATGACACCCTTATAGATATTGGATTTTTTCTGCTCGCGAGAGGGTACTTCGATATCGAGATCGTATAAAAGCTGGCCACTGACCATGGCCACGCGAAGTTCTTCTGCCTGAGTGGCATTGATAAGAATTCTTTTCATTGAAATTTTTGCCTTGAGTAAGTCGCAAGGCACAGGCACTTCGTTGTTGTCTTACATTGAGCGTTCGTCTGGCCGGTAATTGGACACGGCTAGACGCTGGTACAAGCGCGATTCTGGCGTTGATGAGTTGCTCGATGAACAGATTGATTATAAGAAGACTGTACATTGCGTTTCGGTTAAACTACGGTCCGTCACTGCGGTGATCTGAGACCTTATAATTCGGACAGGTGAGGGTTAACCTGTTCCGTAAAAACTATGTGTGGGGCCTTTGTAAATGTGCCTGAAGTCCACAATCTGCCAAATATATCAATACTTTACGTTCACTGCAATCGTTTGAAACAAAAACCTTCGGACTACTCCAACGTTCAATTTGTCGAGATCGGTGAGAACCAGAGCGGACAACGCCTGGATAATTTTTTGCTGAAGACCCTGAAGTCGTTACCGCGCACCCGTTTGTACCGGATCATTCGCAAGGGTGAGGTGCGGGTGAACAAAAAACGGGTCAAGCCGGAGTACAAGCTGCGGGTCGCTGACGTGGTCAGAATTCCGCCGATCAGGATCGACAACCAACAACCGTCTGCGCCAAAAATTCCCCAGGGATTGATAGATCAGCTGGAACAGCAGATCCTGTTTGAAAATCATGCCATCATCATCCTTGACAAGCCCGCGGGACTGGCCGTGCATTCCGGCTCGGGGGTGAGTTACGGCGCCATCGATGCAATGCGCCTGCTGCGTCAGCAAACTGACATTGAGTTGGTACATCGTCTCGATCGCGACACCAGTGGATGCCTGATGTTTGCCAAGCACCGGCAAAGCCTGTTGGAGATGCAGCGTTTGCTGCAGAGCAATGAGATCGGCAAAACCTACCAGGCGGTCGTCAAAGGGCACTGGGATCGGTCTTGCCGGATGATCGATCTGCCGCTGCTGCGCCAGACCATGCCCAATGGCGAACGCCGGGTTTATGTCGATGCCAACGGCCAGCCGGCGCAGACGGAAATCGTCGGCGTTGAGCATGCCCTGGTTGAGGGTATTGAATTCAGTGTACTGACGATCAGGCTGTTAACCGGCCGCACTCACCAGATCCGCGTGCATTGCCAGTCGCAACAGCATCAGATTGCCGGTGATGACAAATATGGCGACCGCGAATTCAATCGCCAGATGAAATCTTTGGGCTGTAAGAGGATGTTGTTACATGCGCTGCAGCTTGAAATTCCCAAAACCGCCTATACTAAGGCAATGAAATTAACCGCGCCTGTACCCAGGGAGTTCAGGTTGCTAGGAATCAGGAATGCTTAAGAAATACGATTTAATCATCTTTGACTGGGATGGCACCATCATCGACTCCCAGGCCCACATCATCAATTGTATGCAGAATGCGATTGCCGACACGAGCCTACCCGTACCGCAGCCCGACGAGATCCGCCACATCATCGGTTTGAGTCTGCCGCGGGCAATCGAGACCCTGTTCCCGGATATCGATGCCGGTCAGGTGGAACAGGTTGCCGCCAGTTATCGCGATCACTTCTTCGCTGATAGCACCCAGGCCTCGGAATTATTCCACGGTGCTGCGGAGGTCATCCAGGATCTGCATGCCCAGGGTTATTACCTGGCGGTGGCCACCGGCAAAGGTCGTCGTGGGCTCGATATTGCGCTGGAGAAGACCGGCCTGCAGCCATACTTCCATATCACGCGTTGTGCCGACGAAACCCACTCCAAACCCGATCCCCTGATGCTGGAAGAAATCCTCACCGACCTGGACCTGGATTCAAGCCGCGCGGTGATGGTCGGGGATACCAGCTACGACATGGATATGGCGCACAATATCAAGATGGATTCGATAGCCGTTACCTACGGCATGCACGATCACCAGGTCCTGCAGGACAGCCATCCAACCCATTTCATTGATTCCATCGAACAGATAACCCAGATTGTTTAGTAGGGCCTGTTAACACTAGTTGAATATTCGCGTTGTTGCCCAAAATGGGGGCAGACAAGGCAGGAGAAGAGAAGTTTGGTGATTCCAAATGAACGACGAGTAACGCCGTATGCCCCCATTTTGGGCACAACCCGGAGGGACTTGGCCATTTTGCCGCAGAGCTGCGTTATATCTCGCTCATGTACGGGCAGTACACAGCGCTCGATATGCCTTGCTTTGCAACAAAATGACCTGAGTCGCGTATTTTCAACTTGTGTTAACAGGCCCTTACCATGAATGACGAAGAACTTAGCGTAACGCCCAAGCAACAGGCCGAGTACGAGACCATCGTGCAGAAACTGGTGTTCGCGGCGATCAATGAGCAGCGTCGCAGCCGCCGCTGGCGCATCTTCTTCATCATTCTGACCTTCATCTACCTGACGCCGCTGATGCTGCTGCTGATCGATGTCAATGATTTTGATTTCTTGAAAACCGAACTGGATAAATCGGATAAACATACCGCGGTGGTCACCCTGGATGGCATTATCGCCAGCAGCGAGCGCGCCAGCGCAGAGAATATTGTAAAAGGTCTGCAGGACGCTTTTGAGCACAAGAAAACCGCGGGCGTGGTTCTCGAGATCAACTCGCCTGGCGGCTCACCGGTGCAGTCAGCGGATATCTTCGACGAGATCAAGCGGCTGCGGGAAAAACACGAGGACATACCCCTGTATGTCGTGGTACAGGATGTGGCGGCTTCCGGTGGTTATTTCGTCGCCGCGGCGGCCGATAAAATCTACGTCAACAAATCAAGCCTGGTGGGTTCCATCGGCGTCAGGCTGGACAGTTTCGGCCTGGTCGACCTGATCGAGAAGTGGGGGATAGAACGCCGCCTGCTGACCGCGGGAGAGCATAAGGGCCTGCTCGATCCCTTCCTGCCGGAGAACCCGGAGCATAAGGAACACCTGCAGCGCATGCTCGACCAGGTGCATACGCATTTCATCGATGCGGTGAAACAGGGGCGGGGCGAACGACTCCAGGATAACCCGGACCTGTTCACGGGGCTGGTCTGGTCAGGCGAGGAAGCGATCGAGCTTGGCCTGGTCGATGATTACGGCAATACCGACTATGTTGCGCGCGAGATCATCAAGCAGGAGGACACGGTCGATTTCACTCCGTCCGAGTTGCTGCTCGACCGCCTGGCAGACCGGGTAGGGGCCGGCGCGGTACGCAGTATCAATCAATTACAAAACGTATTCAATCTCAACTAAGGTTTAGCCCATTTTCGCTCTCCAGCGTCAGGCATGATCGAGTTCATAACACCTGCACGCCGGCCCGTTCCAGCATTTGCGTCAGTTTGATCAGGGGCAGGCCAACCAGGGTTGTAGGATCGTCCCCCGACATGTGGCTGAACAGGGTGATGCCATAGTTTTCCGATTTGAAGCTGCCGGCACAGTCGTAGGGTTGTTCCACCTGCAGGTAATGCTCAAGCTGCTGATCGGTCAGATCGCGGAATCCGACGTGAAATTCAGCATAATCGACCGCATGAAAACCGCTGGCCTGATGCTGCACCGACAGCCCGGTATAAAAAATCACTTCCCGGCCCCGCGCCTGCTGTAATTGTTTCAGTGCATTTTCATGCGACCCTGGTTTGCCGAGAATCTGGCCATCGAGATAGGAGCATTGGTCGGAACCGATCACTACCGCCTGTGGATGCTCGAGCGCAATGCTGCGGGCTTTGTCCCCGGCCAGGCGCTGGACGTAGGCCACCGGATCCTCGCCATCGCGCGGGCTTTCATCCACCTCCGGAGAGATTGATTCGAAGGATAACTGCAGGCGAGACAGCAGTTCACGCCGGAATGGCGAGCTTGAGGCAAGAATCAACGCAGGATTTGGCATATCGGACTAGGAGAACTCGGAATTGCGCAAAGGGGTGAGTATATTACAACTTTCCGCGGCAGACCCCAGCAAAATCAAGCAATTAAGCATAGACAGGCCCACCGCAAAACAGTTAAAATCGCGCGTTTATGCAAGCCAGGTTACAGCAGACATACCGGGTCTCGCAGGAGATCGGGCGAAATGCTATTTTCAAAGGCAGTATCGAGCTGTCTAAACTCCAGCGACTGAGCAGTCTGGTGATCCCGCAACCGGGGACGATCCAGGTCAGTTTTGAGTTTAACCAGAGTGCCTTCCAGCATCCGGCGGTAACCGGGCATATCGAGGCCGAGCTCAGCGTGGAATGCCAACGCTGCCTCGGACCCATGGCTCAGACCATTGATCAGGATTTTGAGCTGTTGATCGATGCTTCCGATGAAGACATACAGACATTTCAGTTGGATTCGGTTTACAGCGAAGAGGGCTATCTGGACATGTTCGCAGTGATCGAGGATGAAATCATCCTGGCGCTGCCACTGGTTGCGATGCACGAAGATGAAGCCTGTAACCCTCATTGGCGACCTGATACGGAATCGGAGCAGGTTGTAGAAAAGAATAATCCCTTTGCAGTGCTAGAGTCACTCAAGGGTCAGAGTTAATTATTTGGAGATAATCATGGCTGTTCAACAAAACAGAAAAACACCCTCCCGTCGTGGTATGCGACGTTCACACGATGCCTTGTCGGGCCCGACCCTTTCCATCGAGCCGACTACCGGCGAAACCCATCGTCGGCATCACGTCAGCGCGGACGGTTTCTACCGTGGGCGCAAGGTGATCGCCGATAAAGTCGAAGCCGACGACGAAGAATAGGCCAAGCTACTTGGCTCCACATAAACGGGCGGTAACCATCCGCCCGTTTATGTTTGCATCAGCATAAATCCTATGTCTGTAAAACGAATTGCTATCGACGCCATGGGCGGTGATCACGGCCCAGAGGTAACGGTGGCTGCTGCCCAGCGTGCATTGCAAAGCTTCAAGGATATCGAGCTGGTGCTGGTTGGTCAGAAACAGGCGGTACAGCAGGAGGTCAACCGCCAGGGCCTGGAGCAGGAGTCACGTCTCAAAGTGCAGGCGGCGAGCGAAATCGTCGGCATGGACGAACTGCCCGCGGTGGCCCTGAAAAAGAAAAAAGATTCGTCGATGCGGGTGGCGATCAACCTGGTCAAGGAAGGCGTGGTCGATGCCTGTGTCAGCGCCGGTAATACCGGGGCGTTGATGGCCACCAGCAAGTTCGTGTTGAAGACCATCCCCGGCATCAGCCGTCCGGCTATCTGTACCTCGCTGCCGACGATCAATGGGCATACCCATATGCTCGATCTCGGCGCCAACATCGATTGCAGCCCCGAGCATTTACTTCAGTTCGCGGTCATGGGTTCGGTGCTGGCGCAATCGGTGGATGATAATCCCGACCCCAGTATCGGTTTGCTCAACATTGGTTCCGAAGCGATCAAGGGTAACGAGGTGGTCAAAAAGGCGAGCCAGTTGATCGAGGCTACCGAGTTGAATTATGCCGGCTTTATCGAAGGTGATGATATCTATCCCGGCAAGGTCGACGTGGTGGTTGCGGACGGATTCGTTGGCAACGTATCCTTGAAAACGGCCGAGGGCCTGGCCTTGCTGGTGACTACGGTGCTCAAGAAGGAGTTCAAACGCAGTCTGCTGAGCAAGCTGGTAGCCTTGATTGCGCTGCCGGTATTGAATGCGGTGCGTCACACGCTCGATCCACGCCAATACAACGGCGCCAGTCTGCTGGGTCTTAATGGCATCGTTATCAAGAGCCATGGCGGGGCCGATGTCGATTCATTCTTCAATGCGATCAAAATTGCCAGTATCGAGATCGATAAATCGGTACCCGAGCAAATCACCAGGCAAATACAACAATATCTACCTTCGATTACGGAGAAATCAGCATGAGCTTTGCGCGTATTACCGGAACCGGTGGCTACCTGCCCGAGAAGGTATTGACCAATCATGACCTGGAAAAAATTGTCGACACTACCGACCAGTGGATCCGCGAGCGCACCGGCATCGAAAAACGTCATATCGCCCTGGAAGGGCAGACCACGGTCGATCTGGCTGAGCGCGCTTCACGCCAGGCGCTGGAGATGGCCGGGGTCAAGCCCGAGGATATCGATCTGATCGTGGTCGCGACCACGACCCCGGACCGGATCTTTCCGAGCACCGCCTGCCTGTTGCAATCGCGTCTCGACATCCACGGCTGTGCCGCGTTCGATGTCCAGGCCGTATGTACCGGTTTCATCTATGCCCTGGGGGTAGCGGAAAAATTTATCAAGACCGGGGGTTCGAAAAAGGCCCTGGTCGTCGGCGCGGAAACCTTCTCCCGTTTGTTGAACTGGGAGGACCGCGGTACCTGCGTTTTGTTCGGCGATGGCGCCGGCGCGGTCATCCTCGAAGCGGATGATGAGACCGGCATTTTGTCCACCCACCTGCATGCGGATGGCGATTATGAAGCGCTGCTGAGGGTGCCGTTCGGCGTCTCGCAAGGGATGGAGCAGATGGACGACATCAACAGCAAGGTCGAGATGCGCGGCAACGAGGTATTCAAGATGGCGGTCAATACCCTGGGCCGGATCGTCGACGAAACGCTCGAGGCCAACAACATGGAAAAGTCCGACATCGACTGGCTGGTTCCGCACCAGGCGAATATTCGCATCATTCAGGCCACCGCCCGCAAGCTGAAAATGTCGCTCGACCAGGTGGTGGTCACGGTCAATGAACACGGCAACACCTCGGCTGCCTCGGTGCCGCTGGCGCTGGATGTCGCGGTCCGTGACGGCCGCATCAAGAAAGGGGAAATGCTGCTGCTGGAGGCTTTCGGCGGTGGTTTTACCTGGGGTTCCGCGCTACTCCGTTTTTAAATAGCAGCCGGCTTTACGCTATTCACCATGGCCTTCGAGATAGAGCGAAAATTCCTTACCTGCTCTGATCAATGGCGCACGCAAAGTCATCATCGCATCGAGATGAAACAGGCCTATTTGAGTAATACTGACAAGGCCTCGATTCGTATTCGCGTCACCGATACCTCGGCTTTCTTCAGCTGCAAATCCATGACCCGGGATATCCGCCGGCATGAATTCGAATATGAAATTCCGTTGCATGATGCCGAATTCATGTTGATGCACCTGAGCCAGGGCAGCCCGATCATCAAGACCCGACACCTGGTATTTGTCGGCGATCATCTGTGGGAAGTCGATGAGTTTCATGGTGATAACGAGGGCCTGATCGTGGCCGAGGTCGAGCTCAAACACGAAGACGAAGCGTTTACCCGCCCGGACTGGCTGGGCGAGGAAGTGTCCTCCGATGAACGCTACTTCAATATGAATTTAGTGAAATATTCCTACAAAAATTGGACTACATAAAGTAAGAATTATCTTATAAAATCCTTAGTTAATAAGAAGGGTAATTCCCCATGATTGAGGGCCATAAGATGATAGAAGTATTGCTTGTTGATGACCACGCACTGGTTAGAACCGGTATTAAACGCCTGCTCGAAGACAGCCAGCAGATAAAGATAGTCGGCGAAGCGGAATCCGGCGAATCCAGCATCCGCATGGCGGCAGAACTCAAGCCTGATGTCATCCTGATGGATGTCAACATGCCCGGCATCGGTGGGGTCGAGGCCAGCCGTCGCCTGTTACAGCGTCATCCGGCCTCGAAGATTATTATTCTCACCATTCACAACGAGCAGACCTTCCCCAAGCGCTTGCTGGAAATCGGGGCCAAGGGTTACCTGACCAAGGAATGCGATATCAATGAAATGATTGCCGCCATCCGTCAGGTCAACGAGGGCGGCAACTACATCGAACCCCGGATCGCCCAACAACTGGCCCTGTCGCTGCTGCCCGGGAATGATCAGAACCCGGTCGATCGTCTGTCCCGGCGTGAATTCCAGGTCATGTTGATGATTTCGCAGGGCCTGTCGAATACCGAGATCTCGGAAAAGCTCTGCCTCAGCCCCAAAACGGTCAGCACCTACCGTGCGCGCCTGTTGGAAAAACTGGGTGCCCATAACGAGGTCGATCTGATCAAGATCGCGGTCGAGCAGGGTATGGTGGAGTTTGCCCATACCGAGCAGGAGCCTGCTGCCTGAGCACAAGCATGACTGGCTTAACCGGCTGCCGCCAATGTGCGCGCCTGGCAGCTTTTCTCGATCAGGTCAAAACCGAATTTCCCGATTATCACAATAAACCGGTGCCTGCGTTTGGCGCTGACGATGCCCGCTTATTGATCGTCGGCCTGGCCCCGGGCAAGCACGGCGCCAATGCCAGCGGGCGGCCGTTTACCGGCGATGCAGCCGGACAATTATTGTTCGAGACCATGCATCGCTATGGCTTCGCCAACCGCGCGCAATCGCGGGCGGTGGATGATGGATTGGAGTTGATCGATTGCCGCATCAGCAACGCGGTCAAATGCCTGCCACCGGACAACAAACCGAATACCGACGAGATCAATCGCTGTAATCAATACCTGGCGCTCGAGCTGGATCAGCTGCCGCTAACTGGCGTGATCCTGGCGCTGGGCCAGATCGCGCATGTCGCGATCCTCAAGGCGCTGGGCCTCAAGCGCAGTGACTATCGATTCGCCCATGGTGCCGAGTTCGAGCTGCCGAATGGCCTGACCCTGATCGATAGTTACCACTGCAGTCGATATAATACCCAGACCAGGCGCCTGACCCCCGACATGTTCCGGCAGATCTTTCTACGCATCCAACGACGGTTAATCGATGAACCAAGCGCATAATCCTGAGCCGGCCGACAAGGATCAGCCCGGCTTCGATCACCAGGCTTTTCTGCAGCAGGTCACCAGCATGCCCGGGGTTTACCGCATGCTCAATGATAAGCAGCAGGTGATCTATGTCGGCAAGGCCAAGAACCTGAAAAAACGCCTGGCCAGTTACTTTCGTAAAACCGGTTTATCGGTCAAGACCCGCTCGCTGGTCAGTCACATCCGTTCGATCGAGGTGATCCAGACCCGCACCGAGAGCGAGGCCCTGCTGCTCGAGAACGACCTGATCAAGAACCTCAATCCACGCTATAACATCCTGTTCCGTGACGACAAGAGCTATCCCTATATCCAGCTCACGCGCCATCAGTTTCCGCGCCTGAAGGTCTATCGTGGCGCGACCAAATCTTCGCTGGGCAAGTTTTACGGCCCGTTCCCCGGGGTAGGGGCGATCCGTTATACGATCAATCACCTGGAACGCATATTCAAACTGCGTAACTGTGAAGACTCGGTATTCAAGAACCGGTCACGGCCCTGCCTGCAGTACCAGATCAAGCGCTGTACCGCGCCCTGCGTCGACTATGTCAGCGAGGATGAATACCAGCAGCAGATCGCCCGGGCGGAGTTGTTCCTGAAAGGGCAAAACGAACAGCTGATTTCGGACCAGGTCAAACTGATGGAGCAGGCCTCCGCCAGCCTCGATTTCGAGAAGGCCGCGGAATACCGCGATAACATCGAGCAGCTGCGCAAGGTCAATGAAAAACAGTTCGTCACCGGTATCAGCAGCAATATCGATATCATCGCCTGTGTCATGCAACAGGATTACTGCTGTATCCAGGTATTCATGATCCGCAGCGGCAGTTCGCTCGGCAACAAGCCGTTTTTCATCCGTACCAAGCTGGATGACAAGGTGGCCGATGTGCTCGAGATTTTCCTGATCCAGCATTATTCGCGGCATCCAATCCCAAGCGAAATCATCGTCAACGAGCCATTGCAGAACCAGGCGCTACTCGAATCCACCCTGACCGAACTAGCCAACAGCAAGGTCACGATCAAGCACCAGGTGCGAGAAAAGCGCCGACATGCATTACAGTTGGCGGTGCGCAATGCCGGCGAATCACTGCAGCGGCATCTGGTGTCGGCCAGCAATCTGAACAAGCGTTACCAGTCGTTAATCGAGGTGCTGAACCTGGGCGAGGCGCCGCAGCGCATGGAATGTTTCGATATCAGCCATACCATGGGCGAGGCCACCAAGGCGTCCTGTGTGGTGTTCAACCAGGAGGGCGCGAGCAAATCCGATTACCGCATCTATAACATCCGCGATATCAAGCAGGGCGATGACTATGCGGCGATGCGCCAGGTGTTGAGCCGTCGTTATGACAAACTCAAGCAACAGCCGGAGCAGATGCCGGACCTGATCTTCATCGATGGCGGCAAGGGCCAGTTATCAAGCGCAATGGAAGTGCTGGAACGACTGGAGGTGTTCGAGGTGAAACCGAGCCTGCGGGTGATCGGGATCGCCAAGGGTCCGGAACGCAAGGCGGGTTACGAAAGCATCATCGACGAGGACTATAACGAACTTGACATCTCAATGGATGCGCCGGCGTTACTGTTGATCCAGCAGATCCGCGACGAGGCTCATCGCTTTGCGATCACCGGCCACCGCAAGGCCAGGGGTAAGCTGCGCAAGACTTCGAGGCTGGAGGAAATACCTGGCATCGGCGCCAAGCGCCGGCAGATGCTGCTGCAGAAATTTGGTGGGCTGCAGGGGGTTAAATCCGCCGGGGTGGAGGAACTGATGCAAATCAAGGGGATAAACCGCGAGACCGCGCAGGTGATATATGATACCTTCCATGGTTAACGGGCCTGTATTAAATCCTTTATGAAACTGACAGTACCAACGGCGTTAACGCTGTTCCGAATCGTATTAATTCCCATCTTCGTCTTACTGTTCTACCTGCCGACCCCACTGGGCGCGAAGTTGGCGGCGCTGGTGTTCGCCCTGGCCAGTATCACCGACTGGTTCGATGGCTTCCTGGCGCGCATGCTCAAGCAGGAATCGGCGTTCGGCGCGTTTCTCGACCCGGTCGCCGACAAGCTGATCGTGGCGGCGGCGATCGTACTGATCGTGCAGGCTGACCCGCGTGCATTGGTCGCGATACCCTCGATCATCATCGTCAGTCGTGAGATTGCGGTGTCCGCACTGCGCGAATGGATGGCGGAAGTCGGTGAGCGAGCCGCGGTCAAGGTCAGTTTTGTCGGCAAGGCCAAGACCACCGTGCAAATGTTTGCCCTGGTATTCCTGATCTGGCAACAGGACCTGTTGGGCCTGCCGATTTATATGATCGGATTGGTGCTGTATTATGTGGCGGCGATCCTGACCCTGTATTCGATGTTTTGCTACTTGCAGGCAGCCTGGCCCACCTTAACCCAGGAAGATTAAACTCACTTGCATGTCCGCCCTGGAGCTTTCGAATATGTCTCTGGCCAATCTACTCGACTGGTTTGCCCAACATCAGCAGCTACTGGGCCTGATGGGGGTGATCTCGTTGATCATTTTCATCGGCAGTATCCTGATGCTGCCCTGGCTGGTATCGCTGATCCCGGCGGATTATTTCGATCATGAGTCGCGCGAACCGCCGAGTTGGGTAAAGGCCCATCCGGTGATTCGTTACAGTGTTTTTTTGGTCAAGAACCTGTTCGGTCTGATCCTGCTGATCGCCGGCCTGATCATGCTGGTTCTGCCCGGGCAGGGCCTGCTCAGTATCCTGATCGCGCTAATTCTGCTGGATTACCCCGGCAAGTTTCGTTTCGAGCGCTGGATCATCTCGCGGCCATCATTGTTGCACCTGATCAACCGGCTGCGGATCAAATGGGGTAAACCTGCATTGATCGTGCATGAGATACATCCCCGCTGATGTCCGAACAGTTGACGAATACAAAGTTTTGGGCTGAATTTGCAGGGTTGAGGCACCGGCATGATTTGTCCGGGTAAATGCCGATAAGGCCTTGACAGAAAACGCTATATGACTAGAATGTGCGCTCTTCGCGGGAATAGCTCAGCTGGTAGAGCACAACCTTGCCAAGGTTGGGGTCGCGAGTTCGAATCTCGTTTCCCGCTCCAGATTC
>JASJBV010000135.1 GCA_030066335.1 Gammaproteobacteria bacterium
CACGCTGGAATAGGGTGGCGTGCTGAGGGCAATACGTTCGGCGGATTTCCAGGGCACGATATACAGCACCTTAGGCAGTTCGCGATTACCGATGATCGCAGTGCCTTCCATTTCCAGTTTTTCCTGCGCCCATAGCGGATTGCTGACAACCGTCAGCAGCAGGGTAACCAGCAGTGTGTGCACTATATTCTTGATCATGCTTATTGAGCTTCTATTCGACGTTTAAGGTCGATAATCCATTTATCGACGGTTTCGTCCGGTTTATCCACAAGTTCCTGATAGATTTCATACTGGCGTAAGGCCTGTGGGAAATCCTGCAGATATATATCCAGCAAAATGCCGTAATTCAGGTAAGCATTGGCATATTCGTCATCACTATCGATGGCTTTCTGATAGTTCTGCCGGGCCTCTTCAAATGCGCCCTGTTGTCTTTGGATAACTGCTAAATGAGTATAGGCAATGGCATCGGATTTATCTTGATTGATTGCGTTTTCGAAGGATTTTTTTGCCTGTTCCAGGTCACCCTTCTGCAGGCGCAGCAAACCAAGGTTGGTATGGGCCAGGTCAAACGCCGGATTGAGCTCGATAACCTGCTCAAATTGATTGATTGCCTCATCGGTTTTATCGTTTTGTGCCGACCACATGGCCAGCTCATACAGGCTTTGCGCAGGGTCGGTCTCAGCCGGCTCTGCGGCTTCTGCGGTTGGTTCCGCGGCTGGTTTGGGCGTCGGTAGCGACTGGCAGCCCAGCAGTTGGCCGAGCAGGACCCAGGTGATGAAGAATCTAGCGTACGACTTCAACATATTTCTCCTTCACCTCGTTTTTGTCGTAACGGAAAGGCATTAATTTGGCCAGCGCCTGCAGGCTGTCCTTGATCGCATCGTCGTAGCTACCATCAGGAATGCGCACCAGGTTGCTCTGGTGGATACTGATGGCTTTTTCTTCGAACGGATAAGCCTGATCCTCGAGCAGATAGTTGTATTCCTCCAGCTCTTCCTCATTCAGATTCTTCGGCCGATCCGATTCCATCAGGGAGTTGGCGAAATCCCGATAAATCTCAGCAATCTCGAAAGTGGCCGCGGTAGTGACTTCCTCGACCTGGTACTTGGCGGCCTTGCCGTAGGCATCCAGCGACTGTTTCATCAGTTGCTTCTTGCGTTTCAGGCTTTTCTTCAGGGGCAGGGTCAGGCGTGCCTTGTAGTATTTGTTGCGCAATGGCTCAACCAGTTCCAGGCTGGCGGTTGCGGCCAGGTAGCGGGTGCGGCCGGTCCGTTGTTTGCCACCCTTGCTGTCGGCTTTGACGATCTCTTTGAGCCAGTAGGTGTAGCGCTTGTTGTCCTTGCGTTCTTGATAGTACAGGGAAATCTTATGCCGCAATTCGATCGATTGTGACAATGGCTTGGGGTATTTCTTGATATAGGTCTTGTAGATCGCCACCGCCTGTTTCGGTTGCTCGGCGTCTTCATACAATTCGGCGGCCTGCCACAGTAACAGCTTGTGCTCGGTTTTGGGTGCGATTTTGACCAGCTTCATGACCTCGTCGGCGGATTGTTTCGGATTGCCATTGCTCTTGTAGGCCAGGGCCAGTTTTTCACTGATACCCTGGCGCCATTTCTTGTGTTTCGGGTATTTCTTGCGGAAACCTTCAAGCTGGATGATGGCCTTGTTCCAGTCCTGCAGGCTGATGTAGGCGGTGGCTGCATCATAATCGGCGGTGATGCGCTTGGGTGATGAAGGTACGGTTTTGCCGACCCGGATAAAATGCTCGGCCGCCACCGCGAATTGACCGCTATCCCGCGCCAGTTCGCCCTGGCGGTAAATGCTCAAGGCGAGCCGTTCGCGGATCTCCTTGCGCGACTTATCCTGGCGCGGAATCACCTTCAGCACCTCGATATAAGCAAGCTCTGCATTGGGGTAGTTCGCCAGTTCGAAACGCGAGTGAGCCACAATGACCCAGGCCTTGCGCGTAATCTTGGGGTCGGTATTGGGCCGGTTGATCAGGCGTTCCGCACCCTGTTGCGCCTGGGTGTATTGCTTGAGATCAAAAAACTGGGCGGTGGTCTTGATCAATACCGCGGGCATGCGCTTGTCGTTGGGGAAGCTGTCACTGAAGCGCAGTGAACTCTGGATCAGGCGCTGGTTGAGCGCGGGTTTATCGGCTTTTTTACTGGCCTGGTACAGGCGGTCATAGGCAATCAGCGCGGCATAGCCGGCCTCGGCGCTATCCTTGTGGGCCGGATAGTCATAGGCGGTTTTTTCGTAATCGTTGATCGCCAGGGCAAATTGCCCGGCATCAAAGCGCGATTCGGCGAGCAGGAAGTTCATGTAGGCCGCCTTGGGGTCCTGCGGGAACGAATCCAGGTACAGCTGGTACCAGCCAGCGGCAACTCGATAATCCTTCGACTTTTTACTCGCGCGTGCGGTCGCATGGTAATGGGTCGCGATGTCCGAGATGTGGGTGGCCAGAATCGGCTGCAGCTCGGCCTGGGTTGCAGGATTCTGTTGCTGCCAGAAACTGGTGCCAACGTTGAACTGTTCGACAAATTTCTGTTTCTCCGGTAGTAACAGGGCACTGAAGGTACTGCCTTTATAGATTTCGATCACCTGGCTGTGAAACTGGGGGCGAAATGGTGAGTAGGGATAGCGCTCGCCATAGGCCAGGTAGACATTGGCGGCATCGGTGATCCGTTGCTTGCTCAGGTACAACTCGGCGAGTTCCTGATACAGCAGGGGCTCGTAAGCGCGCTGCCCGGCGGTATTGAAAAACTGGCCGATCGGTTCCCGGTCCGGCAGATAGGAAAAGGCCAGGCTGATGACCCGCAATACGTCTTCAACCAGTTCCTGTTCGGTACGCGACAGGTTTTCCGCCAGTTTGATCTTGTCCAGCATCTGTTGATCTTGCTTGCGGTCCAGCAGTTTGACATAGCTGCCGATGGCGGCACGGTTCTGGTTCTGTTTGAACTGCGACCAGCCCAGCTTGTAGAGGGATTTTTCGTAGTAAATGGAATCCTCGTGATCCTGCACGACCACCGCATACGCGAGTTCAGCCTGGACATATTGACCACTGACAAACAGGTACTCACCACGGCGGAACTGTACTTCATCGATATAGCGTGATTGGGGAAAATCGCGCGCCAGCTGGTCCATCACCTGCTGCGCCTCATCCACCTGGGATTCAATCGCGTAGGCACGTGACAGCTGATACAGCACCATGTCGTTATCCGGCCGGTTCGGGTAATCCACCAGGTATTGTTGATAGCGGCTGATCGCGATCTTCGCTTCCAGCAGCCCCTGGTCCTGGATGGCCGGATCTTCTGACAACCGGTTATCCATGCTGGCTTCCAGCTCGAGATCGGCCAGACGCTGTAATTCCTTGCCATACTCGTCACCACGCGGGGTGATCTCCACCAGTTGGCGGTAACTGTTGATGACATCTGCATTATCGATGTCGAAACTGACCTGGGGCTCGATATCAATCGTCCGCGATTCGAGCTCGGCAATCGTGGGCCCGAGCCGACCACCATTCCCGGCGCAGGCCTGGAGCAACATGAAGATGATCAACAGCAGTGGGATTCTGGTCATCATTGGTCCGGCTCCTTCATCGCCAATTCGTCAAACAGGCGCGCGGCGGAATATCTGGCGCTGAGACGTAATTGGGCGAGTTGTTGCTTGCGGCTGTCGATGGCGGCGACCGCCATTTGATTGAGATGTTGTTGCTGTTGCTCTATCAAATCCTGGGAGCGGCTGAAATGATCCAGGATGAGTTGCTGTTGACCATTGATTCGCTGGTCGAACTCGTCCAGCTTCAAGCCGTTCAGCTCCGACGCCTGGGATAAAGACACCGCGGATTCGCTGGCCTGTTCCAATGCGCGATCGAGCAATTGCAGCTCGCGCCTGACCTGCCACAGTCGGCGCGGGAAATCGATGGCGATCTGATATTCGAGCAGGCCCCGGAACAGGCGGAATTTATCCTGTTCTTCACTGAGGTCGCGCTGATCCTGTAATTGTTCGATGATGCTGCCGACGATATCGAGCTGATCCAGGTAATCGGTTTCATCTTCATCGGCCAGGGCCAGATGATCCTGTTGGTTTTGAATACGCTGAACCTCAGCAGCGAGTTCATTGCGTTGATCACGCACGCTATTCAATTGATCGAAATCTGTGCTTTGTCTGACCAGCGGTTTCTTGTTTTCGAAAGATTGCCGACGTTCTTCGAGCATTAGCTGCAGTGCCGGTATGCTGTCCTGCCAGGCGGACAGGCTGGCGCGGATATCCAATAGCTCCTGGTAGCGCTGAATTTCCAGTTGGAAGGATTTACTGGCGAATAATTCGAGCAGATAAGGGGTCGCCGAAAGCACCGGTAATTGTTGTGGGGCGTTATCATCGAGGCTGTCGCGAACGATATGCAACTCATGCAGTGCCTGCATTAGCTCCCCCTGCTGAATGCGTAGGATAATGCCATCCAGTTCGGCCAGGTTAGCGTCATAGCGCGCGGCCGCCTGCTGGTAAAATCGCGCAGCCGCAGCCTTGTTTTGCGATTGTTCCACGGCCTGGGCAATGGTCAGTGAAGCCTCGACACTGGCGGTATCCAGCTCGCCCTTGTCGCGTAGGGTGAACCAGTAATTCAGGGCCTTGTCCGGTTGCTCTTTTCTGCTCCAGGCCCAGCCACTGCCAAGCAGTGCCTTGTTGGTTAAGGGGCCAGAGAGGCTGATGCGGGAAAAATGTTCGATCGCCTGATCATTATTGTTGAGTTGCAGTGCGGTTATACCCAGGGCCAGTTGCGCCTTGTCCTGCAAAAGTAGTAACTCGTTGTCCTCGCGCTTGATCGAACCCAGGCGGGTTAACCAGGCTTTACCCTGATCGTGTTGACCTGCGGCATTCAGGCTGACCCCGAGGTTATACCAGGCATAAGCCTTCCAGATGCTGTCGCTGTCTATGTTGTTGCTGGCCTGCCCGGCCTCCTCATAAAGCTCCTTGCGTAACAACAGGCTGCTTTGAATATGATGCTTCTGGGCCTGCTTTTGCGCTGGTAGTTTGCCGCTGATACGAGACAGTAAATCTTCACTGGCAGCAAAATCTTCCTGTTCATAATGTACCCGTGCCAGATTGAACCAGATACGGTCACGAATATCCTCCGATATCTCTTCATTCAATAGATTATTGAATATCTCGGCGGAAGAGACGGGCAAGCCGTAGTCATAATAGAGACCGCCCAGCAGCAGTTCACCGTCATCGGACTGGTCTTGTAAGCGGTTGCGTTGTTTGGCGACCTCGAGGTCGGTGATCGCGGCTAGATTCTTGTCCTGAAAATAGTGAAACAACGAACTGCCATAGGCGAGTTCCCTGACCGTTTGCTCATGCCGTTCGGCAGCAACCGCCAGTTGCGCACCGCAGCCAATCGAGATTGCCAGGGTAAGGATGCTTGATAATCGGAATGCTTTTGCAGAATTCATCGACAACGGACCGGCCAGAGTTAATCGGATTACTCCCACACCCGGGATTTGAACTCGGGCTGTTCCTTGCCCGGATTATCGATGATCTGCAGTTCGACAAACTGGGGATCACTGCCCTTGTCGATGAGGATGGTCTCGCCACGTCGATAATCCCGCTCATTCGGTCCTTTGCCGGTGAAAATGGCGATGATCTCGTGTTCCCCGGAGGCGAGGTTGCCGATGTACAGACGCTGGACCCCGCCGCGTTTCAACGCGTTCAGTTCACGTTCGGTGTACAAATGACTGGATACCAGCTTGTCGTCGATTTTCAACTGCACCGAATCGAGCGCAAATAACTGACCGGCATCCATCGACAGGAATACGCTGAACTGGGTATTGGAAGGAAACAGCAGGTCCTCTTCCAGAATGAATAGATTCCGGTTGAGTTTTAACACCTGCTTCTTCAGGTCCTGGATTTCCTGTTGTAATTCCGTCGCCGGAGCTTCGGCCTCGGCCTCAGTCTCGGCTTCCTGCGCCATGCTGCCGAAGCTCAGGCATAACAATAAAATGCTGTAGATGAAGCTTTTCATCATGGTTTAACCTGTAATTTGAAATGTCTCACATGAGTTAGTTAAGACGTTATAGTTGATTGTAGGTTACTCAGCGGGTTCCTGCAGGCCGGATGAGTAGTGAATTTTTGCATTGCTATCGATAATAATCGCATCGATACCGGGCAGGGATTCGATCAGTTGCAGGCCTTGTTGCGGTCCCAGGATAAACACCGTGGTGGATAAGGCATCGGTGGTGGTGGCATCGGGTCCGATTACGGTGGCACTCCAGGACAAATTGGCCGATTTGCCGGTCGCCGGATTGATAATATGGTGGACCCTGGTGTCGTCGGCGATAAAAAACCGTTCATAATCACCGGAGGTGGATATCGCCTCGTTGGCCACTGGTAACTTCAACACCAACTGATCTGACCGGCGCGGATGCTGGATGCCGAACAGACGTGGACGCCCCTGCTTATCGCCGAGGATACGACTGTCACCGCCGGCACTGATTACCGCATGCCGAATGCCGCATTGGCGGGCTATGTCGATCGAGCGATCGACCGCATGACCCTTGGCGATCCCACCCAGGTCGATACGCATCCCGGGCTCGGCGAACTTGACGGTCTGATCCTGCAGGATCAGTTTGCGGAAATCGATGCGTGGCAGGGCAGCGGTTATTTCAACATCGCTGGGTTGCAGGCGCTGGCGATAATCGTAGCGATAGCCGATCGACGCATAAGTGATGTCGAACACCCCGGCCGACAGACGGGAGATGGTAACGGATTGCTCGATCAGGTCATATAACTCGGCAGACACCTTGACCGGTCGAATCGCCCCGTCCCGGTTGATTGCGGACAATTCGCTGTCAGCGCGATAAGAACTCATCAGCTCGTTGATGCGCTGCATTTCGCTGAAGATACGCTCGCTGCAATCGCTCGCCTGGGACTCATCTGCATGCCAAAGCTCGACCATGACCTCGGTGCCCATGATCGCACGGGTCTGTTTAAGCCAGCCGGCCTGGCTAATCGTGGTCTGCACTAAAACGACAATGGCCAGACAAAAATGTCTGGCCAGAGCGGGTCTTGCTTGTTGCATAGATTTACATAGGAATCAGGTCAGGGATTGGAACGCTATGTAAGCATCCAGATCTGAACCCAGGCCGTGATTGCCAAACACACTGGCAAACTGACCTGTATCACCATTCAGGGCCATGTAATTCAACAGTACCATATTGACCAGCAGGTTGACATTATTAGCAGCCGGGCTGGACGAGGTGATAACCGAGGCATCGGGAGAGAAACGGCCAATCTGGCGACCGACGATCCGGTTGGACAAGGTTGGCCTCGAGCCAGGGTTGAACACGAGGAAGAACGAGCAGGCGGTAGATGAGTTATCCCCGGTCCATTCGCCCTTGCCGCGACCCTCGGGTGACATATCCGGACGTCCGTTACTGGCCACCGAGCCGTCGCTGAATACATAGACCATCAATGGTTTGTTGAGCATCTCGGCATAGCGGATACAGGCGCCGATACAACGACCGGCCCGGCGGTCACGCGCCTCGCCGGTAGCACGGTCACCGGTATGGTAGTCATATCCACCCATGGTCACACAGCCGCCGCCTGAATGGCCATTCAACACCATCTTCATGATGGAGGCGGTTTTACGGAATTCACCGTCACTGGTCACGTCCAGGCCGGCATCGGTGAAGATGGAGATAATATTGGTATCCAGCAACGGATCGACCTGTACCCCGGCAAATCTGTCCGCCAGGTCTGCGGCTTTCAGATAACCACAGCGCACCAGGTCCTTGACCACTTCATCCGCGGTAATACCGGTGGTTACGGTATTGAGCTTCAGTTTTTTATGACTGATCCGCGCCATCGATTCCATCACCGCGGTCACATCGGCCGGACTGTTCAAGATCGCGGTCAGGTTACCGACATCAACCATGCCGGTAACATCGCTGGGACGATCGACCTTGGTTGGGCGTACCTCGGGATTGATCATGTCCATCGGTGCCATCGAGTTACCACCGGAGGCACTGTTACGCGAACCGATTAAATCGACAACATCACCGGTGGCCCCGGCCTTCGCGATACCATACAGCGGGTTATGCGGGTTGTTGCCGGTATCGTTATCGGAACGCGCCGGGATCACTGCTCCATCCACGCTGGCCGGTGCGGTGGCACCCACGGTATCCAGGATACCGCGCAGCATGGCGCTATCGGCATGGAACAACAGACCCAGGTCATCGTTGACAAAGTCATTGTTGGGGCTGGTGTTGAACAGGGTGAAATTGGTTGAATCCAGCCCCGGTACCATGTCACCGGGAACTCCCATCTTGCTATAGCCTCCGGTCGTGATGGTGCCGTCATTCTGGCCACCGGCACCGCCTACCAGCACATTGGAACCGGCAAAATTGGCGCCACCTGCGAGGTCAAAACAGATAAAGGGGATTTTTTGATCACCGCTCAGACCACCGAGACCGCAGTTGGTCTCGCCCGCCAGGGATGCCAGATCCGAGGACAGTGCCGCGTGCGCCTGGTTGGGATTGGCGAACAGGCTGAACACCCCGCCGGATAACATCGTCGCGCTACCGCCGATGAAACCCTGGCGGATGAAATCACGTCGCGATACCGGGCGGGAGTGATCGGGATGAAAAAGAGGTGCATCAACAGGTAATGCTCTTTGCTTGGATTTGAATTTACGCGTCATAGTCTTATTCCTATTGAATCAGCATTGCAGCACTACCCACGGTAGCTGCGCAAATGGCTTTTACGATTTCCCGAGTCCTGGCTGTATTGTTAATGTCACTGGCATAATTACAGGGAAACAGTGGCTGTCCAGGATTGGCTGGATCCTCTTTGTAATGCGGATCGCCAGGTGCCGGACAACTGAGCATTTCTGTAATCAAGCTATCGTAATTGGCGGAATTGGCACCAAACGCGGTGGTGGTCCAACTCAGGGTTGATTGCGTATCCGAACCGAGCAGGTCTTGCAGTTCAACGTTATCCGGTTGACTGTCAAGGCTGCTCAGCAATACGGCATCCAACACCGGATCGATGGCATCGCTTTTCTCCTGGGCGCTGTCGAATGCAACCGGGGCATTCTGGCCAAAGTTAAAGTCAGTGAACAAGATCCGGTTAGAATCGCCGGTGCTGAGGGCGGCATCCGCTTCTACCGCTTCACTGCAGTAGGTCAATGCCAGCTGCGCGATAGCCATCTGGTGCGAAGACAGGAAGGCATCGATGGTCTCAACCGTCGGCAACTGCTGGCGGTATTGCTGGAATACGGAATCCGCCGCGCTATTGGTAACCGGGATACCGGTAATCGCCGCGATTGTCGCATTGATTTCCTCGAAGGTCCGTACCCCGATATCCGAAGTCACGCCGATATGAGACACCGGATCGGTCGATAATACCGGGGCATCCGGGGTCGGCTCATTATAGGCATAGGTATTGGCGCCCAACACTTCAAAGGTCAGGAAAAACTCGTCGCTATCGGAGCCTTTCTCGAGGGCAATGACCGCACCTCGCTCGGAAAGCGTCTGGCCCTCGGCTGAGTTATATGAAGTATCGATAGCCATGTTCATATTGGCAAACGACTGGCCGGTAATCGCTTCACGACCATTGACACCTATGCGCATGTTGCGGATGGTAAAACCGCCCGGCGCCCAGTCTGGGTCCAGACTGACGAAGGTCGGTTTTTCGAACAGGTAACTGTACTCGTCAAATTGTGAAACCTCGAAGCGGATGAAGGCTTCATCGGCTGGTTCGCCAATCAGTTCACCCACCGAGAACAGCAGGAAATACTTCTGACCTACACCGACCTCGAAGTTCTGGGTGACCTGCTCCTGGGTCAATACACGGTTGCTGATTTGCAGCATCCGGATCTTGCCCAGCCAGGTCTGGCTGTTGGAGATGCTGTTACCGAGGACGAAGGCAAAGGTGTCGTCCCAACTCGAGATCGAGGTGGAATCGGTGATCGGATCATCGACACCGATCAACTGGCCATTGACATAGATCTTACGTCCTACGATCGGGTCATAAGTGACCACCACGTGTTGCAGGCTGGATTGCAGGATCTCGCCGGCATCCTCGGTGGACAGGAACGGCACGCCGTTCTGATCGGACAGGCCGAAGTCAACCCGGTTATGGAAATTGTAGTTATACAGGGTCTGCACCAGCGAGAAGTTTTTGCTGATGGAGCCGGCATCGTAGCTGACGATATTGGCGTCTTCCTGGGTTACATTGGCCGGGATAACCCAGGCTTCGATCGAGTATTCACCCGAAGACTTGATATGATCGTGCAGTTTCTTACTCGACTGGGTATTGGCCCAGGCCCTACCGCCGGTGAAATCCAGACCGTAAGCGCCCAGCCATTCGACATTACCATCCAGGGACAGGTGCATCTCCGGCAGGATACCACTGGTATCATAAGCGATACTGCCAGTCCCGGTCTTGAATTCCCAGGTCGCAATCGCGTTGGCTTCATGGCGACTGCCGCCGGTGGCGATGATGCCATCGAGCAGGGTCAGTGCCTTGGAGTAGACCAGGTTGGTATCGATGGTATCCGGATTGATCGCGCCGGCGAAGGCCTCGATCGCTGCCTGCATGTCCATCGCATCGTCGAAACACATGCTCGGACCATTCGGACAGTTATGGTTTTCATCCATCAGCTTTCGCACGAAACGCGATTGACTGGGGGTGTCGATGTTGATCTTGGGCTTGGCCGCTTCATAGGCCGAGTCGACATCGTCCGGGTTGGCAAAGAACGGGGACTGCTGCTGCGAACTACCCTCTTCGTAGTGACAGTTGGTACAGTTGCCAGCAAGCAGTTCCTGGTAGACGGTTTGTTCAAAGCTTGCGCTGCCGTTGTCGGTTGCGGTGGATGGGTAATTCTTACTCTGCCCGGGATCCTTGATGGTCGGGGCAGTCAGTTGAATCACCCGCGCGGTGGTGGTGTCGGAGACGCCGGCCCACGCGGTGATCATGTTTTCGATACTGTCGGCACAGGCCGAGTCGGATGCCAGCCAGCAGTTATGCCCGGCGCCCACCTTGGTCACCAGCACCGAGCTGGATGGGTCCTGCATATTCACCAGTGGTACCGCCTGGGCATAGGCCAGGTTAACATCGGTGGCATCAGCAAAGGTCGGGCTTTGACCGCTGTTGCCGTGACAGTTACCACAGCGTTCTTCAAGCTTGAGGCTGTTCCAGACGTTGACCTCGAAATCACGGACATCCTGGTTGGCTGCCGGTGGCCCCTGGTTGACGCTTTCACCACCGTCGACAAACGGATTTTCCACCGTATCGAGGCCGCTGTCACAAGCGGTCAGCAGCAGCGGCAGGCTGATGGCAAGGGCCTTGACCAGGGTTGAGGGTTGCATGTGAGCAAAGGGAGTTATTCGAAATGTGTCAGTCATGATTAATCCCCCTTACAGTAGGCTGCGACATCACGGAATACATTCTTCAGGTTGTATCCGTTGGTTTGAAAATCACCGACAATACTGTCGACCTGGGTTCTATCGGCCGAAAAGCCATCGGGATCACGCAGGCACACACTCTGGAATACCTTTTTCACCTGGCACTGGGCGAATGCATTGCTATGCGCCAATTCCATACCCATGGATTTGAGGCCATTGCCATAGGCATGGCCCTGGTCATCTTCCTGGAAACCGGGATAGTCATCGTTCCAGCCCAGCAGCGCATTCTTGCCGTTGCGCCAGTAATTGATCCAACTGTCATCACTGGTGACATGGCCGGGTTCGAAATTATTGGAATTGATCAGGTGTTTACCGGTAACGCTGCCGTCGCTGTAAGTCATCTGCGCGGTGTTCTCGATGGGATTGCCATTGCCATCCTCGGTAAACTGGAGTTCGTAATAGGCCGTGGCACCGGCCAGGCCATCCATGCCGGCATGACAACCGACACAGCTGTTCAGATAGATTCTGCTGTCTCCACCGGGGCTGCGCGAGACATCCTGGCGTACCCGGTCAGGCGTACGGGTATTGTCTTTCAGGGGCTCCAGGTCGTAACACAGGTGATTCATCAGGGTGAAGCGGAACATCGCGCGGTTGGTACCCAGATAGAAAAATGCCCGGGCCGCGGCGCGGGAGGTCATGACACCGGCAGTGGCGGCGGTATCCAAACCGTTGACGTCGCTCTGGATGCGTTGCTGCAGAATGTTGCTATCGGCAAGATTACCGACGCTGTGTCCCAGCGCTTCCAGTTGTTCGTAGTGATTGTT
>JASJBV010000010.1 GCA_030066335.1 Gammaproteobacteria bacterium
GCGTTTATCGGCTGGTGGCTGGCGCAGCGACTGGGCCTAAGCGGCGCCTCGATTGTCGGCCCGATGACCAGCTGTGCCATTCTCTATATGTCGGGTTGGGTCAGCTATAAATTACCGGGTGAGCTGATCAACCTGGCCCAGTTGATCCTGGGAATCAGGATCGGCTTATCGCTGGAAGCGATTTCATTTAAGGATATATTCAGGAATTTTTCTTATGCCCTGGGCTTTTTTCTGTTCCTGCTGGTGATCAGCCTGGTGTTTGCTTACGGCATCCATGTCATCACCGACCTGCCCCTGATCGCCACGTTCCTGGCCTTCGTCCCGGGCGGACAGGCAGAGATGAATGTTGTCGCCATCATCATCGGCATCCACCTGCCCTACATCGCATTGCATCATGTCACCCGCATGTTCCTGGTCATCGCGTTTGCCCCGGCCATCAAAAGAATTTTGAGTTAGCCAACCTATCCCCGGTAATCGAGCCCGGTACCAGCCGATGCCAATTAGAATGAATAAAATTCATTGATTGCCTGAAAAAGCATCATTTGTGCATTGCAATATTTAGCGCTAGTCTATACCTAATAGAAAACCTTTTGGAGACTTGAAATGCAGGAAACACAACAGATCATCGGAGAGAAATCGATCCTCGATGAAAATGGCGAGATCGATCTACAACTGTCTTACATGCAGGCCAACCAGATGCATGCTGATTATATTTCATCTATTTTTCGTTCTGCCAATGGCCGGATCAAGGATTTAGTCAGTGCTACTATCAAGTTTGTAAGCTGCCCCAAATGCCTGTTTGCCAATTGAGACCCCGATAAGAGATATCGTTGAACTGAGGATACCGGGATTGCCTAACGATCCGCTAGCGATTTGCTATTTCAGTCTGCCAAGCGATATCTATCTTCATCCATTAGCCCCGGTTAACACCGAGCGTAACCTGCACCCCTCCATTGCCTGACGGCTACTGACGACCTGTGCCGAAGCGGTTTCACGCCTGCGCGCGCATCCTGGGCGGCCCGTAATATTGGACTTATCCCCGGCAACAGGGTAAAACTGTCTGCCTATCCATCCAGACCCGTCGGTGCAGTGATGCCTTTATTGTTCAAACAGATGCAGAAACTCCTAGCCCGGTTACTGGGTTATTGCCTGCTGGCCTTGGTTGTTGCCGGCTGTAGCCAATCGCAATTCACTAGAGATGCACAGCCGGAATGGAAGGTCGGCTTCTTCGATGACTTTGACACCTTTAATCCTGACAACTGGCAGGACCAGATCCTCTGGGTTAACAATGAGGACCAGTGTTATGTACGGGACAACCTGTACAACACGCGCGAAGTCAGCAATGGTACGCTGAAACTGCGGGTCATCGACCTTGGGGTCAAACGACCCTGCGATAATGTCGACAAATTCGGTAACAAACACCCCGATACCCAGTATGTCGCCGGCCGCATCGCTTCCAAGAACCGCCAGGAGTTCATCAAGGGTAAATGGACCGCACGCCTTAGGGTCAAGGACAGCGGTCAGCCGGGGATGTTTCCCGCATGGTGGTTGCTGGGCGCGCGCAACAATGAACCGCCGGTAGAGGAACCCGACGAAAATATCTGCTGGCCGATGACCGGTTCCGGCGAAATCGATATCTTCGAGCATCACTCGGATGGCGGCCCGGACCATTATGCGGCGCGCGCGATCAAGAGCCTGGGTTATTGCGACGGCGGCGACTGGCAGGCCCTGATGCTGGTGCAAAAAGCCACCCTGGCCGAGTATCACGAATACTCGGTCGAATGGTCCGGCAGCAGCCTGATTTACCGGCTCGACGGTGAAGAGGTTTACCGCAACGAGGACCAGGGCGATCAATTCCCCGAGCCGATGTTCGCGATCCTCAATTTTGCCAAGATCAACGACTCACCGATGACCCAGAACTGGGCAATGGAGGTTGACTGGGTCAAGCATGAGTATCGGCCCTAACGAATGACCCTGGCACTCAACAGCTAATCCATGCCAGGGCCTGATTCGCCCTATTTCTTAGCACTGAAATCGTACCAACGGTCGTCGTAGACCCGCAGCTCTATCAGTCGGTCAAAATGCTTGTCGACCTGCTTATTGATCCAGCGCGCCAGTTTGCGCACGCGCCCGATTTCAGCGTTCTTGACCCGCGGGTAGCTCAGGTAGACCTCGCCAGTCGTTGCATCGATTTTCACTTTTTGCAGCTTCTGTTGTTGCATGATCATCACTCCAGGTAATTTCAATTAAACTGAGTTGAAAATAGTGATAATTCGAGCAAACACAATTGATGAATTTTCAGCAAATTATTGAAATTTTTTCAGCATAGGATTGGCTACAAGCGCGGAGCTCAGGCCAGTATCCAAGGCTCATGTTCAACCATGGACGCAACTATCCTGGGCAGGATAATCATCGGCAGGGTGGTAACACCACCGTAGCCTTGCCATCAGCGCCAAAACTGGCCATCACCGGTTGCTGTTCGCTTAACGTGGCGGTCACCAGGCCACCACTGATCTCCGCATTCGCGACCCGAGTCTGGCCCAGCTCACTGACGGGTAAAGTATCATCCACATCGATGGTGAAGCTGGCTGATTTTCCCGCCGCCAGATTCTGTATGCTGAGAGATAAACCGGTATCTCCGTCGGCCACAGCTGGCGAGGAGATAAGTTCAATGCCGCCGCCGCTGACTGCAAACGGCTGGAACACCTCTATCCCTGCGCCGGTCGCCGTGGTATCGAAAATCAGTCGCCCCGCGCTTGGCGCAAGATCTATCTCCAGCACCAGATCCGTTAAATCACAGTCACCGCTATTGCTGATCACAAAGCGGTCTGTGGGCGCACTTTCGATAAAATTCACCTCCAGATCGGCCGCAATCGGCTGCGCCATCAGCAAGCTGAAAACCAATAAAATCAGAATTATTCCAGGCATTACCAAGTTCCTCTTCGACGTTCTCGAACCACAGCTGTCATTCATGATGATTGATCCAGCAAAGCCTGGCGCTTAATTGTCAGCTTTGCCGAAAGCCAACCACAGCCCGCCAACAATCAGTGACGTTCCGCTGAACCATTCCACCTTGCGGACGTTAGACCGGGTTAACCACCTGCCAGTTCTGCCGGCGACCACCGCATAGCTGCCATCCAGCAAGGTGGCCACGACCATGAAAGTAAGCCCCAGGATCAGGGTCTGGGTTATCGTATCTGTGCCGGGATCAACGAATTGGGGAATGAAGGCGCCGAGAAACAGCAGTGCCTTGGGGTTGGACCAGATCACGACAAATCCCTGCCAGAAATAGGAGCCTCGCTGCAGACTACGCTGGTCGATTAACTGGCCTCGAGAGCGCAGCAGCTTGATCCCGAGCCAGATCAGGTAAGCCGCACCTGCAATCCGGACAAATTCAAACAAGATCGACATCTGGGCGATAATCACTTCCAGGCCCAGGGCAACGATCGCCAGCATGGTGAGTAAGCCGAATTGGGTCCCGGCCACGTTGAGCAAACCGGCTCCGGTTCCAGCGCGCATACTGTTGGCTATGATCACGGTGACGGTAGGTCCGGGCACAATGACGATGACCACACAAGCCAGGATGAAGGTAAGATAGTGCGAAAGCTCAAACATGATCGGTGGCGGCATGGAACGGAATCATGAGGGTGACTATATCCCATGGCTTGAGGGATATCGAATGTTAAATGCGGCTGATCAGACTGCCCTGGCTACGCAGGTTAATAACCCTGAAAAGTGATAAATATTCAAGATGATAACGGGATTTGACCTGCGTCATGGTGACTCATTGATTCATATTCTGCCGAAGATTATCTTAGTAATGAGATAAGACAATGGAGGTGTATCATGATGAATCCAGTGCGAAAATTAGAAATGCAATGCTCTCATGCAGAGTTTCTCAAAGAGTTACCTCTAGCCTGCGACTTCCGACCTTATGAAATCATTGCTGATCGAGTGATTGTCCACGATGGAGATAAAGAAATTCAGATTAGCATTCATGATGAGCCGGTGCGGCATCTCGGCTCGCTCAATTTGCCGATGGAAGAAGTAACCATGAAGTTTGTTGATTACTCGGAAGATGAAGCTGAACAGTTCATGCAGAATTTTCATCACCATTTGAGATTCGGCGCTTGATCAGGCATAAACTCGATCCGTGACCTCGGCATCAGGCTAGCACTCAAGGTCCGAGCAGAATATCCTTGGCCAGGTTGATCCTGGCGGCCAGGTAGGCCGATCCGCCGCGGTCGGGATGCAGTTTCTGGATCAGGCGCCGATGGGCCTCGATGATTTCGTCATCGCTGGCGTCCTCGGTCAGGCCGAGAATCTGCAAGGCTTCCGTGCGTGACATTTCACTACCGGTATTCGCCTGCTGCTGTCTGGAATGGGCTCCGGCCTGCTCATGCCAGCTGTCCTCGTACACCCGGTCCAGGTAGGCTTGCAGCAACGCTACCGATTCCTCGTCATCCTGGCATTCCGCCAGCAGTTGCAGCAAGGCATCGAGATCCAGTTGATCCAGGGTTTTCCCGCTGAACTGCCCGGCCAGGACCTGGCCATTGATATCACCCGAATCGTGATCCAACGTCATCCGGATGTACTTGCTTTGGACGGTTGAGGCCTGGCCGCCACTGGGCGCTGATCCCGACGCCGGGTTACCCAGACCGCCAACCAGCCGCCGAATCAATGGCCAGTTGCCGGCCAGGCTCAGCAAACCGCGCAGAAATGGCAGCAGCGCGGCGAACAGCGCGGCAATCCAGTGCGCGCGGCCGGTGAGTACCAATACCAGCAGTACCGCGGCCACCGTGAGCGCCAGCATTTGCCAACGCACCCGGGGTGGTTGCTGGCTAAGCCAGCGGAACATAAAGTATAGGCCTGCCGCGATGATCAGCAGCAGCAACAAGCGCGCCATCATCAGTCCCCGTCGAGCTGGCGGGTCAGTCTCTGCACCACCTCGCCGCGATCCTTGCCGAAGTCGCGCAGGGCCTTGCGCCCACCCGCTGCATACACCGCCACCGCACTCAACAGATCGCGCAGTTGCGCCGCGCTATTCGCATCAAAGCTGCAGTAGGCACCCCGGGTCAGCCGCGTGATTTGCTGGAAAGCCTGCTGCGCCCTGGGTTCGGCGCCCTCATGGAAGATGAACACCGGTACCCCGAGCATGCCCAGTTCCCCGGCCAGGTGGCTCAGGCGGTCGACATCTTCTTCCATACAGTCACCGACAAATACCAGGGCCTGGACTTTTTTCTGCCTGGTCTGGGCAATCGCATGCTGCAGGACTTTTTCGATCTGGGTATAGCCGCCGCGGCAGGACACCGCCGTCATTCGCTGCAGCAGATCATCGGCGGAAGTCAGCCAGGGGCTAGTGTCGAACTCGCCGTAACCTCGGTAATAACATAACTGGATCTCAAGCCCGCCGAGCGCCGCAGTGGTGCTGAACATATCACCCTGGATTTTACAGGCCCGATCCCAGCTCGGTTCCCGGCTTGCGGTTGCGTCCATCGCAAACATCAGGCGCCCGCGCTCGCCACCGGTTTTCGCCGCGGGCATCGACCGCAGCCGTTTGACGAAAGCGTCGATAGCGGCCTTGTCTGAGCTACGGGTGATGTTCTTGTCTGAGTTCGCCACGTGAATAAATACTCCTTAACTGCGCGCCAGTATACCTGCTGGCGCGGTTGATTTTGAGGGGCAAGCTCTGGTCGAGGACCAAAACGAACAGCCGGTCAATCGGGGGCCCGTCCGCCAGGACCTGGGCTCAGGAGAAGAATCGCGTAAATACGCCGCGTTCCCACCAGCGCAGCAGCAGGCCATCCAGGGTATCCTGCATGGCAATGCCGAGGCGCTGGGGCAATGGCTTCTTCTCGATATACTTGACCTCAAATACGTCAGCGGATTCACAGGCCTTGACGATGTACTCATCGCTGGTGGTCAATTCATCGACCAGCTCATGTTCAAGCGCACGCTGGCCGAACCAGGATTCACCAGTCGCGACCTTTTCGATTTCGAGCTGCGGCCGATGCTCACTGACAAACTGCTTGAACAGGCTGTGGATATCCTCGATGTCCTCGATGAACTTTTCGCGTCCCTTGTCGGTGTTCTCACCAAACACGGTCAGGGTGCGTTTGTACTCACCGGCGGTAATCAGTTCAAAATCGACATCATGCTTCTTCAGCAAGCGATGAAAGTTGGGCAGTTGGGCGACCACGCCGATCGAACCGAGGATGGCGAAGGGTGCGGCGAGGATTTTGTCCGCCACGCAGGCCATCATGTAACCGCCGCTGGCTGCAACCTTGTCGACACAGACGGTCAATCCAATCTCCTGTTGCTTGATGCGCTGCAATTGGGAAGCGGCCAGCCCGTAGGCATGGACCATGCCGCCGCGACTTTCGAGGCGGACCAGCACCTCGTCTTTGGGCCGGGCCATGGATAACACCGCGGTTATCTCGCGGCGCAGGCCGGAAACCGCCGCGGCGCGGATATCACCGTTGAAATCAAGCACAAAAACCCGTTTTTTGGCTTTAGCGTCACTGGCACTGGCTGACCCATCGCGCATGGCCTGTTTAAGCTTTTTTAGCCGGGTCTTGCGTTCCAGCTTCTTACGCTTGTGTTTCTGTTTCAGATGCAGTTTGAAATGCTCCGGATCGGACACCCCGGCATCGAGGGCAAACCGCATCGCATCGATCTCGTCATTGATCTTGCTGGTCTCGATATGGCCTTTCCTGGATTTTTTGATCCGACGACTAGCCAGTGCCGACACCGCGATGATCAACAGTATCGCGAACACGAAAGTACCGAGCTTGGCCGCGAACAGGCCATACTCGTAAAAAAATTCAGTCACGTTATTATCCTCCTGGGCAGATTCTGTGGGCAGACCGGAACTGCATCTGCATGTGCTAATCATATAGGGCTGACCAGCGGCGTCGACAAGTTTGCGCGCAGAATCGGATTTATCGATTCGACTAGCGCTGCTGTCCCGGATTGAGCGTTGCCGCTGAGGTCGCGGACCCGACCGCAGGCGATTGACTACCAGCCGGCGCTGCCGGGTTCACCCTTGAACGGACCGGCCAGGTCGGCCGTGATCCAGCCCCCATAAAATTGCCCCGGCTGCGGTCGGACCTTTTCCTCGCCGACATAACAGGCGTCCATCAACCGCGGGTAGAAGGCAACGTACCGTGCGAGCTCGGCATAACGAGGGGTGGGTTCCAGATAGGTCCAGGCGGCAGCGCGATGGACACCGCCGGCGTGCTCGATATCGTAGTAGGTGGCGATACCCTTCCACTCGCAAAAGCTGTTGCCGCTGGCCGGATGCAGCAAATCCATCGCGATATCCTCCGGCGGCAGGTAGTAGCCGGGGGGATGACTGGTTTCCAGCACGCACAGCGCAGCACGGGTATCAGCGATGGTTTTACCGTCGAGCAGGATCCTGACCCGCTTGGCGCAGCGGCGCAGCGCCGGCGGCCGCGGGTAATCCCAGACCGATTCCTGGCCGGGACCGGGGATTTGTTTTTTGGGCAACATCACGTCAATACCAATGGTTAGTCATCAGGTTGCAGCACGTTCCCCCGCGGGTAGCGCGAGGTAGTGCAACTCATCGACGGTGAACGGTCGCGGCTCGATACCAAGACGCTCAAGATCGTCCGCGGCACAGGCGTTGCCTTCGAGCAGCATCCGAATCTGGTCGCGCGTGATCGGGAAGGATTCGAAACGCTCGAGCAGCGCCGCGGCAGCCGCGACCCCGAGGGCGGGCGCCGGCAGCATCAGTTTACTGCGGCCCTTGGCCGCCGCCAGGCGCTTCAGGATATCCTTCCAGCTGATACGCTCCGGGCCGCCGAGGTGCAAGGTCTGCCCGATCGTCTGCGGGTTCTGCAGGGCTTTGACGAAGGCCGCGGCCACATCGGTCACATGCACCGGTGACATCAGAAAACTGCCCGCATCGAACGGCAGCAGGCCGCGATGAAACAACGGCGCAGGTAACGGGGCATCGATTATTTCTGTCGCCAGTTGGGTCGCGAATTCCATCCTTCCGTGCGGGTCGCCAAACAGCACCGACGGGCGCAGTATCGTCCAGTCCAGATCAAGATTCTTGAGGTAGGACTCGGCACGGTATTTACTGCTTTGATAAGCAGTACCATCCGCCTTGACACCATTGGCGCTCATCAGCAGAAAGCGGCTGACTCCCTTGTCGACCGCGGCATCCATGGTCTGGCAGGCGGCGCTGTATTGCAGTCGCTCGAAGGTGATTCCGCGGCGCGGAAACTCGCGCAGGATACCGATGTTATAAATCAGCGCGTCGCTCTGCGCGGCGACCTGGTTGATCGCGTCCTGGTCATCGATATCCCCACTGACGATAGTACAGCGGTTAGCGTACTCGACGCGATCTTCACTGCCGGGTCGCACCAGCAATACCGGGTGCATATTGTTAACCAGCAGGGCATCGACCAGGTAGCTGCCGACGTAACCGGTACCACCAAAAATACCGACACGCCGCGGCGGATTGTAGTCTTTGGTCATCTGTTCATGTCCTCTAGTATGTTTGAAGATAAGACCAGGCATCGGCCTAGCAGGTTCATCAGCACTGTCGCATCATCGCTGCTTGTATTGCGATGGACAGTAGGCTCTGCTCACATTTACGCTGCGCAGCCTGGTGTGCTTGGTCGTTCGACCGTTAACCCGACGGCGCCACAATTTAAAACTATGCGGTTGCAGAGATCGGCGCATGAAAGCAACGAGCTGTCGCTCATTCAAACCGAATTGGAACTCGATAGCTTCGAATGGTGTTCTGTCTTCCCAAGCCATCTCAATAATTCTGGATTTGTCCGCGCTCGATAGATTCAATGGATTTAGCACTCTGCAATATCCCCGGAGGAAACACCGGATTGGGATGAGACAAAAAACCGAGATCCCAATCCGGTACGCAAACCGTGATTACATCTTGGGGATCCAGGAATTGCAGTAACCGGCAGCCGTCACCATCTTGCCCGGAAAAATAGCACAGGGCCCCTTGGTTGAGCCGACCGCACCGGTATAAAGATTGCAGTTAGCACAGTTCTTGCCCGCGACCACACTGGTTTCGACATAGCCCAGGGCTTTAGCGGTAGGATCATCCACGGATAGCATCGTACCGTGGCCACCCGCCTGGGCCGCGGTTTGAAACCCGGCGATTGACACGACAGGGATGGCGGCGATGCCTTTAAGGAAAGAACGACGCGCATTGTCGGTTTTTTGGTTTTTCATAAAAGACTCCATTGGTAAAATCTAAAAATCGGCAAAGATGCATGGGCAAAAGCTCAAGTCTTTGCGCCAAACTCAAACGGTCTTAGATAAAGTTTGGACAGAACTAAGATCCCTCCAGCGTCACGCCAAAGCTTTCTACGCTGGGTGCAGAATTTCTGACTAGATCCATATTTTGTCTAAGACATTTGTTAGATATGCTTGCAAGAATAAAATTCAATCGGGATCTGATTTATTCTTACTATCGAAAGAATACTCAACCATTGCAGGAACTTATGCAGCCTATCAGGCAGGCGTTGTGCATACTCAACGGATTAACCCTATTGGTTTGTCCAAAATTTGTATAAACAAATCCACAAAGCAGGATAGGTGAGTTTTATCATCGCGATCCATCGGACCTTAGGCTCGTTACTTCAACCACCCTGTGTCTGCCGATCCGACAACTGCTGGTTCAGCGGGCCAGGGCAAAGGATCGATTCAGCACAATCAGGGCGCGATGTTTTACGGTAAAGTGGAAAGTCTCTGAAACACTCCAGTTTAGGGCTATCATTGATGAAGGGGCAGCAGGTGATGGTTTACCTCATGCATACAACAACAAACATTCTATAAATGGAAGCTGATCTGAGGTTTTTTTCAAGCCCGTTCGATTCCGACAACAAAAGCAAATGACAATAACAACTATGTTCAGCTCAGCAGATGCAAAGGATGTTCTGGCATCCGCTGAAAACATCCTGGGGATCGGCTATTGGCACCACGATCTGGCCACGAATCGGATCACCTGGTCGGACCAGGTGTATGCCATCCTGGGCTACCAACCGGGTGAAATAGAACTCAGTCTCGAGTTTATCGAAAGCTCTATCGCAGAGACAGATCGGGCTGAATTCATCAAGTGCGTAGATCTCGCGATCAAGCAAGGCTCGCCTTACCACCTGGAGCTGAAAATCAAAACCCGTAGCGGCGGATCCAAGCTGATTCGTACCAGCGGACAGCCCAATACCGATGACCAGGGAAAAGTAGTCAAGTTGATCGGGCTGATTCAGGATATCTCCGTGGAATCTGAACGGCTGAATTACCTGCTGGAATCGCAGAAGCTGCTGGAAGCCGCCTCCTCTATCGCCAGTATTGGTCACTGGCGCCTTGACCTGATAGACCATGACTTGTACTGGTCCGACGAGGTTTATCGAATCCATGGATTTGAACCCGGTGAAATCAGGCCTAACCTCGATAATGCCCTGGATTTTTACCATCCCGATGACAGGGAGCGCGTATCCAGCGTGGTGGAACGCAGCATGGGCAGCGGTGAACCTTTCAGTTTCCAGGCCAGGGTTGTACGACCGGACGGCAGTGTGCGCCAGGTCTTGTCACGCGGCCTGGTCCACAGTGAAAATGGCATCAGCACGGTGTTGTTTGGGGTGTTTCAGGATATCTCTGACCAGATCGATAACCAGGAACAAAGCTTGATGTGGAGTTACCTGGTCAATGAGTCGCCGGAAGCCATCATCATTACCGATGCGAGCGGCAGAGTCATCTGGGTAAATCAGGCCTGTGAAACCTTGACCGGCTATTCGCTGGAAGAGATGAAAGGCCTTAAACCGGGTGCCTTATTGCAGGGTCCGGACACCGATGCGGAAACCGCGCGTAAATTGGGACAAGCGGTTAACTCGCGTGAGCCGATCACGGTTGAAATTCTCAACTACTCCAAGCTTGGAGAGCCCTACTGGGTGATGATAAGTATCTTTCCGCGATTCGATGACAACGCAGAATTGCAGCAGTTTATGGCGATTGAAATTGATGTGACCGAGCGGGTTGAATCCCAGCAAAAGCTTGCGCAAAAACAAAAAGAACTGGAAAAAACCAATTTCCAGATCGACCGTCAGCGTGCTGCCGCTGAAGACCTGGTGCGTAAGGAGGCCCTGGTTCGAGAACAACTGGAGGGGGAAATCGAAAAATCGCGTGGGCTGCAGGAGCAATTGCGGAAAATGGCTAATCAGGACACCCTGACGGGTATCCCTAACCGGCGCTATTTTCTGAAACGCGCGGAAGCGGAGTTGCAACGAGCCAAACGCTATCAGCACCCTTTATCTCTGATCATGTGTGACATCGATCATTTCAAACAGGTAAATGATAATTATGGCCATCACATGGGAGACGAGGCACTGCGCAATGTCACCGCAACGATGGCGCTTTGTCTGCGCGATAACATAGATTTGATCGGCCGGATGGGTGGTGAGGAATTTTGTATCGCCCTACCTGAAACCGGCCTGCCTGGGGCCGAAAAGGTAGCAGAGAGATTACGTCACAGAATAGCCAACACTCCGATCAGTGACGCGGTATCTGTGACCTGCAGCTTCGGGGTCACCAGTATCGAATCAACAGACTCCCTGGAGCTTGCCATGTCGCGGGCAGACAGCGCGCTGTATGAGTCGAAAACCGGGGGACGAAACCGGGTGACAATTTATACGGGTTAGCCGAGCGGCTGTATATTCCGGGGTATGTTGTCTGACCTGGCAAGAAGGCTAATGCAACTACAAGGTCGAATCTTTGCAGGCGCTCCCCCTAAGCCTGCCGATCGAGCCACTGCCTCAGGTTATCCGCGACCTGATCGATGACCCTCTGACGGGCCTCCACGCTGGCCCAGGCGATATGTGGGGTGACGATCAGGTTCGGTACATCGGGAGCCAACAACGGATGCTCCGCCGGCGGCGGTTCGTTATCCAGCACATCCAGACCGGCGGCGGCAATTTTGCCCTGTCTGAGCGCGTTGGCCAGCTCGGCATTGTTAATCACCGCGCCACGCGCGGTATTGATGATCATCGCGCTGGGTTTCATTAAATCGAATTCCCGGTTACCGATCAGATGCCGAGTTTCGTCGGTCAGCGGGCAATGCAGGCTCAGCACATCCACCTCGGGCAACAGTTCATACAGATCCATCCTGCCGGGCCGGACCTGGCTGGCCCCGGCACGTTCCGCAATCAGGATCCGCATGCCGAACGCCCGCGCGATCTGTTCGACCCCCCTGGCCAACGCCCCGTAACCGACCAGGCCCAGGGTCTGGCCCTGCAGTTCATGGATCGGGTACTCCAGACTGGAAAAAGCGGAGCCGGCTAGCCAGCGTTTGGCGCGAGTGGCCTGTTGATACGGGATCAACCTGGTGGTCAAGGCCAACAGCAGCGAGAACACATGCTGCGCCACCGAGGCCGTGCAGTAATCACTGACCGGCATCACCGTAATGTCCCGCTCCCGGCAATAGTCCATATCCACCTTGTCGGTACCGGTCGCGGTTAACAGGATCAGTTCCAGCGCATCCAGTTGTTGCAGCAGGCCGCGATCGAACACCACCCGGTTGGCCACCGCCACCGCGGCACCTTGCAGGCGCTGCTCGCGCTGGCTGTGCTCGGTATCCGGATAACGCTGCCAGTGCTCGAGCCTGCACAGTAATCCGCGCAAATCGAGGTCATCTCGGTTAAAACTGGCCTCATCCAGGATAACCCCGTTATAACTTTGCATAGGTATATTCAATCTTGCCGCTTTGTGTGCTTGAATAGTACCGCAAAAGCAACCGCAGACCGCGAAATCTTGCTGGTTAAACTTGGCCGATGCCCGAAAACAAAAAAATAGTAACCGGTTTGACCTGTATTAAGAAAAATGGGGTATTTTTTCTTGAACATTTACCTAAAGAGCGTATTATGATTTTCAAAATGTTAACGCTAACATTCCATGTCTGGGCCCAGCAAAAATAAGGAAAAGACAATATGCCAAAGATCAGATTAGATGGTTTAACCAAGAGATATGGCAACTTCGAGGTCCTGCATGGCATCGATCTGGAAATGGATGATGCCGAATTTACCGTCCTGGTCGGACCCTCCGGCTGCGGCAAATCCACCACCCTACGCATGATCGCCGGACTGGAAACCGTTTCCGATGGCGAGATCTACATCAACGATAAACCCATTAGTCACCTGGAGCCCAAGGATCGTGACCTGGCCATGGTATTCCAGGACTATGCCCTCTACCCGCACATGGATGTGGCCAAGAACATGTCGTTTGCCCTGCGTCTGCAAAAAAGACCGCGCGCGGAAATCGACAAGAAGGTACACGAGGTCGCCGAGATGCTGGGCCTGACCGAATATCTGCATCGTAAACCCGCCGAACTATCCGGTGGCCAACGCCAACGGGTGGCGATGGGCCGCGCCCTGACCCGCGACAGTTCGACCTTTCTGTTCGACGAACCGCTATCCAACCTGGATGCCAAATTACGTACCCAGATGCGGGCCGAACTCGCGATGATGCGTCAGCGCGTGCATAAGAATATGATTTACGTGACCCATGACCAGATCGAGGCGATGACCCTGGCCGACCGCATCGTGGTCATGCACGACGGTCACATCCAGCAGGAGGGCAAACCGGAAACCCTGTTCAAAACCCCGGTCAACAAGTTTGTTGCCGGCTTTCTCGGCACCCCACCGATGAATTTCCTCGATGCGGTCATCGAAAGCAAGGGTGATGACACTTACCTGACCGGGCACAACTTTTCCCTGCGCTGCGACGATGCCACCCTACAGCGCTTGACCGACTATCCCTTGCAAGAAATCTGCCTGGGTATTCGGCCATCCGACCTGGAGTACGATGCGGCCGCGCATGCCGATGAATCCTTGTCCTTGCAGGTCGACATCGCCGAATACATCGGTGCCCAGTCGGTGCTGATCTCGCATAGTGGTGAGCAGAAGGTGATGGTCGAATTGAAATCGGACACCCCCATCACCCTGGGTGAAGAACTGAACTTCAGGGTATCGCTCGAGGATATCCACCTGTTTAACCCATCCGACGATCGGGCAATTCCATGACTTGCGGATGTTGCAACAACCAACCAGTAACAAACCGGAGGAAACCATGTATAAATCAATAAAATCAATAGGGATGGCAGCAGTCGCATGTTTGATGCTCGCCACTCAGGCGTTTGCCAGCCCATACGACGCCTATAAGGGCACGACCCTGGTCGTCAATTTCCCGGCCCATCCGCATTACAACGCGGTCATGAAGATTCTGCCGGAATTCACCAAAGAAACCGGGATCGAAGTCGAGGTCGACCAGCTGCCCTACCTGAAAATGCGTGAACGCCAGACCCTGGAACTGGGTCAGGATGAAGGCGATTATGACCTGATCGCCTACGTGGTTTTCTCCAAGGCGGATTATGTCTACGCCGACCAACTGGAAAACCTGGCGCGTTATTTCATGAACCCGAAGCTGGCGGATCCCAATTATGATGCCGATGACCTGATCGATGGCTATGTCTACAACATCGGCTTTGCCGGCGGTAACAAGGGTTACCTGGAAGGCAAGACCGGCTCCCTGTTCGGGGTCCCCTACGGTTCGGAAACCTCGATCCTCGGCTACCGCAAGGACATCTTCGACAAGCATGGCCTCAAGGTACCGACCAACTATGATGAGTTATTGGAGACAGCCTGTAAGATTCCCCAGCTGGAGCCAGGCATGGGCGGTTTGAGTTCACGCGCTGCATCGGGTCACCATGCCAGCCATGCCTTCCTGTTGCACCTGGCGCCACTGGGCGGCCGCATCTTCGATGACCAGTGGAACCCGATCATCAACAACGCGGAAGGGATCAAGGCAGCCAATGCGTTGAAGACCATTGTCGACTGCGGCCCCAAGGGTGCGGCCACCTTCGGTTTCGGTGAGGCGCTGGGTTCCTTCCTCAATGGTGATACCGCGATGTTCCTGGATACCACCGTCGTCGCCGGCCAGATCAACGACCCGAAAAAGTCCAAGGTGGTCGGCAAGGTCGGCTGGGCGATGCATCCTATGGGCGTGCGCCGCGGCAGCCAGACCGGTGGTTTCGGTATCGGCATCCCGAAGAATGCGGCCAACAAGGAAGCCGCCTTCCTGCTGATGCAATGGCTGACCTCGAAAAAAGGGGACAAACTCGTCGCCCTGGCCGGCGGTAACCCCTCGCGGTTCTCCACCCACGATGATGCCGACGTCAACAAGAAATTCCCGCATATGCGGACTTTCGGTGAGGCGCTGAAACATGCCGACCCCGACTGGCGCCCAATTATCCCGGTCTGGGGCAAAATCAACGCCGATATCGGTACCAGTCTGTCAAAAGTGTTGACCGAAGGGCTGGATACCAAGGTAGCACTTGACGGTGTGGCTGAGCGTACGCGCAAGATCATGCAAGAGGCCGGCTATTACACCTGGCAGTAAATCCATAGCTAAATCGGGCTGAGGGTCAGGCATTATGCCTGCCCCTCGTATTAACAACCAATAAACCGACTGTAAGGTCCAGTGACCGATGAGTTACTCAACGATTAACCGACTGACACCCTACATTTTCCTCGCGCCGGCATTGGTGATCATGGTGATCGCGCTGTTGTATCCGCTCGGATACATGGTGTTCGGCAGCTTTCGGGACTGGGATCCAAGTCAATCGATTGGTGAGACCTCATTCATCGGGCTGGGTAACTACATTTCCCTGTGGAATGACCCCAATTTCCACGAGAGTCTGATCGTCACGCTTAAATTCGCGATCACCGTCGTGTTCGTGGAAATGATCGTCGGCGTCGGACTCGCCCTGCTGCTCGATCGCAACCTGCGCGGCATGTCGGTACTGCGTACCATGTTCATCCTGCCGATGATGATCGCACCGGTGGTGGTCGGTCTGATCTGGCGCTACATGTACCATCCATCCATCGGTATCTTCAATCAGACCCTGGAAAAAATCGGCCTGGGCTCGGTGGACTGGTTGGGCCAGCATGCCTTGCTGTCGGTGATTATTGCCGATATCTGGCAGTGGACGCCATTCATCTTCATCCTGTCCCTGGCCGCATTGCAATCGCTGCCGCGGTCAGCGCTCGAGGCCGCGCGGATCGATGGCGCCAGTGGCTGGCAGCAGATTATCTATATCAAGATCCCGCTGATGATGCCGGTGCTGATCGTCACCTGCCTGTTACGCCTGATCGATGCGTTCAAGGTGCTCGAGGTTATCCTGGTCATGACCGAGGGTGGCCCGGGCCTGTCCACCGAGATCCTGGCCCTGCGCATATCGCGGACCGCCACCGAGTTTCGCGAACTCGGGGTCGCGGCGGCAATGTCGAATTACCTGCTGATGCTGTTGTTGATCCTGACCATTATCATGCTGGCGTTCAACAAGTTGCAGGAGATGAAAGCGGAACGGCAGCGCAGAGCCGTTGAGGCGGAGAAAGGCTGATGGCACATCCAGATACCACCTACGAACGTCAACACCCCGCGTTTTACGCGGTGATCTTTACCCTGGTGTTCATGTCGGTAGGACCGATCGCGTTGATGTTCATCAACTCATTCAAGCTGGATGTCGATATTATCTCCGGCACCACCGGACTGCTGTTTCTACCGACCATCCAGAACTACGAAACCGCGCTGTGTGACATCCTGCCCTACGAACTCGATCATCTCGATTACTGCTCACTGAAGTTCGGCGGCGCATTTATCAATTCGATCATCATTACCCTGATCTCGACCGTGCTGACCCTGATCATCGGCTGCATGGCGGCCTACGCGCTGGTGCGCTTCCGCTTCATGGGACGCGATACGGTATCCGGCACCACGCTGATGGTGCGCATGGTGCCACCCGCGGTGTTACTGGTACCCGTTTTCGGCCTGTGGAACAACGAATTCTGTATCGGCAGGGAGACCTGGGTCGGAGAAATCATCCGCGATACCTTCGGTGGTCGCGGTGATGTCTGCCTGGCCGGTACCCACTCCGGGATTATCCTGGTGTATATCGCGATGAACCTGCCGTTCGTGATCTGGATTCTGCAAAGCTTCATCGTGCAGGTACCGCGGCAACTGGAAGAAGCTGCACGGATGGATGGCGCCGGCTCGTTCCAGGTCTTCTTCAAGGTCGTGTTGCCGTTGATCAAACCCGGCCTCGCGGCCGCGGCGATCTTCACCTTCCGTATCGCCTGGAATGAATACCTGCTGGCATCGGCCCTGTCCGACCGCGATACCAAGACCGTGCCGATCCTGATCGTCAACAACATGTCGGAATTCAATGTGGAATGGGGCGTGATCATGGCGACTGGGATGTTGCTGGCGATACCGCCGATTATTTTCACCCTGTTTGCGTCGAGGCAGATCATCACCGGCATGACGGCCGGGGCGGTCAAGGGCTAGTTCAAAAGCCAGTAAAAAAAGCCGGGGGCTTCCCGGCTTTTTGCTTTATAAAATTAACCATAGCGATCAATTCTGTTGCCTAGCATCAAGCCGGCCAACTATCTCTTCCACCAGTTCACCGACAGGCTTATCCACCGAAAACGTCGCCGCCGGCTCATCGGCATGCGGACGTTCCAGATCAGCCAGCTGACTGTCCAGCAAGCTTGGCGGCATATAATGATCACTGCGTTGTTGCATCCGGGCGAACAGGGTTTCGCGGTCACCTTCGAGAAAAACAAACAGCAGCGGCCGATCGACCTGTTGCAGAATATACTCCCGGTACTTGCGCTTGAGGGCTGAACAGGTGGCGACCACTCCACCCGCCTGGTCCGCTGCTGCGACCATCGCCTGCGACAAAGATTGCAACCAGGGCCAACGGTCCTCATCGGTCAACGGAATAGCTTTCGACATCTTGTCGACATTACTCGCCGGATGATAGTCATCCGCATCGAGGAATGGCAGGTCCCAATGTTGCGCAAGGGCAACACCTATCGTGGACTTTCCACAGCCCGAAACGCCCATCACCACGACCAGTGGTCGTCGCTCAAACTGAACAGGTAATGCCGCCATCGATGAACAAGACGTGTCCGTTAACAAAACTCGAAGCAGCAGAGCTCAGGAAGATGCAGGCCCCAACCAACTCACTCACCTCTCCCCAGCGGCCGGCGGGAGTGCGGGCACTTAGCCAGGCGGTGAATTCTTCATCGGCGACCAGGGCTGAGGTCAGCTCGGTTTTGAAATAGCCCGGCGCCAGGCCATTGACCTGCAGACCATGCCTGGCCCAGTCAGTCGCCATACCCTTGGTCAGGTTGGCTACCGCACCCTTGGAAGCGGTGTAGGGTGCAATCGAAGGCCGGGCCAACGCAGTTTGCACAGAACAGATATTGACGATCTTGCCCGAGCCGCGTTCGATCATATGTTTGGCCACTGCCTGGCCAACATAAAATACCGAATTGATATTGAGCCGCATCATGAAATCGAAACGATCAACCGGAAAGTCCTCCAGTGCTGTGCGATATTGCATCCCGGCATTATTAACCAGGATATCGATCGCCCCGATGTCCGCTTCAAAGCCATTCACCGAGTCGTTCACCTGCTGCGCATCCGTCACATCGAAAGCCAGTTCATAAACCTTGGCACCTTCATCGCGCAGGCTCTGGGCGGCCTTCGTCAGCCTCTCTTCATCGATATCATTGACGATGATCTCGGCACCGGCGCTGGCCAGTCCACGCGCGAGCTCAAAGCCTATTCCCTGTCCCGATCCGGTAACCAGCGCGCGCTTTCCGGTCAAATCAAAAAGTTGGTTATAGCTCATGAGACCTCCTGTTAAAAATGATGAAACTGGCAAAAAACTATGTTATGTTAGCGCTAACATAATACGTTAACTCTATGCCCGTTTCAATAGAGCTAATTCCACCTTATCCGCTGGGAGGAACCGACATGAAATCAATCGTTTGCCATGGACCCAAGGATGTCCGGGTTGAAGATCAGCCATCCCCGGTTGCCGGCAACAACCAGGTATTGATCAGGGTCGAAGCCGGGGGCATTTGCGGATCGGATCTGCATTACTACAACAATGGTGGATTCGGCGATATCCGTATCCGCGAACCAATGATCCTGGGGCATGAAATCGCCGGCCATATTTCCGCGCTGGGTGATGAGGTGACCGGCCTGGCGGTTGGTGACCTGGTGGCGATCAATCCCAGCCGCCCCTGCGGTCAGTGTAAATTTTGCCGGGAAGCCATGTATAACCAGTGCCTGGACATGCGCTATTACGGCAGTGCCATGCGTTTCCCGCATGTGCAGGGGGCCTTCAGTCAGGAACTGGTGGTCGAGGCCAACCAATGCGTAAAGCTGGCCGCGGGCACATCCCCCCAGCATGCTGCATTTGCCGAACCCCTGGCCGTGGCCCTGGCCGCGGTCAACAAACTGGGCAAGCTGATCGGCAAACGGGTACTGGTCACCGGCACCGGACCGATCGGCGCCCTGGTGGTGGCGGCAGCGAAAATGCACGGTGCGCTGGAAGTGGTCGCCACCGATGTTGTCGACAACGCCCTCGAGCGCGCACAGGCGGTGGGCGCGGACAAGACCATCAACGTGGCGAGCAACGCCGCGGAACTCGACAGCTACAGCGCCGACAAGGGCTACTTCGATGCGGTGGTCGAGGCATCCGGAAACGAGCAGGCCCTGCGCTCAGCGCTCAATGTGTTGCGCCCACGCGGCACCCTGGTGCTGCTGGGCCTGGGCGGCGACGTCACCCTCCCCCTCAACCAGTTAGTGGCCAAGGAAATCAACATGCTGGGCAATTTTCGCTTTCACGAAGAATTTTTCTGGGCGGTGCAGTTGATCAGTGACCAGCGGATTCCCCTGGACCCACTATTGACCGGGGTGTTTCCGGTAGAAGATGCGGTGGCGGCATTCGAGACGGCCAATGACCGGCAACAATCGATGAAGGTGCAACTGTCTTTTTAAGCCCTGGTTGGAGTCTTTTCGGATAAAAATGTTAGCGCCAACATCATTCAACCAACAAGCTGAGCAAACCATAAATCGTTAACCAACGACCTGGAGAAAACCCGATGCTGGATACAGATTACAAACTGTTCGTGGGCACCTACAGCGACCTCGACGCACTCGCCCACCAGCCCTACGCACCCATTCCCGGCAAGGGTATCTATGCCATGACCCTCGACCGGGCGGGGAAACTGGCTCTGAATCAAACCTACGAGTCGCTGAATCCGGCGGTGCTCATCCCCCACCCTAACGGCCAGTCGCTGTACGCGATCCTGGAAACCATCCAGGACGAGGGCGATGTGGTGCGTTATGCCATCAACCCGGATGGATCGCTGACCTACCGCGATCAGTTCAAGGCTTCCGGACGCTCAACCTGCTACCTGGCCCTGGCTCCCAGCATGGATACAGCCATCGTCATCAACTACTGGGATGCCATCATCGATGTCTGCGAGGTCGATGCGGAGGGCAAGCTGGGTGCCATCACCCAGAGCTTCAAACAGTATTACCGGCCTGAAGGAGAGTGGCGCCAGGTCACCGACCGCGAAGACCACTGGGGTAACCGCCAGGTCGGTCCCCATGCGCATTGCGCCCACTTCTGGCATCACTGGGTATTTATTCCGGATCTCGGCGAGAACGCGGTGTTCCAGTACGGCTGGGATGCCCAGACCAGACAGCTGACCCGCCAGACCCATATCGACTTCGAAGCCGGCTCCGGACCGCGCCACATGGCAATGCATCCCGAGCTGGATATCTGTTACGTCTCCAATGAATTGTTCAACACCGTCTGCGTGGCCGTACTCGACGCCAGCGAACCCAGTGCGATAAAACCACGCCTGATCCCCGTGCAGTACGAATCAACGGTCGACAACCGAGACCACGTCAGTTACGTGTCCGAGATCAAGCTATCGCCAGATGCCCGTTTTCTCTATGTATCCAACCGCGGCGACGACTCGCTGGCGATATTCAGGGTGCTGGCAGATGGCCGGCTGCAACGCAGCGGGCTGGTGCCGACCGGGGGGAAGTTTCCGCGCCATTTCGCGATCACGCCCGATGGCAAAGCGGTCATCGTGGCCAACCAGGATTCCGGGCATATCCGGGT
>JASJBV010000130.1 GCA_030066335.1 Gammaproteobacteria bacterium
AGCGTGCCATCTTTCGGTTTTCCATTACCGACAAAGTCAAAATACATCCAACACATGACAAACATGGCTATACCACCAATCACGAAATTGACCAGCACATCTGGTGAGACGGCATAGATACCTATTTGAGACAGGGTTACTACCAGCTTGAAGAAGCCCTCACCGAGCACAATCAGGGTCAGTAACGCGAAGCGCTCCGCCATGTGTCCCATGCGTGGGGCAAACCGCTCGAAGCGCAATACTGAAATCCTCGGGATCATGTACACCGACTGGGTAGCGACCATGGCGGCGGCAAACGCCCAATAGGCATATGGCTTGGGCAGGAAGGCGGTAACGGCAAATACCACCGCGAAAACACTGAAATTACGCACCTGCTCCAGACACATTGAACTGCTGGCGGCATTGGCTCTCCGGGCTCTGAAATACAGCGCCGCAAGCATCAGGCGATTGGCGGCGAACCCAATGGCGAAAAAGGTCCAACCTCCCCCGTCAATGGCGGGTATTGCGGCCGCCATGAACATCACCGTGCAGATCATTACGGACATGATGATCCGGTGCCATACATCGGTACTGACATATATCGAGTTGAAAATACTCAACTCACCCCAGGCGTACCACAGCGCTATGAAAGCCGCGGTAAAAATGAGAAAACCCTGTACGTCCAGATGTTGCGACAAATAATTACCTAACAGGAAAATTGTCACCACATGGATCAAATCGTAAAACAACTCAGTCCAGTGCACATGGTCATGGACATCGTCAATATCATGGTGGTGCTGTGGTTTCCGCCACATCGGATAGTCATCTAATGCCATCAGGTTACCCACTGGTTAATCTTAAAGAGCTCTTCACGGCCGGTATCAAAGTAAGCAGAATTTGGAGGGCGGTCTAAATCCCTCATAATGAATGTGTCGAAACAGAAAAAGGTCAGTTTGCTAAACCGGGGTTATTGCCTGAGCGCCTGCTTCACAAACCCAGCGACCTGCTGCGCTCTGCCCGGTGTTGGCTGGGTCCCGGCCAGCACTCGAAGGCCCCAGATATTGTTCATCAGAAACGCTGCTAACGCCTCACAATCGGTATCAGTCCCTAACTCACCCTTGGCTCGGGCATGCTCCAATGCAGTGACAAAAATAGATTCGATCTGCGCGAAGTGCTTATTGATATGCTCTCGAACCTCGCTGTCGCGCCGGGACAGTTCCAGCACGGTATTAACCAGGAAACAGCTAGTCTGCTCGGACTGGGTTTCGATCCTTTCTACCAGTTGGTCAAAATAGGTTTCAATGGCCCTGAGGGGAGAATCAGCACCTTCCAGGTGTTGCCGCAGCTTTTCTGTGCTACCCGCTCCATAGCGATCCAGGGTGGCGAGGAACAGCCCCTGCTTCGATTCAAACGCTGCATAAAGACTGCCCGGCTTGAGATCAGTCGTTTCCACCAGGTTAGCCATGCTGGTTGCGCAATAGCCATGCTCCCAGAAGGCCTGCATAGCCTTGTCCAAAATCTCGCCACGATCGAATTGTGCTGGTCTTGCCATGTGGATTCCACTGTTGTCAGGGTTCGTTGTGCCTATTCTAAAGTTTTTGAACGATTATTCAAATAAATACTTGAATGTTTGTTCAATAATAATTAGGATTCATGAACGTTCATTCAATAACTGCTGTAAAACCAACCAATAGGAGCTAAACATGCAAAATCTGCAATCCGCAATCGATGAATACAACGCCGCCAAGAAAGAAAAGATGCCAGCCGAGGTACTTGAGACCATGGCCAGGGCCACGTCCGAGCTCAAGGAATCAGGTATTGAGAATAAAGTCCTGCGCACCGGCGACCGCCTACCCGATTTCAGTCTGCCCAACCAACACGGTGAAATGCGTCGCTTCGCAGATTTTCTTGCCGAATCCCCGGTCGTGCTGAATATCTATCGTGGCGGCTGGTGCCCTTATTGCAACTTCGAGATGAAGGCATTGGCTGACGCCTTGCCTGAGATTGAAGCCGCCGGTGCTCGTCTGGTGGGCCTGTCTCCGGAAACCCCTGATCATGCACAGGACACCGCTACTCGCCATAACATCGGTATCGAGATTCTCAGTGACGCCGGTAATGCGGTCAGCGAGCAGATGGGGCTGGTGTTCAGTCTGGCCGAAGAATTACGTCCTATTTACCTCGGCGCCGGACTCGATATTCCTGCATACAACGGAGACGACACATTTCTGTTGCCGGTACCAGCCACCTATATTGTGGGATCGGACGGGATTATCAAATTCGATTTCGTCAATGCTGACTATACCCAGCGCCTGGAGCCTCAGGAAATCGTTAAACTCCTAAAACAAGTTTAAGGATCCAGAGTCGATCCCAAGAACAGGTAAAGGCCCGCGCACAGTGTGGGCCTCTACTTTTACAACGTCTTTATTGAGCCGCACAATCCAGGTGACAGCTGAAGACAGAAACTTAATATTTCAGTTGAGCTGAATCATTTCCCAGGCGGAAAATTGCAACGAGATTTTTTCGCAGGATTCAAGGGATAACACGCGCCAGCGATCGAAGGGTGAGTAGGTACGGGACGATTCCTCACCCACCGCCAGGCACAATCCATAGCCACGCAATTCAAACTGACCGTTTGCCTGATAATCAAATCTCTGCAGGCTACTGCTGTTGAAAAAAGGCGTTTGCTCGGCACAGGGACGCAACAGCACTGATGTTCCGGACAACACTGTAGTGTTCACGCCAAATGCAGTAACACAGACGTTCGCTTCAGGAAAAACAAGCTGACCCTGCTGGGTATATATCATACTGCTGTCAGCTGTGGGACCGCTTTTACAATTGTGGGCGAAAAGGGGTAAATCTACGCGTAAATTACGGGCGTTGCCCAATATGTCCAGGCAATAACCATCTTGAGGACGGTCCAGCCGGTCCTGCAGACGAACATGTATCAACTCTGCCGCGCTTGCTTGAGTGGCGCCGATCACGGTCATTGCGACCAGGCCTGAGCAGATGCCGAAAAATTTCATGATTCCATCCAATGCCTGGCGTATTTGCTCAGTGTTATCGGTGGGGCGAGATTGTTCGCTAGAGTCAATGTCGCCAGTATCGGCCACAATCATTTTTATTCCCCTGAGTTGTTCCAGTTTGTGCATTTTTCTCCCGTACCGGCTGATGCCCTGTAAGTAAAAAGAGAATGAACAGGGTGTTTCAGTAACAGAAAGGGCCAGACATCTGTAACCACTCAAAGCCTTGAGCCTCTTCAGATTGACCGATTCTGACTTGAAGTGTTCCCTGGTATTTCGATATTTTAATCGACCTGGCAGCCTTCCAGGTGTTATTCCGTAGCGGTTTAGGGTTATGAATCTTCCCTGCAGAGGGCAAGGCTATGTAATCAGGTTTTTTATTTTGAAAAAATTCAACAACCAGACCCTGATTGTTTTTATATAAATAAAGGCGTGAGTTTATCGACTCAAGTGTCACGTATCGCCAGGTCGAAACTGCTATTTCACGTGGCTTTGGGCAGGTTTAGGCCTTTCGCCAATTTTACCTGCAATCTCTAGATGGCTTACGTGTATTCATTGCGGACATCCGGGTGTTGCTCGCTAAGCAGCCTGCTTGCGACAACCGGAATGGCCGCGGGGGCATCGATAAAGCCCTGGCGCCTGGCGGCATAGCAGCGGAATCCCGAGTTCACCGCATCCAGCATCTTCAGGTGATCATTGAAAGCATTGGGATCCGGGTCGGCAAAAGTAGTTCGGGCCGGGACCAAAGCATCGTTTCAGATTCCCAGTAGCGGCCCTTGTGTTTACTTTGATCGGTTGAAGATTACCAAAATAGCTGTTCTATACTCATACAAGCCGAATATCTTGCTAAAGATCCCCCTGAATTTGGCGTTAAATGGATAAAATATTCAAATATAAGGTAGGTTAACATCTCATGATCACTCAACTTGGCAGAATGTTGTCATTCCCTTTTCTGGTTTTACCATTTCTATTCCCGTTGATTGTTAGCGCCCAGGCCAGTGCTGAAAATAGCAAAAACGAACTGGTGATTTTGAACTGGTCTGAATATATCGATCCGGATCTGATCAACAAATTTGAACATCAGTACAACGCCAAAATCAGCGAAATCTTTTATGAGAGCGGCGCCGCACGGGATGACATGATGGTATCAACTGATGCATCCGGGATCGATATAGTGGTAGTTAACGGTATCGTGATATCTGATTACAAAGAAGCCGGTTGGCTGGAACCGATTAGCGCACAGAAGATACCCAATCTTAGGCACATTATGCCGAGAATGCGTAACGCTTTTGCTGATGCCGAGACCCATGCAGTACCCTATTTCTATGGTGATGTTGGTATCGCCTACCGTAAAGACCTGGTGAAAGAGGCTCCAGAAAGCTGGATGGATATGTTCCAGCCAGAACCTTACCTGCATGGAAAAATCAGCATGACGAGTGATGTGCGAGATGTGTTTGGCGCCGCTTTGAAAGCTTTGGGATATTCGCTTAACAGCGATGATCCAGAGGAACATGAGGCCGCTGCTAACCTGTTGAAAAAACAGAAGCCCTATGTGAAGACTTATAATTATTTAACTCTGGACCGGGAATCTGCGCTGGTGAAAGGCGATGATATTGCTATGGCGTTATTTTACAGTGGTGATGCCATCATGGTGGGGCAATATAACGATAATATCGATTACGTTGCGCCAAAAGAGGGTAGTTACATCTGGATTGACTACATGACAGTGATGAAAAAGTCTGACAACAAGCAACTCGCTTTTGACTTTATCAATTTCCTCAACGAACCGGACAATGCTGCCCAGTTGGCGGAGTATGTCTATTATGCAACTCCAAATAAAGCCGCCAAAAAGTTGCTATCAGCTGAGATACTCAATAATAAAATCATCTATCCACCTGCTGAGATCCTCGGCAAATCGGAATTCTATCGCGAGCTTCCCATAGATGTACTGAAAATTCGTAACACGGCCATGTCTGAATTATTGCAGTAATAGATTTTCTATATCATGAAGTTACCGCTGAAAATCCTGCTGTTCCTGCTGCCCCTGATTATTATCCCGCTACTCATATTGGGGTGGATTGCATATGGTGAGTTCCGGCATGCTGCTGAACAAAGCAAGTTTAATGAAATGGAGGCGGATGTCGAACGGCTGGCCGCGCAACTTAATACCAAGGTTTCCACCGCCATTGCCAATGTGGAACTTTTTTCCACCAACAATGTACTGAAAAAATACGTCCTGAATGATGATAAACGGCAGCGGTATCGCCTGCTTCATGGGCCGCTAATGCGCGTATTCCAGGGGTTTCAGCAGGCCTACCCGGATTACTACGAAATCCGGGTACTTCTGCCAGATGGCAGTGAGGATATTCGCAGAACCAACATGTTTCTCAAAAACGTGAGCGAAGATGAGTCCGACAGCGATCTGTTTCGACAACTCGGTGAAACCAAGCGTGAAGAGATACTTACCACTATCACCAATAATTCGGATAATGGTGAGATATCTCTGTTTGTCGGAAAGCCACTGGTATTGAGTGATCATCACCTTGATCCGCTAGCGCGACATGCCGAACTCCGCGGATATCTTGTGCTCACGGTTGCCTTAAATGATATTGGCCAGTACATCGAGAACAAGGTGATTGGAAAGCGGGGGCACCTGGTCGCGGTAACAGATGATGGTTCCAGCCTGTTCCAGCCAAGCTGGCTGGATCAAAAGGTCAGTAAGGAAACCAGGCAATTACAGTTGACCACTGCGCCTGAACAATCCCCGGGACGACGAGATTCATTATCATATGATGAATACACTTTCTTTTCGCGCGTGTCCCGACCACAGCCAAATTTTAATATCATCGCCAATTTCTCTGCCGATGAATTGAATGAAATCACTTCCCGCTTGGCGTTAACCGTCCTGTTTCTGGTATTCATGGCAATTGCCGCGACAACCGTATTCGTCTACTTGCTGGTACATCGATTGGTCATCCGGCGTATCCATAAACTTGCCAATGTGACCCGGGAAATCACCAGGGGCAATCTGGAAATAAAATCCGATGTGAATGACATGGATGAGATCGGTGAACTCGCGGGCTCGGTCGATAAGATGGCGGAAAGCCTACGCCACTCGGATGATCAGATTCGTTACCTGGCTTATCACGATAGTCTCACCGGCCTACCCAACCGGGCGATGTTCAGAGAGAACCTGGAGCACCTGATCGAATATTCCAGGCGTAATGAAAAAGAGTTCGCCATCATGTTCCTGGACATTGATGATTTTAAACGCATCAATGACAGCCTGGGTCATCATATTGGTGATCTTTTATTACAAGAGGTATCCAGGCGTATTTCGCATGCACTCAGGAAAAGTGACTACATGATGCCAATGCCGGTAACGCTTGATCAGGCAGGTAACATGCTGGCACGTCTTGGTGGCGATGAGTTCACCATGTTGTTACCCGATATCGTTAACGACTCTGCACCGGGTACGGTAGCCAGGCGCTTGATCGAAAAATTATCCGAACCGATGGATCTTGAAGGTCATGAATTTTTTATTGGCGCGAGTCTGGGGATCACGATATTTCCATTGGATGGACAGGATCCGGATGAACTATTGAAAATGGCGGATATCGCTATGTATCACGCCAAGGAACAGGGCAAGAATAACTACCAGTATTATCGCGAATCCATGAACCGAGCAGTTCATGAAAAACTCGAAATGGAGAACAATTTACGTAAGGCCATAGCAAATGATGAGCTGTATCTGGAATATCAGCCACAATACGATATCGAGAGTGGACAGATGGTCGGGATGGAGGCATTGGTTCGCTGGAATGCTCCTGACACAGGTATCATTTCACCCGCGGTGTTTATCCCCCTGGCAGAGGAAACGGGTCTGATTCTTCCTCTTGGTGAGTGGGTGCTGAATGAGGCCTGCCGCCAGATGCAAGCATGGCAACAACAAGGTATGCACGACCTGCCGGTCTCGGTGAATATTTCCAATATTCAGTTCGCCAGACAGGATGTTTCCAAGATGATCCGTTCCCTACTGACCGTACACGATCTCGAAGCCAGTCAGTTAGCCATTGAGATTACCGAAAGTACAATCATGTGCGAACCGGAGAGTGCAACCGAAAAGCTGAAAGCAGTCAAGGACCTGGGTGTCAATATCGCCCTGGATGATTTTGGTACCGGTTATTCTTCTCTCAGTTATCTGCATCGTTTCCCGATTGATACGCTGAAGATCGATAAAAGTTTTATCGATCATCTGGGTAAAAAAGACGAGGATGCTGCTATTGTGTCGGCGATAATTGCGATGGCCCATATTTTAAAACTTAAAGTGGTTGCGGAGGGCATCGAAAGACAGGATCAACTCAGCATCTTGAAAGAGCACAAATGTGATGTCATCCAGGGCTTTCTACTGAGTAAGCCGGTAGCGGCAGAACGTATTTTAGAACTGGCCACGGTCTCGAACAATTGGTCGCAAGGCCATCTAGGTATGTCAACTTCACAATAGCTGATGCTGAATGACTTTGGCTCCAAAGTCATGACCATCATTTTTCTGGTCCATAGCGTGAATACGATTCCTCCGTGCCATATTTAAACTATCTTAAAGAAAAATGAATTATTGCCGATAGGCCCAGATAAGCTATTTTTCGAGTTATTGCCACAGGAATCTATTCAATACATGCGACTAAAAGTTAACCATTTTGGTGAGGCAGGACCGGTATTCCCCACGATCCTGGCTCTGATGATACTGACGATGTTCGGCGTCATCTCGATGATGCTGTATACCTTCGAGGTGCTCGATCAATCGCAAAAAGAAAATCTTTATCAGCGGATAGCCATTGCGTTCGAGGTCGAGCATCAGCGCCAGCAGGATTTATTGCAGGAATACACCTTCTGGGACGAGGCCCATGAAAAGCAAATTCAAAACCTCGACCGGGACTGGGTGGAGCTTAATACCGGGCTTTATCTGCATGAAAGTTACGGTATTGGCATGGCATTGGCGGCCAGCGGCGACCATCAGCCGGCGCTTGCGGTCATCGATGGTGATTATGCCGAAATAGATGTTCAGCAATTGTTAAACAATGGGCTGCGGAATCTACTGGAAAATGAGAGTTTTTCAGCCGGGGATAAATCGAATAGCGTGAGTTACCTGCAATACAACGGCCAGGTATTCATGGTCGGTATCGATTATTTTCATGATGAGGCCAGCGAAATCAGGCGAGATGATAATTCTTATATGATGATTGCCAAGCTGATCGATCAGGATTTTATCGATAGCCTGGCTGAGCTGTATAAACTGCCGGCATTGGCCTTGCTTGAAAATGACGTTCACGCAGATGATTTAACCCATCTGGTGTTAGCCGACCCAGCAGGGCAGCAGCTGTTACAGGTCGGTTGGGAGCATACCCAACTGTCTGACTACCTGGCCAAGATCATCGTATTCCTGGTCCTGATCACGTTGATCCTGGCGCTTCTGGTACGCCTGATTTTTGTCAGTCATGAAAAGCAGCGAGATCAATTCCAACAGAAATTGCAGGAGCTGGCGAACACCGATTACCTGACCGGGGTGCATAACCGGCGTTCGTTTATGGCCCAGGCCAATATCGAGTTCGCGCGTGCCAACCGGTCGAATCACAACCCATCCCTGTTGTTAATAGATTTGGATCACTTTAAAAAGGTCAACGATGGCTTTGGCCACAAAGCCGGTGATATGGTCCTGGTCTATGTCGCCAAGGTCATCCAGGACAATCTGCGTGATTTTGATATTTTTGCCCGCTTCGGCGGCGAGGAATTTGTCATCTTGCTGCCCGAGACCACCGAAGACCAGGCTTATATGGTGGCAGAAAGGTTACGTGAGTTGGTCGAAAATCTGACCGTGACAACCGATGATAATAGCGTGGTCAACTGCACCATCAGTATTGGATTGAGCCACAGACGCGGGGATGAAAATCTCGAAACGATGCTGGCGAGGGCCGATGAAGCGCTGTACATGGCCAAATCTGCAGGTCGCAACAGATGCGATAAGGCAGCATAGTTTGTAAGGCCTAGCTGCTTATCAGGCTACACCTTTTAATTCGACCGGCGCTGATATCTCGGGTCTTTGCCCGGGCATCTGCTGCAACAGCAAGGATTTTTCAGTCATCAGTTCCGGCTGGGGTAATCCCATCAACTCGAGGATGGTCGGTGCGATATTCGACAATCCGCCATTGCTGGACAGGCGCCAGTTATTCTCGTCCATGATCAGGCAGGGCACCGGGTAGGTGGTGTGTTGAGTGTGCGGTTCACCGGTAAATGGATCGACCATCTCTTCGCAGTTGCCGTGGTCCGCGGTGAGGATGGCCGAGTAGCCGGTCTGGTAAGCGGCGTCGAGCAAACGTCCCGCTTCCTGGTCCAGGGTCTCCACGGCCTCCAGTACCGCATGTCGTTTGGCCGTGTGACCGACCATGTCGCCATTGGCGAAATTGACCACGATGAATCCATACTGCTTTGTTTGCAGGGCCTCGATGACCGTATCGGTAATCTTGCTTGCACTCATCGCCGGTTGTTGATCATAGGTCGCAACTTGCGGTGACGGGATCAGGATCTGGTCTTCCCCGGGGTATGGCTTATCAAGACCGCCGTTAAAGAAATAGGTAACATGAGCATACTTTTCGGTTTCTGCGCAATGCAGCTGTTGCAATCCCTGTAAACTGATTTCATGGCCCAAGGTGGTCAGAGGTGCCTCCGGTTCGTAGGCATAGGGAAAAGGATAACTGCGATCATAGGGCATCATGCAGGTCATGTTGGGCCTGGGTGCATCGCCGCGGTCGAAGCCGTCAAATTTCTTGCCCGCTAATGCCATGACGATCTGGCGCGGACGGTCCTTGCGGAAATTGAACGAGATCACTTCATCGCCGGCTTGCATGGCCTCGAAGCTGGGTAACAACACCGGCTTGATAAATTCGTCGCTGTCACCGGCCGCATAGGCACCCGAGATCGCCGATTCCGCGTATTTTCCTGACTCGCCCTTGCCGAGGATCAGGGCCCGCCAGGCCAGTTCGGTACGGTCCCAGCGTTTGTCACGATCCATCGCGTAATAACGGCCCATGATACTGCCGATGGCGCCGCCGGCCTCATGCAGTTCCTGCTCGATCCGGGGCAGGAAATTCAATGCCGACTGGGGCAGGGTATCGCGGCCGTCGGTGATCATGTGTAACTGCGGATGTACCGCGTGCCGACGACATAATTCGATCAGGGCCGACAGGTGGCCCAGCTGGCTGTGTACCCCACCATCCGACACCAGGCCCAACAGGTGTAATGGGCGGCCACTGGCTTTGGCCCTTTTAATTGAGGATAGCAGGCTTGGATTGGCATAAAATTCTTCATTGCTGATCGCATCGTCGATCCGCACCATGTCCTGGCGGATGATACTGCCTGCACCCAGGGTAAGATGACCGACCTCGGAATTACCCATCTGGCCATCGGGCAGGCCAACCGCATGACCCGATGCATTCAGGGTGGTGTGCGGAAAACGACTGAAATAGGCGTCCAGGCGGGGTGTTCCCGCCTCGGCCACCGCATTATTACGCTTGCTGGGATTGATCCCGAAACCATCTAGGATGACCAGCAACACGGGTCTACGCGGCACACCTTTGATTAATGACATCTTATGCATATCGTGATGATTGAGATCCGATTGAATTCGACAGTTGCGCTACTTGATCAATAGTAGCTAAGCATACAAATAACACACCAATATTAAGAAAACCGCAAAACCCGGCTGAAAGACGGCTTTGAGCATGATCGGGGCGGTCCTGAGCGGGCTGTTTCGCACTATTGGGGTGCAGCAAACGATGTCGATGCATGACTTCTGTGCGTGTCAGCCGGTGTCAATGCATCCAGGCTAATGCTTGCAGTTACAGTTGCTGGGCCCGGTCAGACCGTTGGCAAGTGAGATCGGGGAAGATGATTTGGATATATTTAGCGATCCAGTCTAGCCCGGTTCGCAGCCTGGTCTTGCAACAAGCTGGTCAGCTGATCGGCGGATATCGGCGGGCTGAAATAATTGCCCTGGGCAAACTCACAGCCCTTGGTCTTAAGATGCTGCAACTGACCCAGGGTCTCTACACCTTCCGCCACTACCTTAAGTCCGAGTCCATGCGCCATCGCGATCGTCGCATTGACCAGTTCACGATCGGCGGTATCTTCGGTGATATCACTGACAAAACCGCGGTCTATCTTCAGGGTATTGAAGGGATAGGTTTGCAGGTAACTCAGGGATGAATAACCGGTGCCAAAGTCATCCATCGCCAGTTCCACGCCCAGCTTGCTCAGGCGGTTAATCGCTTCATCGATATAGGCGTGACCGCTCATCAATACACCCTCGGTGATCTCAAGTTCCAGGCAATCCGCCGGCAGGCCGGATCGATCGATGGTTTCGGTAATGAATTGCACCAGGTTCGGATCGCGAAATTGGCGTGGTGACAGGTTGATCGCAATCGTGAAATCTGACGGGTTTAATTGATTCCAGGTAACGGCCTGGGCCAGGGCCTGTTCAATGACATATTCACCAATCGTCACGATCAATCCGGTTTGTTCGGCAATCGGAATAAACTCATCCGGTAACACCTGCTCGAGCACCGGGTTGTCCCATCTCAGTAATGCCTCCGCCCCGATGATACGCTCATCGCTGAGGTCGATCTGCGGTTGGTAGACAATGTTGAACTCACCTCGCTCCAGTGCACCATGCATCTGTTCCTCGAGAGCCAGCCGCCGCGAAACCTTCTGATTCATATCCTCGGTGAAGAAGGAGAAAACATTGCGCCCATGTTCCTTGGCACTGTACATCGCGGAATCCGCGTTACGCAGTAAATCGGAGGCGTTGTCGCCATCATCGGGATAGATCGCAATGCCGACACTGGCGGTCAGGATCATTTCACGACCATCGATACTGAATGAACGTCGAAACTGTTCGACCAGGCTATCCGCCACCGGCAGGACATCCGCCGCCGAGTGCAAGCCGGACAACAGGATAATGAATTCATCCCCGCCGAGCCGGGCCACCGTGTCACCATGACGGACGACATGGATCAGGCGCTCCGCAGCCTCGATCAATAATTTATCGCCGGTATCATGACCCAGGGTGTCGTTGACCTTCTTGAAATCATCGAGATCGAGGAATAACAGCGCCACCTTTTCTTGTTTACGTTCTGCCTCGCTTAAATGTTGTGACAGTCGATCGAGGGCAAGAAAGCGGTTAGGCAGATCTGTCAGGTTGTCATAATGGGCCTGGCGCAGGATCTTTTCCTCCTGCATTTTCTTCAGCGTGATGTCCTCCTTGATCACCATGTAATGCTCGATCGCACCGTCATCGCTGAATACCGGGGCAAAGTGAGCATCTTCCACATAGGGGTCACCGTTTTTCTTCAGATTATGCAGTTCACCTTTCCAGGTCCTGCCATCGGCCAGGGTCTCGAGGATTTCCCGGTAGGTTGTCGGCGGGGTATAGCAGGATTGAATCAGGCCCGATTTCTTACCCAGAATCTCATCAGACTGATAACCACTGGCAGACTCAAAGTTCTTGTTGACATAGATCGGACTGGCGTCGGTGTCGGTAAGCACCACCGATACCGGAATCTGTTCGATGACCTGGGAGAAAACCCGGATCCGTTGTTCGGCCTGTAACTGATCGGCGATGACCATGTTGATCGCTTTCATCATGCGCCAGGTGCTGATCACACCGGCCAGCAGGGCAATACACACCAGCAGGATAAAAATCAGGGAATCTCTCTGTTCGCGCTCACTAAGTCTGGTTAATTGATTATCCCGCTGGATTTCATGCAGTCGCTCGAGCTGTGACAGGGGGGTATGTAGTCCGGTCAGGCCGCGGATTAAATCCGGCGCAAATTGCGGGTTAGCCGAAAACCGGGTGACCGCCCGCTGTAAATTAGCCAACTGTTGCTCGATACGCAGGACCATGCCATCGAACAGGATGTCCGGATACTGACGATGAAGTTCGAGCACCTGTTCTATCTGCGAATCAAGCACATACATTGACGATGATAAATTGAGCGGTTGATCGGGTTGCAGGCTCTCCGGCAGACGTGCCCGCTCAGGCTCGGATTCTGCCAGGTGAAAGGACAACTGATATTCGATCAGGCGGATTTCATCGATTGCCTTGAGCAGATGGTTATTACTCTTCAGGTGATAGTCATTGGCAATCTGGCGCAACTGGTCTGAGGTTATTCTCTGCAATGCGTTGTAACTGATGGCTATGGTGCCCAGAATCAGATACAGGCTGATCAGTTGCAAAACATACTGACGTATCAGCCGTGCCCAATTGGCTTTGATGGAAGTACTCATTTAATTCGGCGTCAGGATGTCGAGAGATTCAGCCACCTGGCGCAATGACTGAAAATCGCCGATACCGGCAGGCAGGAATACGCGCGCCCCCATTCGTGACAGAATATCCAGGTGTTGATCGTCGTTACTGTCCAGTTGCAGAAAAGCCTCCTGCAGTTGCAAGCGGATGTCCGCGGGTAAATGTTCATGAACTGCCCAAACATAGTCCGGGTAGGGCGGGGTCTCCCAGATGATACGGATATCCTGTTCACCCAGGCGTCCGTCCCTGAGCATCGACCTGACGATTTCTGAATTGGCCACACCCAGTTCGACCTGGCCATCCCGTACCAGGTAAGCGGTTTTATCATGGGCCCCGGAATAACGCACCTCGCTGAAAAAATCCTCCGGAACGATCTGGTGATTGAGTTGCAGGAAATGTCTCGGCATCAGGTGGCCGGAAGTGGACAGTTCGCTGCCAAAACTGAACGGCATGTCCTTGAGATCGGACAAATCCTGCGCCCTGCTATCCTGATCGACCAGGAAATAACTGGTGAAGCGCATATCCACATCCCGCATCACCAGTGGGACGACATTTTGTTGAGCCGCAGATTGCAGGAAGGTGAGGCCGCCTAGGTAGGCCAGATCCACCTTTTGTTCGATAAACAGGGTCAACAGGTGGTTGTAGTCGGTCGCCGGGACCAGTTCGAACGAACGGCCGGTTTGTTGCGACAGGTACTCGATCAGGGGTGAGTATCGGTAGTTGAGCTGATCCATGCTCTCATCCGGTAACACGCCAACATTGATCACGGAGTACAGGCTTTGATCCTGTACATTGGCCTGTAGCAGAAAGTAGATCACAGCAGTAACTCCCAGAACTGCCGCAATCAGCGCATACCAGAATTTTTTCATGACCTATGTCGGCTGCTAAATGTGGCTTCAGTGCCTGGACAGCCGTTTATTTATCCTTAGACAGTATAGATTTTAGTTTGCTGTGTCTAATGTTCAAGAACTGCCAATATTTACCCAGCTAACTTTGTCCGGTGTTCAATTTTCCATCCTGCTATATCGTCCCAGCCATTATCGCTGGGTAGTACCAGTGCCAGGCGATCGAAGCCCGCGGTGTCCGGCATCTGTGATTGCCATTCTGCGCGCAGTTGCGCGCGATCAACTCCAGCGAAGTTGTCGCTGTATATCAGGCTTAAATGCGGGCCGACTTCCGGTAGTCGTGAGCCGGGTAAACTGTCCTGAGCCAGGTTCTGTACCGCTAGAAAATTATCGGTGACCAGGCTGAGGAAAAAGAATTGAAACCGGCGGTCGATGTAACGAATTCCGCTGGTAGTGGTGGTCAAGGGCGAGGACTGCCGGGCGATGGCATCGACGGCGGCTAACAGCGAAGATAGTTCACCGGCCCATGATCCCGAGCAAAGGGTTGCATGTGCGGTGTAAGTGGGTGTATCGAAGCGATGGCTTAATTTACCAATGATCGACTCAATAACATCCGCGCTGTGCGTCTCGGGCAGTAGCCAGATCGAGTAAGCTTGGTTACTGTTATGGCTCATGCAGGTTTATCCAGGCTGGACTGATGGCCGTGGTTGATAGAGCCAATGCCAGATCAAACCAGATGGCAGGCGACTTCGACCCCATTAGCCGTGGGTTTCAATTCCGGAGTGGTTTCGCTGCAAATGAGTTCGGCTTTTGGACAGCGCCGATGAAACGCGCAGCCACTGGGGGGATCGAGCGGTGATGGCAGTTCGCCCTTGAGGACGATCCGTTGTCTGCGCTTGGTCGGATCGACAAACGGGGTGCTGGCCAGCAAGGCCTGGGTATAGGGATGCTGGGGCTGGCTGAAGATTTGATGCTTATCGCCCTGTTCCACGGTCTTTCCGAGATACATCACCAGCACCTCGTCACTGATGTGCTCGACCACGCTCAGACCATGTGAAATGAACAGGTAAGCCAGGTTGTAGGTCTCCTGCAGTTCCATCATCAGGTTGAGCACCTGGGCCTGGATCGAGACATCGAGCGCCGAGGTCGGTTCATCGGCGACGATAATATCCGGGTTCAGCATCAGCGCGCGGGCGATCGCAATGCGTTGGCGTTGACCACCGGAAAACATGTGCGGGTAGCGCGTATAATGCTCTTTTCTCAGGCCGACCTTTTCCAGCAAGTCATAACTCTTTTCCATGCGTTCGGCCCGGGTCATGGACGTATTGATCTTCAGCGGTTCTTCCAGGATCGAACCGATCTTCTTGCGCGGATTCAACGAGCCATAGGGATCCTGGAAGATAATCTGCACCGCTTTTCTGACCTGGCTGAGCTGTTGCTTCTCGGCCTGGCTGATGTCGCTGTCATGAATCCATAAATTACCGCCGGTGGGTGGTTCGATCAAGGTGATCAAACGACCGAGGGTGGACTTGCCGCAGCCCGATTCACCGACCACCGCCAGGGTCTTGCCCGCGTCGAGTGAGAAGCTGACCCCGTCCAGGGCTTTCAACGTGCGCGGTTCCGCCATCAGGCCCTGGCTGACCTGGTAGTAGCGGCTGAGATTCTGCGCCTTGATGATGTGCTCAGCCATTGCCGGCCCCCGCCAGTGGATGCCAGCAGCGCACCATGCCGCCGGTATCGGCTTTCAGTAATGGTTCCTTCGCGCGGCAGTCATCCTCGGTCAGTTTGCAGCGGGGATTGAACAGGCAACCGGTCGGGCGGTCATACGGCCCCGGTACTACCCCGGCAATGGTGGGCAGGCGCCGGCTGCCGCGGCTGCGTTCGGGTAAAGCTTCGAGCAGGGCAGAGGTATAGGGATGCGAAGGCTGTTTGAACAGGGCGTCCACTCCCCGCTCCTCGACAACCTGGCCTGCATACATGACATTGACCCGTTTTACCGTCTCGGCAATGACGCCCATGTCATGGGTGATCAGGATCAGGGCCATGCCGGTCTCTTCCTGCAGCGACAGCAGCAGGTCGAGGATCTGCGCCTGGATCGTCACGTCCAGCGCGGTCGTCGGTTCGTCGGCGATTAGCAGCTTGGGGCTGCAGGCAATCGCCATTGCAATCATCACCCGCTGGTTCATCCCGCCGGACAACTGATGGGGGAACACATCCAGGCGGCTGGCCGGATCCGGAATACCGACCTTGTCCAGCAGGTCGATGGACTTTTCGCGCCGCTCCCTGCGGGTGCCGCCGGTGTGTACCTTCAGCGCCTCGCCGATCTGGTAGCCAACGGTGAAACAGGGATTGAGGCTGGTCATCGGTTCCTGGAAGATCATCGCCACGTCCTTGCCGGTGATCTTGCGCCGTTTTTCCGGTTTCATCTGGGTCATGTCATGGCCGTCGAACACCAGGCTGTCGGCCTCGATGACCCCGGGGTAGGCCACTAGCCCCATCAGGGCCAGCATGCTGACACTCTTGCCTGAACCTGACTCGCCGACGATGCCCAGGGTTTCGCCCTGATCCAGGCGGATCGAAACCTGGTCGACCGCACGAAAACGGTCGAAGGTCACATTCAGGTTTTCGATTTCCAGCAGCGCCATGCTTATTGCTTCTTCAGTTTGGGATCGAGGGCATCACGCAAACCATCGCCCAACAGGTTCAGGGCCAATACCGTGATCAGGATCGCGAGGCCGGGGAAGGTGACGACCCACCAGGCACGTAGTACGAATTCTCGCGCCTCGGCCAGCATCGTGCCCCATTCCGGGATTGGTGGTTGCGCGCCCAGGCCGAGAAAGCCCAGGGCCGCGGCATCCAGGATCGCGCTGGAAAAGCTCAGGGTGGCCTGCACGATCAGCGGCGCCATGCAATTGGGCAGCACCGTGATGAACATCAGACGCAACACCCCGGCCCCGCTGACGGTGGAGGCGGTGACATAGTCCTTACTCATTTCGGTGATCGCGGCGGCCCGGGTCAGGCGCACCAGGTGCGGCAGGTAGACGATGGATATCGCCAGCATCGCATTGAACAGGCCTGGACCGAGGATGGCGACGATAACCACCGCCAGCAACAGGCTGGGCAGCGCCAGCATCATGTCCATGATACGCATGATCGCGATTTCGACCGCGCCGCGACTGAACGCCGCGAGCAGGCCCAGGGCAATACCCACGGTCAGGGACAGGGTGACCACGATGGCGCCAATACTCAAGGAGAAGCGCGCACCGTAAATCAGGCGCGACAGGATATCGCGGCCGACCGCATCAGTGCCGAGGATAAACTTGCTGGTCCCCTCATCGGTCCAGGCCGGTGGTACCAGGAACGCATCGCGGTATTGTTCGGCCGGTGGGTGAGGGGCGATGACGTCGGCAAACAGGGCGACGAAGGTAATCAACACGATCACGATAAGACCGGATAAGGCACCCTTGTTGCGGGAAAAATCGGCCCAGAATTCGGCCAGTGGGCCGGGCGCCGATGGCGTATCGTTGGCGCTGATAGTTTGGGTCGATTCGGTCATCTTTGGTGCCTGATGCGTGGATTGATCAAGCCGTACACCAGGTCCACCAACAGGTTGACGATGATGATGGTGGTGGCGATCAACAGGATGCCGCCTTGCACCGAGGGATAATCACGCCGGCTGATCGAATCGATCAACCATTTGCCGATGCCCGGCCAGGAAAAGATGGTCTCGGTCAGCACCGCGCCGGCGAATAAAACCCCGACCTGCAGTCCGATCACGGTAATCACCGGGATCAGCGCATTACGCAGGGCATGGATGCCGATGACCCGTCTCGGCGCCAGGCCCTTGGCGCGGGCGGTACGTACATAATCCTCGTTCAATACCTCGAGCATTGCGGAACGGGTCTGGCGCGCGATGACCGCCAGTGGAATGGTGCCAAGCACGACGGTGGGCAGGATCAGGTGGCTGAGTGCCGAGGTAAATGCGCCTTCCTGCCCGGACAGGATGCTGTCGATCAGCATGAACCCGGTCACCGGTTCAAAATAAAACAGCAACGAGATGCGCCCGGACACCGGGGTCCATTGCAGGATCCCGGAAAACAGGATGATCAGCAGCAGGCCCCACCAAAAGATCGGCATCGAGTAACCGGTCAGGGCCACTCCCATCACGCTGTGATCGAACACCGAACCGCGGCGTACCGCGGCCAGGATGCCGACGGGTATGCCAATGAACACGGCGAATATCATCGCACACAGGGACAGTTCCACGGTCGCCGGGAACAGCGCAAAGAACTCGTTCAACACCGGCTGGCGGGTGACGATGGAATTGCCCAGGTCGCCCTGCACCACGCCCGAGATGTAATCCCAGTACTGCACCATCATCGGTTTGTCGAAACCATACTCGGCGCGTAGCTCGGCATGCCGTTCCGGGGTGACCCCGCGCTCGCCGGCGAGTAATTCAATCGGGTCACCGGGGATCAGGCGGATCATCGCAAAGGTCAACAGGGTGATACCGATGAAGGTCGGTATGACCAAAGCGACACGGCTTAAGACGAAACGAATCATCGGGTTTTAATGATCAGCAAATGAGCGCTATCGGGATGCAACAGACCGGGGATAGGTACAATCCCCGGTCCACTGTCTATCCGTTACTGCAGGTCGACGCCGTAGAATGGATGCCCGCCGAACGGATCGATGCGGTAATCCATGACTTCCTTGCGTACCGGCATGAACACCACCGAATGGGCAATGGTAGCCCAGGGTGCCTGTTGCTTGAACACGGTCTGCGCCTGTTGATAAAGTCGGGTGCGCTCGTTGACATCGCTGATCGTTTTGGCTTTCTGGATCAGGTCTTCAAACGGTTTATGACACCATTGCGCACGGTTGGAGCCGCCGACCCCGTCACAACCCAGTAACACCGCGAGAAAGTTATCGGGGTCGCCGTTATCACCGGTCCAGCCCAGCAGCACCGCCCCATCGCGGTCCTCGTTCTTGGAGCGTTTCAGATACTCACCCCATTCGTAAGACACCACGTTGGCCTTGACCCCGATCGCGGCCCAGTCAGCCTGGATCAGTTCTGCCATGCGCCGGGCATTTGGGTTGTAGGGGCGCTGTACCGGCATCGCCCAGATGTTGGTTTCCAGGTTGCTGATGCCGGCTTCTTTGAGCATCGCCTTGGCGCCTGCGGGATCATAAGGGTCATCCTTGGTGGCTTCGTTGTAAGACCAGATGGTTGGCGGGATTGGGTTCTTGGCTACCTTGCCCGCGCCCTGGAATACGCCTTCGATGATCGCTTCCTTGTTGATCGCCATGTTCAAGGCCTTGCGCACCATGGCATTATCAAACGGCGGCATCTTGGAGTTGTAGGCCAGGTAACCGACATTCAGGCCTTCCTGCTGCAGCAGCTTGATATTGGGATCGGAACGCATGCTGTCGAGATCGGCCGGATTCGGGTAAGGCATGACATGGCACTCGCCGGTTCTCAGTTTCTGGTAGCGTACCGAGGCATCCGGGGTGATCGCAAACACCAGGTTATCGATAGGGGCCTTGCCCTGCCAGTGCTGGGGGTGGGCCTTGTAGCGGATCACCGCATCTTTCTGGTAGGCCACCAGTTGGAACGGACCGGTACCCACCGGCTCCAGGTCGACCTTGTCCGGGGTGCCGGCTGCCAGCATCTTGTCCGCATACTCGGCGGACAAAATCGATGCGAAGTCCATGCCCAGGTTGGCAATCATCGGTGCCTCGGGACGATTAAGCACGAACTTGACCGTGTAGTCATTGACCTTGACGATGTCCTTGATCAGCTCCGGCATCGACATGCCGTTGAAATACTCGTAACTGCCGCCCGAGACCTTGTGGTAGGGATGATTCTTATCCCATTGCCGATTGAAGCTGTAGAGTACGTCGTCGGCGTTGAAATCACGGCTCGGACGGAACCCGCGGGTGGTTTGAAATTTAACCCCCTTGCGCAGGTTGAAGGTATATTCCAGGCCATCGTTGCTGATCGACCAGGATTCGGCCAGGCCGGGTTCCAGGGTGGTCGTGCCACGCTTGAATTGGACCAACCCATCATAGATGTGGCGGGACGAGGCATCGAAGGTGGTACCGGATGTATACAGCGACGGGTTAAATCCCTCGGGACTGCCTTCCGAGCAGTAGACCAGGGTTTTGGCAGCCAAAGCCGCGGGGGAGCCGGCGATACTGAGTATCAATCCAGTGGTGATGATGATTCTTTTCATTGTCTGTCTCCTGTGCGTGCGCGATTATAATTATGATGATTATTGTAAAGTTCGGAATCCGGCAACCACTGGAGGGTATGGGTAATGCGGCCGGTTATTCTGAACTCGTTGTTTGCCTGATTATACCCCTCGGCCGCAAGAAATAAATCAGCTAATTATCGAGCCTTATTTTGGGTCCCCCCGTTGTGCTAGCGCATGAAATGCGTGCGTTGACCGAGCATGTTCGGTGTCACCAGCACCACGCCCTCGTGAGTGACGCGGAATCCACGCTGCCGGTCCTGCTCATGGTCGAGCCCGATCTGCATGTCCGCGGGGATCTTGCAGCCGCGGTCGATAATGGCACGTTTAATCCTGGCGTTGCGACCGACTTCAACCTCCGGCAGTATCACCGAGTCCTCGATCGTGGCATAGGAATGCACCCGCACATTGGAAAATAACAGCGAGTGGTTGATATAGGCGCCGGTGATCAGGCAGCCGCCGGAGACCATCGAGTCGGTGGCAAAACCGCGCCGGTCCTCGGTGTTGAACACGAACTTGGCCGGTGGCAATTGGGCCTGATCGGTCAGGATCGGCCAGTTATCATCGTACAAGTTCAGCTCGGGAGTGATATCCATCAGCTCCATGTTAGCCTGCCAGAACGCATCCAGGTTGCCGACATCTCGCCAGTAAGCGCGTTTGTTGGTGCGCTGATCACGAAATGGGCAGGCGTAGACCTTCTTTTCCTTGATGATGTTGGGAATGATGTCCTTGCTGAAGTCATGCTGTGAATGCTCGTTATCGGCATCCTTGATCAGCTGTTCATAGAGAAATTCGGTCTTGAATAGATAATTGCCCATCGACGCCATGCACAGATCCGGGTTGCCGGGTATCGGCTTCGGTGATGCCGGTTTCTCCTCGAACCCGATAATGCGCAGGTTTTCATCGATCTGCATGACCCCGAAGTCATTGGCGGCTTCCTCAAGGGATACCTCGATGCAGGAGATGGTCATATCGGCGCCACTCTCGGCATGTGCTGCGATCATCGGGCCATAGTCCATCTTGTAGATATGATCACCGGACAAGATCAGCACGTATTCCGGTTGATGGTTACGGATGATGTCGAGGTTCTGATAAACCGCATCGGCGGTACCCTGGTACCAGGCGCTGTCAACCCGCTGCGAAGCCGGTAATACCTCCAGTAATTCGCCCAGCTCGGATCTGAAATAACTCCAGCCGCTGACCAGGTGGCGAACCAGCGAGTGGGCCTTGTATTGAGTCAGCACCCCGATCTGGCGGATCCCCGAGTTGACGCAATTGGATAAGGGAAAATCGATGATGCGGAATTTGCCGCCAAAATGTACCGCCGGCTTGGCCCGCCACTCGGTCAATTCATGCAGGCGTGAACCCTGGCCACCAGCCAACACCAGGGCCAGGGTCTTGCGGGTTAACTGGCTGATATTCCTGTCGGCTGATTGTACGCTCATGGGTCCTCCGTCTGAACCTGATTAACCGGGCTGTTACCTGCAGGCTGTATCCGCGCTGGCGTCAGCACCATGCGCGCACAGTTTAAGGTCATCGAAATAAACGCCCTGGGCCTGACCTTTACCGGAATAATCGACATACAGGGTGAAGGCATGGACCTTGCTCGTATTCGCCGGCGCGGTAGCGATGCCGGTATCCAGAAAAACCCATTCACCGGCTGGTGTCTCGCTGTTGACCTGGTTCGAAGTCCGGGCCTTGATCTTGGTACCGGCGGTCTCGACTGTGCCCAGGTCATTGCCCGCATCATCGAAAAAGGACAATTGAACGATACCATAGGCCGGTGCACCTTTCAGCCGGTCCGGGGTCATAGCATAGCCGATCAACTGCCAGCGTGATCCCGGGCTGGCGGCAAACTGCTGAAAACTGCCGGACGCGGTACCAAGCATGAACGGGGGTGATGGCAGGATGCGACTGAACCCCCAGTTGAACATGGATTGCCTGCCGTTGCGGGCGTGCTCTGAAGAGAAGCGACTCTGATCAAACAGGGTCCAGCCACCTTGAGCGGATTTTAGCTCCGTTTCGAAGCCAGAGTCGTTCAGAATATTCTCCGCACTGGCCAGGGCGGCAGACGGGATGAAGATAGCCAGAGAACAGACCAAAGCGTTGAGAAGTGCGAGGATTTTGTGCTTCATGACTGGCCTCTCTGGGTTTTGTATTCCGTTGTGTTGGCAGGACGCATTAGTGCTATATAGCAGTTTGCAGTTAAACAGAATGGGTGTCAAGTCAATGTTGGTCAGCAGTGGCCAGTTAGTGAATAAATGTCTGGTGAATTGGCCAGTTGTGGCTGCTGGTCAGATGTTGTGCCTTGTAACAAGGTGGCCGCAAGCGGCTAGAGTTATTCCGGAAAAGTGAATCCTGTAACGAATCTGTTCGCTAGCAGTAAATAATAAAGCAGGCCGGTTACGGCCTGCTTTTTGCTAAACAGTGATGTCCGGTTTAATCCAGTTGAATCACTGTATCAATGACGTGAATGATGCCGTTGCTAGTCTGGATATCAAAGGTTGTCACCTGAGCACCGTCGACCGTGAACTCGTTGGAATCGATGGCCAGTGCCACGGTTTCACCATTGACGGTCGGGACATCCGCGCCATTCAGGGTAAAGGCAGTTACCGAGTCAACCGTGCCGGTTACCACGTGTTTGGTCAGGATAGCACTCAAGGTCGGAAGATCGTTCAGCAGGTCAGTCACGGTACCCGGGGGCAATGCATTGAAAGCCGCGTCGGTCGGTGCGAAAACGGTGAACTCCGCATTCGGATCAGCCAGGGTTGAATCGAGACCGGTAGCCTGCAGAGCGGCAACCAGGGTGGTAAAGTCGCCAGCCGCAATTGCGGTTTCAACGATGTTTTGGGTTGGCATTGTTGCTTCGGCCGGTGGCAATAACACGGTGTCGATAATATGAATAATGCCGTTGCTCGCATCCACATCAGGGGTGCTGACGCCGGACAGGTTGGCGAACAGTTCAGAGCCACTCAGTGAAAGTGCCAGGTTGTCGCCATTGCCCATCTGAACCCTGTTGCCGGCAATCGCGGTGGCGGCAGATGCATTCACTTCATTACCGACGATAACGTGGTAGAGCAGAATGTCTTCGATTTGATCGACAGACAGGCCACTGAGATCAACTGCAGCAAAAGCGGCATCGGTCGGGGCAAACACGGTAAATGTACCATTGGGATCGGTTAGCACCGAATCGAGCCCGGTGGCGGTCAATGCACCCAGTAACGAGGTAAAGTTACCTGCCGCGGTGGCAACCTGGGCAATATTTCCCGAGGCCGGATCGTCAGTGGTAGGGATTAGCACGGTATCGATCGCATGGATAACGCCATTGCTAGCGTCGACATCGGGGATGATTACCTGAGAGCTGTTGATAAACAGATCGCCACCGTTGAGTGCTACGCCGACATCGTCCGCATTGGCCGTTGTCAGCGTCGTACCAGCTGCTGCAATGGCGGCAGTGGAACCGACTTCGGTATCCGCCAGCACATGGTAGAGCAGGATATCACTTAAGGCGTCAGGATCGTTCAACAGTGCGGTCAATGTTGCCGGGTCCAGCTTGGCGAATGCGGCATCGGTAGGGGCAAACACGGTGAAGTCACGCGATTCGTCTGCCAGCACTGCATCCAGGCCGGTTACCCCGAGTGCGGTTACCAGGGTGGTGAATGAGCCATTGTCCTGAGCTACTTCGACGATGTTGTCGGCATCGTCATCATCACTGGCACAGGCCGATACCAACGACATAATAAGGGGTACATAAAACAATTTCATTGGGGTTTTCATTACTAAGCTCCTGAGTGTTTTGTAATTAAAATATCGCTGTATATAACAGTATTCAGCGATGGTGTACTCTAGGAACTGAGCCGTAAAAAGCCCGTTAAGAGCCCGTGAAATTCACGTCAATTTTGTGAAGAAGCTGTGAAGCTTGTATGAAGATTTAGTAAGAACGGAAAAAAATGAATGAGTCGCAGGTGTCTGATTGATTTACCGATCAGAGCACGATGATTAATCCGAGCCCTGTGGTGAAGAGGCCGATAGATAATTGCAGGCCATTATGCATCCAGGTCAACCCGCTGGCCGAGGCCTTCAACGGAATGGCGATGACGAAGGATAAT
>JASJBV010000131.1 GCA_030066335.1 Gammaproteobacteria bacterium
TCCGGGTTGCTGGTGTACAGGTACACCTTGCTGGCGCCACCGGTGGCTAGCACAAGCTTTTTCCCAGCGAACACATTCACCTGGTGATTATTCTTGTTGTAGACATAGACCCCCACGCAGCGTTTCTGTTTGACGATCAGGTCGATTGCGATATCGTGCTGGAAAACCTCGATGTTGGATCTTTCGCTGACATGCGCCTGCAGGGTTTTCTGCATCGCCTTGCCGGTTGCATCATGCGCATGCGCCACCCGGCGTCGACTATGGCCGCCCTCACGCGTCAGGTGATAATGCCTGGATTTGTTATCGTCCTCATCCAGCGTGAATGGCATGCCCAGGTCACTCAACCAATCGATCACCGCCGGACCGGTCTCAGCTACTCGCTTGACGGTCTCGGCGTCACACAAATCGACCCCGGCAACCCGGGTATCCTCCTCATGCAGCTGGAAGGAATCATTTTCATCGAGCACCGCGGAAATGCCGCCCTGGGCGTAGTAGCTTGAACTCTGCTCATAGCTTTCCTTCGCCAGCAGGGCGATCGAGGTGGATTCGGGCAGTTGCAAAGCCAGGCTCATGCCGGCAGCACCACTGCCGATGATGATGACGTCGTATTGAAAGCGCTTGCCCATGCTGACTCCCGGTACTTGATGTGATCACTTTGCGTACCAATATTACCTTAAACCAGGGCGATTGATTTGATTATTCGGTAAAAATTTCATTCGCCATAGAATCTTTTGATATATTGAATGTCTGACGGTGCATTATCTACGGCACCGCATTGAAAAAACCAAGGTTATCGAATGGGGCCACAAGAATTAGATAATGATCTAGTTAAACGTGTACAACAGGGTGATAAAGCAGCGTTTGATCTGCTGGTACTGAAATATCAGCAAAAAGTGGTCAATTTGGTATCGCGATTCATTTCCGATCATGCGGAATGTCACGATGTAGCACAGGAAGCCTTTATCAAGGCCTACCGTGCGATGGACAGCTTTCGAGGCGATAGCCAGTTTTACACCTGGTTGTACCGGATTGCAGCGAATACGGCTAAAAATCACCTGGCGTCACGTAGCCGCAAGACGCCGGCCTACGCGGTGGATGTCGATGATGCTGAACATTTCAGCGGTGAATCTGGGTTGAAGGATTATACCAATCCGGAGAACATGTTATTGACCGATGAGATTAAACAGACCGTATTCGCGGCCATTGAGAAATTGCCGGATGATTTGAAATCGGCAATAACCTTACGCGAGATCGAGGGTTTAAGTTACGAGGACATAGCCGAGGTCATGGATTGTCCGATTGGTACCGTTAGATCAAGGATTTTTCGCGCCAGAGATGCAATAGATAAGGAACTAAGACCCTTGTTGGAATGACTAACTGATGAGAAATCAAGATTTGGATTGAACCCGATGAATGAGCGAAGTGAAAAACTATCAGCAGTGCTGGACGATTACGATCGGTCAGATGAACAGCAATCCCTGCTCAACGATGTGATGCATGATGTCAACCAGCAATACACGCTACGTCGTTACCAGTTGATCGGAGATGTGATGCGTAACGATGTGCCGGAACGTATACAACTCGATTTCGCTGACCGCGTCAGAGCCGAAATCGCCCAGTTGCCCGCACACAGTGCCGCCACCCACGATGCTGAAAGTAAAGACTCGACGCCGTCCTGGTTATGGTCATTCATGTTCAAACCGATCGCGGGTCTGGCGGTCGCTGCAACCGTTGCCGTGGTGGTGGTGAGCAATATCCAGTTACAAACCACCGATCAGACCGCTGACGATCAACTGGCCACGATCACCCCCAGTGAGGCCAAGGTTGAACAACTGGCCAGTATGCCGGTGTTGAACAATGCGCGCCGGGTTGCCACCGGCCAGCCGGCGGCATACCAGGAACCGGGTATGAAGTGGAAGGTCCGGCGCGATGCAACCGCCATGCAGAACAAGCTGAACACTTACCTGATCAATCACAATGAGTATTCCAACCCGATGCAGGGCATCATTCCGCAGGTGAGAGTCGTTGGTTTTGATGCGCAGCAGTAACGTTTTTCCCGCCCCAACATTGCTCAGGTCCATCACCCTGATGGCCCTGCTGGCAATCGCTGGCACGGCTAAGGCCGGCACCGAACACGAGGCCATGCAATGGCTGCAAAACATGTCGCAGGCGATGCAGCAACTGAGTTATCGGGGACGTTTCGTATTCGCCCACAACAAGCAGCTGGAAAGCATGTCCATCGTCCATGTCAATGATGACCAGGGTAGGCGGGAAAGACTGGTATCGTTGAATGGAGAAGCGCGAGAAATCCTGCGCGATAATAACAACCTGACCTGCGTCTGGCCATCCAGCCGCCAGGTTGTGGTAGATCAGTCAAACCAGACCCAGTTATCCCCGATCTGGATCCCGGAAGATCTCACGCGTCTGAACAAATACTATCAATTCAGTATGGCCGGCAAGGGCAGGGTCGCCGATCACCCGGCGGTTATCGTCATGATCAAGCCGCGGGATGGCTATCGCTACGGGATGAAGGTATGGATGCATGAAGACCATTCGCTGATGCTGCAGTCGGCCCTGTTTGATGACCAGGGGCAGCTGGCTGAACAAATCATGTTTACCAATCTGGAGCTATTGAATGAAGATCAGCAGCAAGCGCTGACCGTAATTCCGCAGATCGATAACAGTTATGCCCTGATCCGTTCCCACGCTGGCGAACAGGATGTAATCACCGATGTTGAATCCAACTGGCGCCTGCAGTTTCTGCCCGGTGGTTTCTGGCTGGATTCCAAGCTGAGCAAACCGATGAACGATGCAGATCACAATTTGCAGCAGATGGTGCTGACCGATGGCCTGGCCTCGGTATCGGTGTTTATCGAACCGACCTCGCAGCAAAGTCTGCAGGGAGCATCCTCGATGGGTGCGGTCAATGCATTTGGAGCTCGTTTTAACGAATACACGATTACCGCGATCGGTGAGGTACCAGCGACAACGGTCAAGCAGATCGCAGAAGCCGTTACTTACCAGAACTGAACCTCGACTAAGCGAAATGATCGAAGAACTGGCCATAGTCAAACGTATCGAGGGCGACAGAGCCGTGATAGAGGTCATGCGACAAAACGCCTGTCAAAGCTGTGAATTGAGTGGCGGTTGTGGCACCGGCAGCCTGGGCAAGCTGCTAGGCCAGCGCAAAGTTTCATTCACCATGCGCAACGAGCATGGCCTGAAAATAGGTGACAGAGTAGTGATAGGGTTGCCGGATCGTTCTTACCTGACGGCAGGTTTTATCGTCTACCTGTTGCCTTTGCTTAGCCTGTTCTTATTTGCCGGACTCACTGACTTTTTGTTTGGCTCGATTGAATGGGTCAACGTATTGTCAGCCGTTGTTGGCCTTGGACTCGGTCTGTTGTGGGCCGCCAGGCTGGCCAATCACAACTATGCACGAGATTTTCAGCCACATTTTATTCGCCACAGCCTCAGCTTCGACTGAGTTGAAGTGCGAAGTGGCAGTAACGACATTTTTTATTAAAGGATAGAGACATGAGACAGCGATTATCAGACATGGCTTTTTTTCAATGGTTAGCGATGCTGTTGTTGGTGGTAGCGATCCCGGCTCAGGCGCAATTACCAGACTTTACCGAGATTGTGGAAAAGCAGCAGGACTCGGTGGTCAATATCAGTACCAGCAAAACGATTAAAAGCACGCAACTGCAACAGCAATTCGATATCCCGGATTTTCCCGAGGGTTCGCCATTCGGGGAGCTTTTCAAGAAGTTCTTTGACGAGGATGGGTTTAATTTTCGAGATCGCGAGACCAGTTCACTGGGCTCCGGCTTCATCATCTCCGAGGATGGCTACGTGATGACCAACCACCACGTGATCGATGGCGCGGATGAGATTATCGTGCGTTTGAATAACCGTGATGAATACGAGGCCACGGTGATCGGCTCCGATGAAAATTCAGATATCGCGCTGCTGAAGATAGAGGGCGACAACCTGCCGGTGCTGGCCTATGGTAGCTCGGAAGACCTCAAGGTCGGGGAGTGGGTGCTGGCGATCGGTTCCCCGTTTGGCTTCGATACCACGGTAACCGCCGGCATCGTCAGCGCCAAGGGTCGCAGCCTGCCCAACGACAATTATGTACCGTTCATCCAGACCGATGTCGCGATCAACCCCGGTAACTCGGGTGGCCCGCTGTTCAACATGGATGGCGAGGTGATCGGTATCAACTCACAGATCTATAGCCGCTCCGGTGGCTTCATGGGTCTGTCATTCGCAATCCCGATCGAAATGGCGGTGGATGTCGCCGATCAGCTCAGAACCAAGGGCAGCGTGTCGCGCGGCTGGCTCGGGGTGCTGATCCAGGAAGTTACCCGTGACCTGGCCGAGTCTTTCGGTATGGACAAGCCCCATGGAGCGCTGGTCGCCCGGGTACTGGATGACAGCCCGGCCGCGAAAGCTGGCATCGAGGTTGGTGACGTGATTGTTGAATTCGATGGCAAGAAAGTGTCCCGCTCCTCCAGTCTGCCGCCGCTGGTGGGTCGTTTCCCGGTAGGTAGTCTCGCTGACGTGACGGTCATCCGTGACAAGCGCGAGCAGAACATCCGGGTCAGGATCGCGCAGTTGCCGAATCAGATCAACCAGGCCAGGGCCGAACCCGAGGCGGAGCAGGAAATCCAGAAATCCGCCCTCGGCATGACGGTCAAGGAACTGGATCAGGAAGTGAAACAGGCGCTGAAGGTGCAAAGTGGCGTGCAGGTGCTGGAGATCGATAGCGGTGGACCCGCCAGCCAGGCTGGAATCGAGGTCGGTGACGTGGTCAGCATGCTGGATAACCGCAGTATTACCTCGGTGCAGGATTTCAACGACAGGGCATCGAAGCTGGAGACCGGTAAATCGGTGGCGATCCTGATCCAGCGTGAGAACGGTCCGGTATTCCTCGCGATCAAACCGCAGGAATAAACCGCTTGGGTAAGGCTTTCACCCTCTACTATCGAGAGAATTGTCACCTCTGCGAGTCGATGCAGCTCGCCCTGCGCAAATTACAGCGGCAACTGGCTTTCGATTGGGATGAAGTGGATATCGACCGCGATACCGATCTGATCCGGCGCTTCGATATCCTGGTGCCGGTACTGTATTACCAGGATCGCGAAGTCTGCCATCATTTCATCGACGAACAAGCGATCCGCCGGCTAGTGGCTGATTGAGCCGTCAGCGGCTGACATAATATTGCACATTTTCCCGATCACGGCTGTCGCTTTACCCCAGTTTCCCGTAAAATCCCCAAGCTTTTAGCGCGCAGCAAATCCTTCGCATGCAGAATATCCGTAATTTCTCCATCATCGCTCATATCGATCACGGTAAATCCACCATCGCCGACCGCTTTATCCAGGTCTGTGGCGGTTTGTCCGAGCGTGAGATGGCGGAACAGGTACTGGATTCGATGGATCTCGAGCGCGAACGCGGTATCACGATCAAGGCGCAGTCGGTATCCCTGGATTACCATGCGCGCAATGGCGAAACCTACCAACTCAATTTTATCGATACCCCGGGCCACGTGGATTTCTCCTATGAAGTCTCGCGTTCGCTGGCGGCCTGTGAAGGGGCCTTGCTGGTGGTGGATGCCTCGCAGGGGGTAGAAGCACAAAGCGTGGCCAACTGCTATACCGCGATCGATATGGACCTCGAGGTGATCCCGGTGTTGAACAAGATCGATCTGCCGGCGGCTGATCCCGACCGGGTAAAGCAGGAGATCGAAGACATTATTGGTCTGGATGCCTCGGAAGCGATCGAGGTCAGTGCCAAGACCGGGGTCGGCATCGAGGACCTGCTGGAACAACTGGTGGTGAAGATACCACCGCCCGCGGGTGAGCAGGAAGCAGAAACCAAGGCCCTGATCATCGATTCCTGGTTCGACAGCTATGTCGGCGTGATCACTCTGGTGCGGGTAATGCAGGGTTCGATCAAACCCCGGCAAAAGATCAAGATGATGTCGACCAATGCCGAATTCCTGGTCGACCAGGTCGGTGTGTTCACTCCCAAGCGCAAGGACACGAGCCAGCTTGGTTGCGGTGAGGTCGGCTATATCATCTCCGGGATCAAGGATATCGAGTCGGCCAAGGTGGGCGATACTATCACCCTGAGCCAGAACCCGGCCCAACAGGCACTGCCGGGATTCAAGGAGGTCCAACCGCGGGTATTCGCCGGCCTGTTTCCGGTCAGTTCGGATGATTATGAAAATTGCCGCGAAGCCCTGAAGAAGCTCAAGCTGAATGACGCCGCGCTGCAGTTCGAGCCGGAAACCTCGCAGGCGCTGGGCTTCGGCTTTCGCTGCGGCTTTCTCGGCATGCTGCACATGGAGATCGTGCAGGAGCGCCTGGAACGCGAATATGACCTGGATCTGATCACCACCGCGCCCACCGTTATCTACCAGGTGGAAACCACTTCCGGCGAACTGGTGGAAATCCACAATCCGGCGGAATTACCGGCGGTCAACAAGATCAATGCGATCCGCGAACCGATCATCCGCGCCAATATCCTGACCCCGGAAGCCTATATCGGCGCCATTATCACCCTGTGCGTGGAAAAGCGCGGGGTGCAGAAACAGATCCAGTACATGGGTAGCCAGGTTTCGATCGTCTATGAGTTACCGCTGAGCGAGGTGGTGCTGGACTTTTTCGATCGGCTGAAATCGGTCAGTCGGGGTTATGCCTCGTTCGACTATGAATTTGTCCGCTTCGAGGCTGCCAAGCTGGTCAAACTGGACATCCTGATCAATGGTGAGCGGGTCGATGCGTTATCCATCATCGTCCATCGCGACAATGCCGATTACCGCGGCCGCGACCTGGCGAGCAAGATGAAGGAATTGATCCCCCGCCAAATGTTCGATGTCGCAATACAAGCGGCAATCGGTTCCCATATAATCTCCCGCACCAACGTCAAGGCCCTGCGCAAGAACGTGACCGCCAAGTGTTACGGTGGTGATGTGACCCGCAAAAAGAAATTGCTGGAAAAACAAAAGGCTGGTAAGAAGCGGATGAAACAGGTGGGTAAGGTGGAAATACCGCAGGATGCCTTCCTCGCGGTGTTGCAGGTAGACAATAAATAACAATGAGTTAAGTATGCATTTTGATTTTGAATTCATTCTGGTGTTATCGGTTCTGATCACGGGCCTGATCTGGGTGATCGATAGCCTGCTGTTTGCGCGCAAACGGGCCCAGGTCAAACGTGGCCAGGCAGTGCATGAGCCGATACTGGTAGAGTACTCAAAGTCCTTCTTCCCGGTATTGTTGGCGGTCATGCTGTTACGCTCTTTCGCCTATGAGCCGTTCCGCATCCCCTCCGGTTCGATGATGCCGAGCCTGTTGGTCGGCGATTTCATCCTGGTCAACAAGTATCATTACGGACTGCGGGTGCCGGTAGTGCACAATAAGCTTACCCAGGGCAATGCCCCCGAGCGCGGTGATGTCGCGGTATTCCGCTTTCCGGACAATGAATCGGTGGATTTTATCAAGCGTATCATCGGCTTACCGGGAGACCATGTCAGTTACTACAATCGCCGCCTGCTGATCAATGGCCAGGCGCTGGATGTTGAGTTCAAGGAAACCTATGCCGGGCAGGGCCAGGCCCAGGGCAACATGCGTGGTGGCGAGATCTACATTGAAAACATCGACGATAAAAATCATATGATGATGACCGATCCCGCGGTCAAATTTTCCGCCAGTGGCGAATTGATCGTACCCCAGGGGCATTACTTTGTGATGGGGGATAATCGTGATCACAGTAATGACAGTCGCTACTGGGGATTCGTGCCGGAACGCAACCTGGTCGGTAAAGCGGTGACAATCTGGATGCACTGGGACTGGCGCAGTGGCGGCAGCGGGCTCGAACTGTCGCGGATTGGCACGAAAATTTAAAAAAACCGCTAAACATTCCTATAATGAAGCAAAGATCAGTTGCATATTTAGATGAGAGAAATCAGATGAATACACGCTCACAACGCGGGGTAACGACAGTAAGCCTGATAGTTATTATTGCCCTGGCAAGTTTGATTTTGCTGAATATTTTCCGCGCCCTGCCGATGTACATGGACTTTTCCAACGTCAAGTCGGTGATGGAGGCGGTGGCAAATGACGCCGAGGTGGATCCTCGTTCCAAGGCCGCGATGTGGGCCTCGCTGGGCAAGCGTCTGCGCATCAACCAGATCTCCTATATTAAGAAGGAAAATTTTACCTTTACCCGGCAAGATGATGTGACGACTATGACGGTTGATTACGAAGTGCGTAAACCCTATGTCGCGGATATGTTCATCGGTGCTCATTTCGTGCATTCCGTTGAAATCAAAAGGTGAAGTCTCTAGATCAATTACAGGCGGTTATTCATTACCAGTTTAAAGATTTCAAACTGCTTGAAACTGCCCTGATCCATCGCAGCTATTCGAAAAACCACAATAACGAAACCCTGGAATTCCTCGGCGACAGCGTGCTCGGCCTGGTCATCTCCACTCACCTGTTCACCCGCCTGGGCGATGCCACCGAAGGCGAATTGAGCCGTATCCGGGCCAGCCTGGTCAAGGAAGAGGCAGTGGCCACGGTGGCGCGCGATATCTGTCTTGGCGACTACCTCAAACTCGGCAGCGGCGAGCTGAAAAGCGGCGGTTATCGCCGCGCGTCGATCCTGTCGGATGCGCTGGAAGCCTTATTCGGCGCGATCTATCTGGATGGCGGCTTTCAGCAATGCGAAAAAACCATCCTGTTCCTGTACGACGAATACCTGGTCACCCTGCCGTCACCGGTCGCCCTGAAAGACCCGAAAACATCGCTCCAGGAATATCTGCAAAGCCAGAAACTGGCACTACCGGTCTACCAGGTGATCAAAACCGAAGGCAAATCGCATGACCAGGTGTTTACCGTCGCCTGTCGCATCGAGCGCCTGGATATCACCACCGAGGGTACAGGCAGCAGCCGCAAGCGGGCCGAGCAAATGGCTGCCTCGCTGGCGCTGAAACAGGCCACGGCGACGGTCCAGTGAGTATTTACCAGCCCTGATCATGAATGAATCATTTGCCTGTGGCTATGTCGCGTTGATCGGTAAACCCAATACCGGCAAGTCGACGTTGATGAATGCATTGATCGGCGAGAAACTGAGCATCACCGCGCATCGCCCGCAAACCACCCGTCACCAGATCCTCGGGATCAAGACCAGCGAGCGCTATCAATGTATCTTTGTCGATACCCCCGGGATTCACCAGGACCAGAAAAAGGCCATCAACCGTTATATGAACCGGGCGGCGACCAGCATGCTGGATGACGTCGATCTGATCTGTGTGTTGCTGGATGTGCGTGATTTCAACCGCGATGATGAGCAGATTCTGGATATGGTCAAACACCAGCCCAGGGTGGTGCTGGTGTTGAACAAGATCGACCGGATCCAGAAAAACGAGTTACTGCCACTGATGCAGCGGCTCGGTGAACTTATGCCCGGGGTGGATCTGATACCGGTGTCTGCTCTGAAACAGGATAACCTCGAGCAGTTGATGCAGCATATCGAGCAGCAGCTGCCGCCGGGCATCCCACATTATCCCGATGACCAGTTAACCGATAAACCGATGCGTTTTATCGTTGCCGAAATCATCCGCGAGAAACTGTTCCGGATGTTGACCCAGGAGCTGCCGTATTCGATTACGGTCAATGTCGAGCACTATAAAACCGAGGCCGACCTGGTCAAGATCTCGGCCTCGATCTGGGTCGAACGTAAATCGCAGAAAGGCATCGTCATCGGCAAGGGCGGCAAACAACTGAAAAAGATCGGATCCGAGGCACGGCGCGATATCGAGCGCCTGGTCGATAACAAGGTGTTTCTGCAATTATGGGTCAAGGTGCGTGAAGACTGGTCGGATGATGAACGTTCATTAGCTGCTTTTGGATATTCTTCTGAATAGAAAAATTAACCACGAAGGACACGAAGAACACGAAGGATTTTTAAAGTTTGTGATCAAGCTTAGACAACGGGCTATGAGGAAATCTATCGGCATTTCAGAAATACAGAAAGCTCATATCTTCTTCGTGCTCTTCGTGTCCTTCGTGGTTCACTTTTTTAAGTTTAATGATGGATAACAGAGTAAACGACCAGGCCGCCTTTCTGCTGCATCGTCGCGACTACCAGAATTCGAGCCTGATCCTGGAACTTTTTACCGAGGATTACGGTCGGATCAGTGTGCTGGCAAAAGGGGCCAGAAAGGGTAAGAATACCGCGCATTTCCAGCCGGGTAATCGCCTCGCGGTTGGCTGGACCGGGCGGGCTGAACTGAAGACCCTGGTCCAGATCGACAGTCGGGCGTTGCCGATTCCAGCTGACTGTTACCTGGCGATGTTTTACTTGAATGAGTTGTTGCTCTACCTGCTGCCCAAGCATGACGCTCATCCCCGCCTGTTCCATCAATTTCAACGCCTGTTGCTGCAACTCGAAATGTCACAACTTGAACCCTTGCTGAGAACTTTTGAAATGGATTTGCTCGAAGAGCTGGGGGTTTTACCCGATCTTGCTGTGGTCAGCGATAGCGCTGAAGCGGTGACTGCTGACGGCAATTACGGTTTCATCCCAGACCGTGGCGTGTATCCTGCGCTGGCGCAGACTGAAGGCGGGTATCCCGGTCGCTTATTACTGGCGCTGCAGCAACGCCAGTTCGAACAGCCCGGAGTTTTGCCGTTGGCGAAACGCCTGCTGCGACAAATTATTGATTTCAACCTGCAGGGCAGGACGTTACAATCACGCCAGTTATATCAACAGTTGCAACCGAAATCTAAACCAACCAGGCATTAGTATGAGCCAGAGTTCCGCCCTTTCCACACCCATCCTGCTCGGTATCAATATCGACCATGTCGCCACCTTGCGCCAGGCCCGCGGTACGCGTTATCCCGACCCGGTGACCGCGGCGATGATCGCCGAACAATCCGGTGCTGACTCGATTACCTTTCATCTGCGCGAGGATCGCCGCCACATCCAGGATCGTGACTGCCTGCTGCTGAAGGAAATGGTGCAGACCAAGCTCAACCTGGAGATGGCGGTGACCGATGACATGCTCAGGTTCGCGCGCGAACTGAAGCCCGAGGACTGCTGCCTGGTACCGGAGAAACGCGAGGAACTGACCACCGAGGGCGGCCTCGACGTGGTGGACAATTTTGACCGGGTCAAACAGGCCTGTGAGACGCTGGCGGAGCACGACACCCGGGTGTCCCTGTTCATCGATGCCAGGCGTGAACAAATCGATGCCGCGGTGGCCTGTGCTGCTCCCTGCATCGAAATCCATACCGGCCATTATGCCGATGCCGAGGGCGACGAACAGCTGCGCCTGTTGGCCGAGATCGAGCAGATGATCGATTATGCGCACGACCAGGGCCTGCAGGTCAACGCCGGACATGGGCTCAACATCCACAATGTGCAGGCGATTGCCCGGCATCCACGGGTGGTCGAGTTGAATATCGGCCATGCAATCATCGCCGATGCGCTGTTCCGTGGGCTGGCGGAATCGGTTCGCGAGATGAAGCGCCTAATGCTGCAGGCGCGCAGTGGGGCCTGATGCTGAAGGCTTCGGTTAAACGGCAACTGTCATGCTAGCGGGTATCGGCGTCGATATCGCCGAGATCGAACGTTTCCAGAAAATGATCGAGCGCTACGGTGATCGGGTCGCGTCACGCCTGCTTACGGCGCAGGAACGCCAGCAGTTCTATCAACGCCAGCAATCGCCGGCTTTTCTTGCCTCACGCTTCGCCGCCAAGGAAGCGGCAAGCAAAGCCCTCGGCAGCGGCATCGCCCAGGGGATAGGTTTTCGCAGTATCGAGGTGATCAATGACCCCCAGGGCAAACCGGAGCTGGCTTTTCACGATGCCGCAGAGCGCCTCGCCCGGCAACAAAATATCCAGCGAGCATTGTTGTCTCTGTCGGACGAAAAGCATTACGTGGTGGCGATGGTGGTACTCGAAGCCGCCCAGCCTATGAACTGACGGCCTCCGTCGATGCGTCAGCCGGCGGTTCCTCAACAGAACCTGGTTGCAAGGCGTGCTGCTGCAATTCCTGCTGAATCAGCTGTAGTTCTTCGATCACTTCCTTACAGATGGCGAGGCTGACCTTGCGCGAGAATTTCTTGACCCCGGCAAATTGTGACACCAGGTTTTTGAGGCGGGGTAGACCGGCGTAACAGGTAACGCCCTGGATCTTGTGCATGATCAATGCGAGCTGGTCAAAATCCTCCCGCTCCACCGCCCTGGTCAGGCGGGTTTGGTAATCAGGGATTTCCAATTGCAGGATGCGAAATATATCTTCGGCCAGGGCTTTGTTATTGGCGGAAAGTTTGACCGTTAATTCGTAATCGATAGAAGCATCCTTATCGGACAACTGCTCGGTCACGAATTCATCTTCAAAGATAAAGGTTTCCTGGTCCAGCAGGCGGCGAAATTTGTCTTCATCGATAGGCTTGCTGATAAAGGCGTCAAAGCCCAGCTTGATCAGGCGCTCCTGCTCACTCTCCAGGCTGATCGCGGTGACCGCGACGATCGGGGTCAACATGTTGGGTTTCTGGCGCCGCATCATATGCATGAGCTCGATACCGTCGATTTCCGGCATCTGGATATCGAGCAGGATCAGGTCAAAGGTTTCGCTATTGAACAGTGACATGGCCTGCCGTGCATCGTTGGCCTCGAATGATTCGTGTCCCCACATCCGGGTCAGTTCGCTGGCCAGTTTAAGGTTGATCGGGTTATCGTCCACCAGCAGGATCTTGTTCGGGCAATGCAGGGTAACGGCCTCGGACACATCCGTGGTCTTTTCCAGCTCTATCGATGGGTTGAACAATAACCGTTGCAGGTTACTGCTGGTATTGATCACCGACACGAACTGGTAATCGCGGTAGCGGGACTGGTCGATCAGTGAAATATCGTAATGCATGACGATGACCCGACATCGCCTCAAGACATCCTGATCAAGGTAGCTTTCCGGTTGCAGCCGGTTATGGCGTAAATCGATAACAATCAGATCAATATAATCGAGGTTCTGTCTTAATTGCTCGCTTAACTGGTCGGCCTGGGTCTGAGCATCGATCAACTGGCATTCGGTATTGAATCCCACCCGGTCAAACAATGACTGGATTTCATTGGCGCACAATGTATTGGAGGCAAATATCATGACCGTTTGCTGGGTTTCGGGTTGCGGTTGATCAGCATAGTTGGGGTCGGGTTTAACCGGTAAATGCACCGAGAATAATGAGCCCTCGTCAGGAGCACTGGTCAAATCTATATCGCCCTGCATCAGCCTGGTCAGATTCTTCGCGATAACCAGGCCGAGCCCGGTACCCGAGTAGCGCCGGTTGGCATCCGACTCCAGTTGTTTGAACGCCTGGAACAGGGTCTTTTGATCGGTCTCGTCGATACCGATGCCGCTATCCTTGATATCGAACCTGATCAGGACTTCCCCATTCGACTGGTCTTCAACCATGACCTTGATCGCGACATAACCCTGGTCGGTAAACTTGATCGCATTACCGATCAGGTTGATCAAGATCTGTTTCAGGCGCAGTTCATCCGCGATGACATGGGCCGGGGTGTCACTGTAGATGATCAGGTGGAGATCGATGTTCTTGTCCAGGGCCACGGTAAACAGACTGTCGCGGGTAGTCTCGAGCAGCTCATACAGATCAAACGGCTGCTGCAGGATATCGATCTTGCCCGATTCTATCTTGCTCAGATCGAGCACCTCGTTGACGATCAGGGTCAGGTCGTTGGTAGATTGACTGATGATGTCCGCATAACGTTTCTGGTCGGTATTCAAACCTGATTTTGCCAGCAGATTGACAAAGCCCTTGATACCGTTGATCGGGGTGCGGATTTCATGACTCATATTGGCGAGAAAACGTGATTTGACTTCATCGGCCTTTTGCGCGATGTCGCGCGCGATCGCCAGTTCGCGGTTGTTGTACTCGAGGTCGGATATCGCATTCATCAGGTCGAGGGTGGCGGAGTTGATTTTCTCGTCAAGTTGCATGCGGTTGGCGAGGAGCGACTGCGACATGCTGTTGAAGCCGTTCTGCACATCGCCAATTTCATTGTTCTCGATATCCTTGATAATCTCGCCCAGCTGGCCGGCCTCAACCTGGCGCAGATGTTCGAGCAGGGTAGAGATCGGGCGGGTGATCCGCCGGCTGATCAACAGGGTCAGGAAAACGGCCAGCACCAGCATCGAACAGAAGAAGATAGCGCCCTCGATCAGGATCTCCCGCTTGGTTTGCTCGAGCTGCTGCTTCGATACATACAGGTGGACCCAGCCCAGGTTGCTGAGCTGGTTGGACTCCGCTAAAGGTTCCGGGGTAAAGATATCCTGGGTGCCCAGGCTTTCGGTCTGGATCGGCTGCCGGTAGTAGAAATAATTGGTGCTTTGCTCGGCTTCATAATCCCGGCCAATCGCCGTGGCCAGGGTGTTACCCTGGTTATCGTAGACCGCGGCAAACACGATGTCGTTGGTGTTGACAGACTGGTCGAGCAAACGCTGAATCTGCCCATAGTTACCGGAAAACAGGTTGAATTCGGCCGCCCCGGCCAGTTGTTTGGCGATGATGCTGCCCTTGCTTTGCAGTTGATCCTCGGCCTGTTGAATCCCGCTATTGATGTTAACCGAGGTCAGGAATACATCGATCAGGACCACCGGCACCATGACGATGGACAGGATCAGAAATTTGATATTAAAGCGTCTCATCGTTGTTCCGCCTGGATCAGTTGGCGCTGCAGGCGGTCGCTATCCGGTAGTTGCAGACCGAGTGACTGGGCCACCTGCTGGTTGATCAGTATATTGAATTTATCCGCATGATACACCGTCCTTGTCGGCGGCCTGGCATGCAGGATCTGGTTGGCCAGGATAGCGATCTGTTTGCCGATATCTGCCGGCGAGGTATAAATCGAGGCGAGGGCACCGGACCTGACGTGGGACGGAGAGTAACTGATGACCGGTTTTTGCTGGCGATAGGATGACAGCAGTATGCCTTTGAGTGACTTATTGTTGTAGATCTCGGGTGCGGGCAGGCTTAACAGCACATCATTGTCGGCCAACAGGTTGCGCACGACTTTAATCGGGTTATCGCCCTCGACAAAAACCTCCTGGTTGATGGTCAAGGCAAATTTATCCTGTAGGGACTTGATCTCTTGCTTACTGATCTGTTGTTGATCGGGTTGAATAACGGCCACGGCCTCGGGTGCCAGCAACAGTTTTATGAAATGAATATAACGCGCCAGCGGTTGTTCCAAAAATAACGAATAATGCTTTCTGCCGTTGTCAGCATGCTGATGCTGAAACGCGGTGATATAACTGTGAATGATCGGAATGTCTTGTTCAATGCCAGTGCTGTAGTCAGCCGCGTCAGCGCCAAGGGTGATGATCAGGTCGACCTTGTCCGGGCTGATCTGAGCGGGATCAATGCTGTCCGGCGTGCTGATATTGAATCTGGGATTGCCGCTGACATTGTTGATGATCTGTTCAATACTGGTGCTGAAGTAACGGTTATCATTACTTTTTATGATCAGCACCGACTCGCTGGCCGCCGCTACCATGGGCAAGAATAATAACCACAGCAATGCGATGAACTGAAAACAGTCGCGGTAAATCCTTTGCTGACAGGTATGTTCCTTCATATGGGCGTCAAAATCTTCCTGAGATCCTTAACAGAATCGATTTTTCCTGCAAACGCTGTTCCAGGTATTCTGCAAAATCCTCGATTAAATTATAGCCAATCAGTTCCAGGTTAATGTCGTTTTTACGGTCGATGGTGTATTGATAACGCAGGTCCAGTTTCTGGTAGGTATCGATCTTCTCACTCGGGTAATCCCACCAGGAGATCTCGTCGACCAGGTAATAGGAGGCCGACAACTGATGATCCGGCTGTAGATTGACATGGCCACCGACAAAGGCGGTGTAGTCGGGCACCGAGTTTTCGAATTTATCATCGAAGCTCTCCACCCGCGGCAGGCTGGCCCCACCGTACAGGCGATAGTCTTTGTCCCGCGGGCTGAAATTGAAGCCTAGTTCGATGCCATCGACCCGGGTTTCATCGTCATTGACCGCGACGTAATAATCCTGGGGAAATCCGAACAGAATGTCCTGTTCCTTGCGTAAATCGATCTGCTCGGTGATCCGGTAACTGAAAAACTTGATGTCGGTGGTCAGCTGGCGATCCAGATACTCGCTGAATAAACCGATTTCCATCGATTCTATGGTCTCCGGTTCAACCTCGCCGTCGGTCAGGGTATGGACCAGGGTATAGGCTGTGGGGGTATCGAATGGTGGAGGCGCGGCTGGAATGGCCGGAACCACGGTCGAGAACTGGGTATTACCAATGATTTCCCACAGGATTGGGTTTCGCTTGGCGGTTGACGTGACAAAGCGCAGGTTGTGTTGATCTATTTTCTGAATCAGCGACAGCCGGAACGAGCTTTCCTGGTCGGTGAAGTTGGTATCTTCCAGCATCAGCCCCAGGTCTACGGTCAGGTTATTGTTCGATTTCCATTCCAGACTGGAGAACAGGCGCTCGGTATCGACCTTGTGATAATCCTCATCATTGAACAGATATAAAGATTTGACCTTGTCCTTGCGCACACTGGCACCGTAAACCAGTTTGGTTTGCTCAGTTAGCTGGCGGTTTTGAAATAGTTCCAGGTCGGTGCGTTCGGAAACCCGGTCGAAAGAGATATCCAGAAAAAATGGAGGCAGGGCAGAGATCGCCGGAATACCAAGCTGGTCAGCGAGGGTATCGTTGAGCTGGGCCTGGAAACTGTCATCGACATCCTGCCTGGTATGCGTTAATAGCACGCTGGTGCTGACATCGTCCTGGATCAGCTCCCACTTGATATTCTGGTAACTGTTGGTCGCATCCTCATCCCGAAACTGGTCTGTTTCACTACCTTCGCCACGGCCAAGCACGCTGTTATTGACGCCGGCCTGCACGGTCCAGAACTGGTTCTGTCCGCTGACGAAATCAGTCCGGAAGTTCAGCTTTTCCAGAACCTTGCTGTCATAGGCATCGTTGAAACCATCATCTTTCTCGCGCCCGGCGGAAATGCGCCAGTCCAGGTTTTGATGTTGATTGCCATAGCGAAAATAAAAGTCACTGGCATCGGTATCACCGTCCAGTTCACCGGTGGCGACCAGTTTGCCGCCCAGGTCCTCGGCGGCATGGCGGGTGATGATATTTATCGTCGCCAGGAAGGCATTGGCGCCATAGGTCACCGCGTTCGGTCCACGCGTGACCTCGATCCGTTCTATATCTTCCAACAGCAGGGGCAGGTTGGACCAGGGCACGCCGCCGAACGAGGGAATAAATACCGAGCGGCCGTCGATCAATACCTGCATCTGGCGATGAAAACGTTGACCGAGACCATGGTAGGTGACGACCGGTGAGTTACCATTGAGGTAACCGACGACAAAGCCCGGTACCAGGCGGAACACATCCGCGATCTGGCGGGCACCGGAATTCCTGATCATCTCGCGATCGATGACGGTGACCGAGGCCGGGGCATCGGCCAGCGGCTTGTGCATACGGGATACGGTCAGGACAATGGGCGAGTCGCCAAAAAAATCGTTTTCAGCCTGATAGTTCATGGCCACATCGGCATGTGCTAGCCATGACAATGCCAACAACACTAATCCGGATGGAATGGTTTTGGTTTTCAATGCTTACCCCCTGCTGCGGTCAAGGTCATAGTGTCAGCCCTGTGATTCGAGTACACTATGCCCTGCTCAGTTAATCTGCCTTAAGTCTATGTTTCTACAAGATTATATCGGAAATACACCACTCGTGACATTACAACGCCTGGGCGCGGAAAATTCGGACAATCGGATTATGGGTAAGCTGGAAGGAAATAATCCCGCCGGCTCGGTCAAGGACCGCCCGGCCCTGAGCATGATTCAGCATGCCGAAAACCGGGGTGACATCAAGCCCGGCGACACCCTGATCGAGGCCACCAGTGGCAATACCGGTATCGCGCTGGCCATGGCGGCAGCGATGAAGGGTTACCACATGACCCTGATTATGCCCGCCAACATGAGCCTGGAACGGCGTGCGGTGATGAAGGCTTATGGCGCCAACCTTATCCTGGTCGAGGACATGATGGTGGCGCGTGATCTGGCCCTGGATATGCAGGAGCGGGGTGAAGGCCTGGTCCTGGACCAGTTCGCCAATGCCGACAATCCGTTGGCCCATTATGAAACCACCGGCCCCGAGATCTGGCAGCAGACCGAGCACAAGCTGACCCATTTCGTCAGCTCGATGGGTACCACCGGCACCATTGTCGGCTGTTCGCGTTATTTCAAGGAGGTCAATCCGGACATCCAGGTAATCGGGGTACACCCGGCCGAGGGCGCCAGTATTCCCGGCATCCGCCGCTGGCCCGATGAGTATCTGCCGAAGATTTATGATCCGACCCATATCGATCAAATCCTCGATGTGACCCAGGAAGAGGCCGAGCAGACCATGCGTGACCTGGCGGCGAAAGAGGGTATCTTCTGCGGGGTCTCATCCGGCGGCGCAATGGCCGTGGCGCTGCGCCTGGCGCAAACCCTGCACGATGCCACCATCGTCTCCATCGTCTGTGACCGTGGTGATCGCTATCTTTCCACCGGGGTTTTTCCCGCCGACTAAACCTTAGAGTTAACTGACCCTAGTATGAACGTCCTGGTTTTTGATATAGAAACGATTCCCGATATCGATGGTGCGCGACGCCTGTATGATCTGCACGGCCTGTCGGACGAGGACGTCGCGCGTGCGGTATTCCATCTGCGGCGTCAGCAGGCTGGTACCGATTTTCTGCGCCATCACCTGCACCGGATCGTCGCCATCTCGGCGGTCCTGACCAGCGGCGATCGCTTCAAGGTATGGTCACTGGGCGATGAGGATTCTACCGAACAGGATTTGTTACAACGTTTTTTCGATGGCATCGAGCGCTATACCCCGCGCCTGGTATCTTGGAACGGCAGCGGTTTCGACCTGCCGGTGATCCATTACCGTTCACTGTTGTATCCGCTGAATGCCGAGCGCTACTGGGACACAGGTCAGCATGACAACCAGTTTCGCTATAACAACTACCTGTCGCGTTACCATGAACGCCATACCGACCTGATGGATGTGCTGGCAGCTTACCAGCCGCGGGCGGCGATTCGCCTTGATGAAATCGCCACCATCTGCGGATTTCCCGGCAAGATGGGCATGGACGGCAGCAAGGTCTGGGAGACCTGGCTCAATGGTGATATCAAGGCGATCCGGGACTATTGCGAAACCGATGTGTTGAATACTTACCTGGTGTACCTGAACTGGGAACGTAACCGGGGCAATATCGATCAGCAGCAATATCAACAGCAGTGTGGCAAGGTTCGCGAGGCTTTACAGAGCTCGGCCAAGGATCACCTGCTGGAATTCGAGAAAAGCTGGGTCGAGTTGTAGTGTTGGAAGAGCACTAGGCATATGGCACGAAATCGCAAGCGGCGCCTGCCGGAGCCGTTTGAAGTGACCATCGAGGGCCTGTCGCATGAGGGCAGGGGGATTGCCCATCATAACGGCAAGATCGTGTTCGTGTTCGCCGCGTTGCCGGGCGAACGGGTCAGGATCCAGATCAATAAATCCACCAAGAAATTTTCCGAAGCCTCGGTGGTGGAGGTGCTCGAGGCCTCGCCGCAGCGGATTGAACCGCACTGTCCCCATTTTTCGCTGTGCGGTGGGTGCAGCATGCAGCACGTCAGTAGCGAATACCAGCTTGAGCTGAAACAACAGGCAATCCTGGAGATGATGACACATGCCGGCATCGACATCGGTGAGGTCATCCCGCCATTGACCGACGCGCCCTGGGGCTATCGACGCAAGGCCCGGCTTGGGGTCAAGTATGTGCATAAGAAACAACGCTTACTGATCGGTTTTCGCGAGCGCAACAAACCCTACCTGGCGGATATGCAGACTTGCCCGATCATGGTCGACCAGGTCGGTCAGCACCTGCCCGAGCTCATGCAGCTGATCGGCGGCCTGCAGGCACGGGAAACCATTGCCCAGATCGAGGTGGCGGCCGATGATGATCATTGCATGCTGGTGCTGAGGCATCTGCAGCCTTTGTCCGCGGCGGATCGGCAACAATTGCTCGCGTTTGCCGAGGCCAGCGGGTTCTGGTTGCAGTTGCAACCGCATGGCCCCGATTCCGTCCAGCCGTTATACCCGGCGGAACAGGTCCTGCGCTTCCGTCCGCTGGCCGACAGCGATATCGCGATCCGTTTCCATGCCACCGATTTCACCCAGGTCAATGCCGGTATAAACCAACAGATGGTCAGGCAGGCCCTGGATCATCTGGACTTACAACCGCAGGACAAGGTGCTGGACCTGTTCTGCGGTCTTGGCAATTTCACCTTGCCAATGGCGCGCCTGGCCGCGCAGGTGACCGGGATCGAAGGCGACCCGGCGATGGTGCAGCGGGCCAGGGACAATGCGCTCGAGTTTGGGTTGGATAACACCGAGTATTTCAGCGCCGACCTGACCAGGCTCGACCCGGCAGCTGCCTGGATGCGGCAAAAGTATGACAAGATCCTGCTCGATCCGCCGCGCTCGGGCGCGCTGGATATTGTCGAACATATCCGCGCATTCGATGCTTCGACCATCGTCTACGTCTCCTGCCAGCCGTCGAGCCTGGTGCGCGATGCAGCGGTTTTATGTTCCGCCGGTTATCGGCTCAGCCATCTCGGCCTGATGGATATGTTCCCGCAGACCGCGCACGTGGAATCGATGGCGGTGTTCCAGCGCTGAACTCAACTTCAGCTATCAAAGTCGTGCCATTACTGGCTTGTTGAGCCACGCTCTTTTACAATGCGCGCACAATAACTATTTGGAGATCCCATGAAAATTATTACAGCAATCATCAAACCTTTTAAATTGGACGATGTCCGGACCGCACTCGCCGACATCGGTATCCAGGGGATGACGGTTAGTGAGGTCAAGGGTTTTGGCCGGCAGAAAGGGCATACCGAATTATATCGCGGCGCCGAGTACCAGGTTGAATACATTCCGAAAACCAAGCTCGAGATCGCAATCGACGATGACATAGTCGACCAGGTGATCGAGGCCATCAGTTCGGCGGCCAATACCGGCAAGATCGGTGACGGTAAGATTTTTGTCACCAACCTGGAGAATGTCGTACGCATTCGTACCGGTGAATCCGGTTCCACCGCATTGTAATAGGTGCTGTCGATGAAAGTTTCTAATCTTGTTGCAGGATTACTCCTGCTGCTGCCGGCCAGCGCCTGGGCCGACGGCCTAAACAGTGGCGACAGCGCCTGGCTGTTGACCTCCACCGCGCTGGTTTTGTTTATGACCCTGCCCGGACTGGCGCTGTTTTACGGCGGCCTGGTTCGTTCCAAGAATGTGTTATCGGTCCTGATGCAGTGTTTTGCCATCACCTGCATGATCAGCATCATGTGGGTTTTGGTTGGATACAGCCTGGCTTTCTCCGACGGTGGTGCGCTCAATGACTGGATTGGCGGCAGTGCCAATTTCTTTCTGGCTGATGTCACTCGTGGCGCCGTCAATGGCACGATCCCGGACTCGGTGTTTAGCATGTTCCAGTTGACCTTTGCCATCATCACCCCGGCCCTGATCGTCGGTGGATTTGCCGAGCGCATGCGGTTTTCGGCGATGCTGATGTTCAGCCTGCTATGGTCGCTGCTGGTTTACCTGCCGATCTGTCACTGGGTCTGGGGCGGCGGCTGGTTGAGCCAGATGGGACTGCTCGATTTTGCTGGCGGTACCGTGGTGCATATCACGGCCGGAGTCGGGGCAATCGTCGCGGCGATGGTGCTGGGCAATCGCAAGGGTTTCCTAACCGTGCAGATGACCCCGCATAACCTGACCCTGTCGGTAACCGGTGCCGGTATGTTATGGGTGGGCTGGTTCGGCTTCAACGCCGGCAGTGCGGTGGCAGCCAATGGCGATGCCGGAATGGCGATGCTGGTTACCCATATCAGTGCGGCGACCGGGGCTTTCACCTGGATGCTGGTCGAATGGTGGAAATTCGGCAAGCCCTCGGCCCTGGGTATAGTTACCGGTATGGTCGCCGGTCTTGGTACGATCACCCCGGCTTCCGGATTCGTCGGACCGATGGCGGCATTGTTCATTGGTTTTAGTGCCGGTGTCATCTGCTTTAGCGCAACATTGTTCATCAAGCAGCGTCTGCACATCGACGATTCGCTGGATGTGTTCCCGGTCCACGGCGTTGGCGGGATCCTGGGTACCCTGTTTGCCGGGCTGTTTGTCGCCAGCCAGTTCGGTGGGGCCGGCCTCGCCGAGGGCATGACGATCGGTTCGCAAATGGTGGTACAGATCATTGGTATCCTGGCCACGGTCGCCTGGACGGCGGTGCTGACCTACGCGATTCTCAAGCTGGTCGGTGCTTTCGTCACTCTGCGGGTCAGCGATGAGGAAGAAACCGAGGGCCTGGACCTGGTCTCCCACGAGGAGAAAGGTTACAACCTCTAGGTTTAGCCCTCTGTCTAACGAAAAAAACCAGCGCCATGCTGGTTTTTTTTCGCCTTCAACCCGCTGCATGGCAGTTGAGTGGAACATGACCACGATCATTCACCGGGATTAGCCGGCGTCCTAGAATGAAGCATCATGTGCAGGCTGGGAGTTTCCGGGTGAGACAAACGCGGTCCTTCATTAACGCAGTTCAGTCGGCAGTCATCAGCGGGCTGCTGTTCCTGGCTGGCTGGCCATTGTCGATCCAGGCCGATAGCTTTGTCGAGCAAAGAGCGGCGATGGTCAGCCATATCCGACAACATGTGGTGGAAACCAGTGCTTACCTGGGCAAGGATCAGTTGGACCCGGTGGTGATCGAGGCTTTGCAAAAAGTACCCCGGCATGAGTTCGTGCCCTGGACCTACCGGGATAATGCCTATGCAAACCGGCCGCAGCCGATCGGCTACGGCCAGACCATCTCCCAACCCTACATAGTGGCGATCATGTCCGATCTGCTCCAGCTCAAACCCGGCGACAAGGTGTTTGAACTGGGTACCGGGTCTGGCTACCAGGCCGCGATCCTGGCCGAGATGGGCTGCCAGGTTTACAGCATGGAGATCATCGAAAAACTGGCCGAACGCTCGGCCGCGCTGCTGCAGCGGTTATATCCCGATAGTCAGCTCAAGACACGTTCGGGTGATGCCTATTTTGGCTGGGAGCAGCATGCGCCGTTCGATGCGATCATCGTCACTGCCGCGGGCGACCACATACCGCCACCGCTGATCCAGCAGTTGAAGCCGGGAGGACGCATGATCATCCCGGTGGGCAACCGCTTTTTTGCCCAACAGTTATTGCTGATAGAAAAAGCGGCCGACGGCACTATCACCAGCCGTGATGTGATGCCGGTCAGATTCGTGCCTATCACCGGTGATCATTGAATCGAGCAGCGGCAGCGTGAAAACAGGCCCTGACACCCGCTCAGCACCCTGGTCAGGTGTGGTGTTACTGGCTCTCTCCGGGCTGGCCTATGAAGTGTTGCTGACCCGCTTGTTCGCAATTATCCAGTGGCACCATTTTGCTTACATGATCATCAGCCTGGCCTTGCTCGGTTACGGCGCCAGCGGTGCCTTGCTGGTATTCGTCAGGACCCGCTGGGCCAGGCGTCCACGCTTCTATTTCGCGCTCAATGCCATCACCTTCGGCCTGTTATCGGTGTTGGTATTTCTGCTCACCCAGGAGGTCGATTTCAATCCCTTCGAGCTGGCCTGGGGCTGGTCGCAGGGGTTAAAACTGGCGCTGGTTTATTTTTTACTGATGTTACCGTTTTTCTTCGTTGCCAATGCGCTGGGACTGGCCCTGGTGGCTTACCCCGGGCGGGAGAATCGGATCTACAGTGCCGATCTGTTGGGCGCCGGGGCAGGTGGCCTGGTCATTATCGGCATGTTGTTCCTGCTGCCGCCGATGCAGGCATTGTTACTGGTGGGCCTGCTCGGCTGCATGGCCGGCATCAGCAGTTTCGAACCTGCACGTTGGCGCCATGGCGGGATGCTGCTGGCGCTAGCTCTGGGTGCACTGTTGTGGCTGGCAGATATTCAACCCCCACTCAAGATGTCCTCGTTCAAGGACCTGGCGCAGGCCATGCAAATCAAGGACATGCAGCAACTGGCGGCGCAGGATACCCCGCTTGGCCAATTCAAACTGACCCAGAGCCGGAGCGTACCGGCGCGCCATGCTCCCGGCCTGGGCCTGACCTCGGTGACCAGCCTGCCGCCGCAGTATTCGCTGTATTACGATGGTCACGGCAATGGTGCGTTGACCGTGTTTGACGGCGACCGGGACGCGATCGGCTTCGTGGACGAATTGACCTCTGCCGCGGCTTACCGGATCAGTGATAATCCGCGGGTGCTGGTGCTGGGTGCGGGCAACGGTCT
>JASJBV010000132.1 GCA_030066335.1 Gammaproteobacteria bacterium
TAAAGGCCCTGCAGCATCATGCTTTCAATCAGGGCACCGAGAAATTGATCGTTACCGATTTCCGAAGTCCATGCCGGGTTGGTATCCTCGCCGCCGGTTACTTCGCTGATAGCGATGTTAACCCTGAGCGTGGCAGGATAATTTTTTAGCTCACCCTGAAACGACATGCCCTCCATCTTGGCGCCGGTGGCACATCCGAGCAGGCCGCCGACAAGGGCAAAGATGATAATCAGTTTATAAGCTCTCATTAGGTTCTCCTTTACTAGTAATAATCGGGTGGGCATCAGTTTTTGGCGATGACATATTGCAGGATCTCGACAACCTGCTGCGGTTCGGTCGCCCAGGCCATGGCCGCGGCATCAACTTCCTTCAGTGGATGAATAATGTCTTCATCATGTAAGGTGATGTAAGGCTTGCCGAGGGCGGCACAGAAACCGGCATCGAACGCGGCGTTCCACTGCTTGTACTTATCGCCGAATCGCACGATCGCGACATCGCAGCGCTCGATCAGGTTGCGGGTGCGGATCGCATTGACCTTGGATGATTTATGATCACGCCAGAAGTTTTTGTCCTCGGCACCCAACAGGTCGCCCGCACCATCACTGGCAGCGTGGTCGGTGACCGCCGAGGTGAATTCGACCGGCAGTTCCAGGTCCTTACAGCCATCGATAATCTGGCGTCGCCAGTCGGTATGAATTTCACCGGAAAGGTAGATGTTCCACTGCATTTTTATCATTCCTCCAAATATTATTCGGGTCGTCGGAAAGCCTTGCGTGCCTGTTCGACCCTGGCCCGTATTACGCAATCGAGGGCGTGATCGTTGACCAGCCCCATCGCCTGCATGAAGGCATACACCGTCGTTGGGCCGACGAATTTCCAGCCCATCTTTTTCAGGTCCTTCGACAACCCGATGGATTCCGCTGTAGTCGACACGACCTGGGGTTCGGCTAACGGCTCAGGTTCATAGCGCCAGATGAAGGCAGCCAGCGAGCCTTCCCGCTCGACCAGTTCCTGTGCACGTTGCGCATTATTGATCACCGCCTCGATCTTGCCGCGATGGCGCACGATGCCGGCATCCTTGAGCAGACGCTGGACATCGCGCTGCTTGAAGCGGGCAATGCGTGTGAAATCGAAATCCGCAAATGCGGCGCGGAAGTTATCGCGTTTGGCCAGGATGGTGCGCCAGCTCAAGCCCGATTGAAAGCCCTCCAGGCTGAGCTTTTCAAACAGGCGATGATCGTCCGCGACCGGGAAGCCCCACTCGTCATCGTGGTAATGCAGATACTGCTCGGTAGCCGCACACCATTCACAGCGTGGTTCGCCGTCAGGGCCGATAAAGGTTGTGGTCATGGCGCTTTCCTGGCTGAATTATTCGGATTCATAGCCGGCCTGGTATTCGTCCGTGGGCTGGATCGCCTGCACGATATCGACAAAAACCCCATTCGGGTCGCGCACACTGAAGTGACGCTGTCCCCAGTCTTCCGAGCGCAGTTCCAGCGCGATATCCAGCCCGGCCTGGGTTGCCTCGGCGTAGGCGGTATCGGCGTCATCGACTTCAACACTGAAAATGACTCCGGCACCGTTATGTGGCTGGTGAAATACTTCGGGTTGGGTCGGTTGGTTGGGTAGCATGAAACCGACCTGGATGCCTGAGTCCGAGACCAGGTGCAGGTACCAGTCATTCTCAAATGCAACCTGGAAATCGAAATGGCCGGTATAGAAAGCTTTGGCCTGGTCTATGTGGTCAACGATGAAAACCGGGAATGAGCTGTTTAAGCTGATCATGTGTGTATCCTACTCTGATCAAATGAGTCTGCAAATGAGGGTAATCAGCGACCGCTAACCTTCAGCCACACCCAGCCGTCATTGTTATCGTACTTGTCGATAAAGCCGAATTTCGATGACAGGTCGTTGGCAGCAAAGCGTAACTCGCCGGATTCCTGCGCTTTGAAATTGATGACATAGGGCTGGGTTTCAGCTGCTGGCCTGGTGATTGTAAGACTTTGGTAACCCTTGAGGTCGTCCTTGGCATCGCCCTTGGCATAAATTTTCACCACCAGTTCAAACCAGTCCGCGGTTTTTACCAATTTGTATTTATTGGCAGAACGGATGACATTTGCTTTCAATGATCCAAGGTTGGCCTTCTCACCATCCTGGTAGGGTATCTTCGATGTTTTACCCTTCTCCACCGTATTCCAACCGCGGATATCACAGGCATCCAGGTTGCCATCCTTCCATACCTGTAAGCGGGAAACTTCAATTTGGTAGCTTTTCCCTTTCTCTACCTCGATAAAGCTGTGGTTGTTTTTCTCCCTGGCAAAAACCCGGACATCGGCCGATTTACCCGGTTGCAACTTCAGTGCTGAATCGAGGCGCTTGCGTGGTTGGCCGCTGGCAGATGAATCCAGTTGCTTGGCGAAGCGCCGCTTCAATACGGGTGGACGGTAGTCGTTATGTTCAAGCCAGCGTATTCTCGCGCTGTCATCGATATCATCCCAGCTCACGGTTTTTTCCGGCATCGCGCGATTGAGCTTGCCATAGATCAGGCTCGTTATCCCGGAGAAATAGATGCTGTGATCGGTGAAGGCATGATCACGCAAGCGCGTGAAGTCGACGCCCAGTTCGACTCCCTGGGTTTTCGCCTCCGCAACCATCCATTGCAGGCAATGGTTGGATAAGGCTCTTTTTTCCCAGGTGCCGCCGCCGACACAACCATGGTCACCCGGGAACCATTTCTGCACCAGTTTTTGACTGCGCGGCGCCCCCTTGGGTTTATGCATCAGGGTTACGTTGAATTCCTTGCGCCGTTCATCGATCGCCACCGCATGCAAAGCAATCTGAATTTGCTTGCCAAGATTGGTGTCATGGAACTGGTAGCGTTTTCTGAACATGTTGTCGAAGGGCAGGTAGGGCAGCTTATCCGGAATACCCAGGGCGCCCACCGTATCCCAGCAGCCCAACAAGGTGATTTTGACATCGTTATAGGTTTTTGCCTGCTTTTTGAAAGCGGTCTGTTGCTTTGCGTTTTTACTGCGATAGGTGTCAAGTGCCGCGGGCAGGTGTTTCAGTTCCGAGCGGGGCACCAGGCCGACTTTCCCGATCATGCCGGCGATGCTGCGCGCGGCGAATGCGCCCCGGCTGAATCCGAAAAGGCAGATCTCGTCACCCGGTTCATAATTGATGGCGATGAAGCGGTAGGCATTGTAGATCTGGGCGTCGATACCTTTGCCGGTACCGCCTTCTATCAGGCGCATTAAGCCGTTGGCATCTGCCCCAACTCCATCGTCGTAGTAAATCATTTGCTCGATGCTTTTATTATTGCTCTTGCCGGTAGCCAGCAGGGCCTGTACCAGGCGACCGACATTGGTGATGTAGCGCATCTCCAGGTCATTCCAGGTGCCGTCACAACAGATTACGATTCTTTTCATTATTTGCTCCTTGATATTTTTTGATATGGATCGAGGTTACCGGTCAGTTCCACAGTCGCAATGGATTGTTTTGTGCCCATGAGAAATCAGTTCCATCTGCCGTCGTTTTTATCGTTGTTTCCGCGCCCGCAAAGCCGCTTCGAATGCGAGCTCCGCCCATTCCCGGGCGACCTCCGGGTCATCGTAAATCGCCTCGGGGGCCAGGTAGTAGGACATTTTATAGGTCTTGCCTTTTTTGTCGTACTCGAAAGCGGGCAAGTCCTCTGCGATAAAATCCCCGGCTGATTGCTGATCCGCTTTCAGATACAGTTCATCATCAGCGACCAGGCCGAACATCACATCGTCCCGGTAGACCCCGTAACCCCCGAACATACGTTTCGCCCGGATCGGTCCGAACTTCACAAACACATCTGCCAGGTTATTGATGAATTCACTCATGCGGTTTATGGTCCAGGGTCCAGGCCGTTGCCGATTATCTTCGTTACCTGATCGCCTGCTCTCCTGCTAGTTCTGTTGTTGCCGATACAGGGTAAAATGTACCGTCGTACCTCCATTGATGAAGGATTCAATCCAGATCTTGCCGCCCAGGCGTTCGACGATCCGTTTGACCGTGGCCAGTCCGATCCCGGTGCCGGGGTAATCCTGATCGACATGCAGTCGCTGGAACGGCTGGAACAACTTGCCGGCATAGGCCATCTCAAAGCCGATACCGTTATCGCGGACGAAGAATACCGTTGCCTGATCCTGATCGACCGCGCCGAACTCGATGCTCGGGTTGTCGACCCTGGCGCTGAATTTGCGCGCATTGTCGAATAGATTGGTCAACACCAAGCGGATCAAACCGGGATCGGCGAGGGCGCTGAGCCCCGACTGGATCTTGACTGCCAGTTGGCGCTGCTGGTCTGCCTGGTTCAATTCATCAACGACTTCATGCGCGATGACTGACAGGTCCAGCTGTTGAAAATCGGGCGATTGGCGGGACAGGCGGGCAAGATTGAGGATATCCGTGGTCAGCTGGTCCATCCTCAGGCCGGAATGATGGATCCGGCCCAACAGTCTGCGTGCCTCGGGATTCAACTCTTCGGCGTGATCATGCAGCAGGATCTGGGAAAAGCCGGTAATAGCGCGCAGCGGGGTTCGGATGTCGTGCGATAGGGTGTAGCTGAAAGATTCGAGTTCCTGGTATGACAAATCCAGCTCCCGGGTCATCCGTCGCATCTCCAGCAGCTTCAACACATGGGTGCGCAGCACGTTCAAGGCCCTTTTCTGCTTGGGGGTGATTTCCCTGGGTTCGCGATCGATGACGCAGAGCGTACCCAGGCCGTGCCCCTCTGCTGTGTACAGCGGTGCACCGGCATAAAAACGAATATGTGGCTCACCGGTCACCAGCGGATTATCGGCGAAGCGATCGTCCTCCAGGGTGTCGGGCACCACGAACACCCCGGGTTGCAGGATGGCATGGGAGCAAAAGGCCACATCACGCGGGGTCTGCTCGGCGTCGAGGCCGACCCGGGCCTTGAACCATTGGCGGGATTCATCCACCAGGCTGATCAGCGCGATCGGCGCATCGAATATGTCCGCGGCAAGTTCGGTGAGTTCATCGAACACCCCCTCCTGTTCTGAATCGAGGATATCGTAGCCGTATAAACTGGCCAGGCGTGATGTCTCATTGTCCGGTAACTGGGCGACCTTCATTTATTATTCTCCGAAGATTTTCACCGCATGAATTTGTTCGTCTGCAGCCAGCCAACGCCGATGAAGCAAGCCTCAAGGGCATCGACAGTCAGAGTTCTGACGAAGCGTTCGATCCTATATCAGGCATTGTCGTTTGGGTTTGTATAGATTTCAACTCGTTCTTTGCCGTTGCCGATGTTTTTCCTTTTCAGGCTGATGCTACCGACCTCGCCGGTAGATTTCAGGTGGGTACCGCCGCAGGGGACCCGGGCGAAGCCTTCCAGTGCCCAGTAGCGTCGTTGCTGCTGTTCGTCGGCATAGGCGCTGATTATCGGTAAATCCTGTTCGATCAGGCGGCTGGCCTCGGCAATCAGCCCGGGGAACTGTGCCGATAGGTTCGCGGCCCAGGCGAAATCGATACGTGCCTTGTCCACGGCGATATGGGCGCCGATCTTTTCGATGCCGGGCAGCGCACGGTAGATCAATTCAAGGATCAGTTCTGCCGCGAAATGGTTACGCATCAAGCGATAACGTCGATCCCAGTCTATCCGGACCCTGACCCGGTCTCCCGGTTGCAGGCCATGCGCAGGGGGTAGTTGGTAGACGATCTGCCGGCCCTGGTTGCTTGCCTCCAGAACCTCGAAGCCGCCGATGCTGCCATGATCGCTCTCCTGGCCGCCGGAAATGGCAAAGAATATGGTTTGGTCGAGGGTCACGCTGTCGCCATCGACGGTCCGAATGCTGGTTTCGAGTTCGGTCAGGTAGGGGTCTTGCCAGAATAGCTTCTCGACCATGCTGATTTACCTGGCGGATTTCAATGACTGGTTAGCCAGGTAATCGCCGCGTCTGCATCGGTAAAGATTTTCATATTCTGCCCGCGATTGACCGCGACGGTCTCGATAAAGCGGAAGCGCTCGGTTTCCTCGGGTCGATGAATGACCGCCAGGTGGATCGTGACCGGCAAGTTGCTCCGATGTGACTCGGTAAATTGATAATCCTCGGTCAACGACATCTTGGCATCGATCTGCCGCGCATCGACCAGCAGCCGGTTCCATCCCTGTTGCTTGAGCAGGACGGCAGCTTGTTCCCGTACCTGGTTATGGTCATCCAGCGTCATCTTATCCGACATGACGCAGATGACGTATTCATGATCCTGGTTTAACTCGCAGGTAAAGGACATGGCATTTTTTTAAGATGATGGATTGAGCAATATTTTGGATCGATTACGGATCCTTGTCCATCTCCATGGTCAGGCGAAATGTCTCCTGGATGATCCAGGCATCAAAACTGGCGCGATGGCGCTGGATGTTGTTCTCGGCCATGATCCGGTCCTTGGTTTCATGCCAGGCTGCCATTTGCTGTTCGGACAGGATCATTTCCAGTGGGCTGACGTCGAATTGCATCGGTTTGCCCGCGGCATGAAACAGGGTCGTCAGCCAGGGCTTATCGACCACCCAGCCGTCAGAAAACAGGGTCATGCCGCTCAGCATCTGGTTCAACTGATCGGCCACTTCAGCAATCGGTCTACCGCTGCTGGCCAGGATGTCTCGCGATATACCGTGCATCTTTTCCGCTTCCTCGTCCCAATGGGTCCACTCGGGCGCCGGTTGGATCAGGGTGCAGAATTTATCTCCGCCATTCATCGCCACCCCGATCTCTATCGGGTAGCTCGAGGCGCCAAAACCGGATGCCTCGATGTCGATGATCAGCGGCATATTGAGCTGGTTCATTCCGGCTTCGACTCGAAGTGTTCCAGCGGGATGAATAATTTAAGCGGGATATTCTTGCCTTTGAAAATATCATGCACCGCTTTCGAGTTCTCCGCGGTGAAACCGATGCGCCAGCGTTTGTTCTTGCGATACATGACGAAAATGCAATCTCTTTGCGGCCGCTGCTTGTCGCGTGGAAACCATGTGCGGAAATCACCGGTACCATGGATGCGCCATTTACCGGCCTTCAGCGATGGCATCAGGACCTCGATATAATCGATCGACGCGATATCGATCTGCTTGGAGCCGAACGGGAAGTAGTATTGATCGAAGACGATGGAATCCTCGCTTATCCGGATCAGGCTGTCGGTGTAAAGCGCTTCAGCCATTGGCCGAGACCCGGGTTATTTGATCGAGGAATTGTTCCGGTTGTTCCAGGCTGAGTAATAATGAATAGCCCTCGCTGGTCTTCATATAAACCACCTTCTGTGATCTAGTGACGGCAGCCAGCGCCTTCTCGCCATTACGCAATTTAAACCAGCCCACCGCATACCCGGGCATGCCGATGCCATTGGTGCGCCAGCGCGGCTTCAGCTCCCTGGTCTCCTCCAGATTGGCGATCCGGGCGGAATCGAGATCCAGACTGGTGAGCGGAATTGAGCGCCCATAGATCGGTAGATGCAGGCGTAAAGCGCTGTCGTCGATCGTGGTCGACAGATTTGACGTGGTAAACGCAAACCATAGAAACAGCAAACCAAGACCCAGGGTAAGCAACGCGATAACGCCGGCAAATATGGCTGCATAGGCTGGAGATGAAGATATCTGGAATTCCATGGTTTTATCTCTATAGCATAGATATCAACCCCAGCCGGCAGTGACCTGACATAAGGCAGGTCAGCTGCAGGCCGTGGCCAGGCTATTACAGAGAGATGACCTGGTCCGGAGGATTGCCGCCCAGGGCGCCGTAAAGCTGGGGGAAGCATCCGGCCACGACGCCATCGACGCAATCCTTGGCGGTGACTTCACCGCTACCGCATTGATGGAATTCGCCGTCGGCCATACCGCGACGCACCGCACACTGATCACAGATCATCAATAGGATATTCTGCTCCTTGGCAACCTTGGCCAGGCGTTCACCGACTGGATCCCCTTTTCTCAGCATGAACAGGTTATCGTCGAAAAACATCATGCCGACCACTTCGGCTCCGTGATTACCCTGTTCGAGTTGGGGCAGAATCATCGTGGCCAGTTTGAACGTGGTGGCCATGTTTGAATTAAAAACGTAAGCAACTTTCATTATTATTCCTCTTGTATTGGTTAATTAATTGATTGCCAAGCCTGAAGACGGCATCTTGAATTGCAGCAGGATATGGCGTCAACTTTGGAGTGGATTACCCAGGAGTGCATATTCCCTTGGCATCGTTAAAGCATGTTGAATATTAACTAACTGCTTGCGATCAAACACTACAGAATCTGTAGTGATAAGTCATTTGACTTAATCTGCAGGTTCCAGGTCGGTCCACGCTCCGGACTTCGCGCTGCGGATGATCGCTTCCAGCAGCTGCATGTTGGCCACCGCATCTTGCAGCGGGGTTGGCACCTCGCTGTCATCGAGAATGGCCCGGGAGATTAAATCGCCCTGGATGGTGTACTGATCACAAAGGTCAAAGACGATCTCGTCTATTCCACCATCATGTTGATGCCAGATCCGGCAGGGCTGATCGGGTGGCGCGTTGAACGGAATCTCGATCTCGATTCTGCCTGTACTGCCGAGGATATTGACCCGCTGATAGGGAGCCATCTGGGTGGAGCAGGTGAAGGTCGAGGTACCCCGGGCAAATTCCAGGATTCCCGAGGTCAAGCGGTCGATCTTGAATTCCGGGTCTAGTTCCATGTTGCCGAATACGCGTTGAGGTTCGCTGGCGAAGATAAAGCGGGCCAGCGACAGTGAATAACAGCCTATGTCCATCAGGGCGCCGCCACCGATGTCGGACATGTTGCGGATGTTGCCGGGATCATCGTTGTAATAGGAAAAGAATGAATCGATCGTCTGCAGGCTGCCGATCCTGCCGTCGCTGACCAACTCCCTCGCGCGCAGCCATTGTGGATGGAAGCGATACATGAAGGCTTCCATGATCTTCAAATGTGGATGGCTACGGGCGGCAGCCAGCAGTTGCTCGGCCTCGGCCACGCTCAAGCCGACAGGCTTTTCGCAGAGGACATGTTTGCCGGCCTCCAGCGCCTTGATCGACCAGGGCACATGCAGATGATTGGGCAAAGGGATGTAGACGGCATCGATAGCAGGATCGGCCAGCAGTTCGTCGTAGGAACCGTAGGCGCTGGCTATACCCAGTTGCCTGGCCACGGTCTGTGCATGGTCGAGGTTGCGTGAGGCGATTGCGCTAATCTCGCAGTACGCGCCCTGCTGCATCGCGGGGATGACCTTTTTAACCCCGATTTTGGCCGTACTCAACACACCCCAGCGAACTTTATTCATCAACCAGACCTGATTAAAGCGAATTAGCTAATATGACGCCCCAGCAGTGAAAGTGCAAACAATACCCACATTACAAACAGGCATATCGTACTCAACACGTATACGGCCCAGCGATGCACAACGTTATTGTAGGTCACGTGAACCAGGCTATGTAACGCGCGTAAGGCAACGTAGATCCAGGCAAGAAATAACTGTGGTTGAGTAACTTCATGGGTGACGAACAATGACAGGCATATTGCATAGAATAAAACCGGGGTTTCCAGCAGGTTGCTGAAATTATCGGCCGCGGAAACATCTTTCAATTTACTCCGAGCCAACTCACTGGTTGCCAGTGACTGTGGATCGATGTTATTTCTTGCTATCTCAGTTATACGTCGGACATACATTAAAATCCAGATAAAACCTGTGATCGCTACTAGGGTGATGAGCGGCCAGAATATCGAGATCATATTCAATATGGCCACCAGAGTATTATTGAACTGATAAATGAAATGGCGAGCAATAATACTGAAATATCTGCACACCAATCCAAAATTTTGAACCAGAGCATTGAGCGATTATTATTTCTTCTGTAACTCTGTCCCTCAAGCAAAGACCTGGCTTGATACTTATACCCTTGATACAGAGATAGTTGAGCAAATAAGCTCACTAGAATCGTTATAGAACAGGCAGTGAGCTGGAATACGTGCAGGGATATTCGATCTGTTTGTTGCGATATCGACCAGCTAAGCAGACCAATCGAAAAAGCGGTCACAGTCACTGTTAGCGCTATACCAGCATTTCGATACTCGAAATTACGCTGCTCTTTGTCCTGGTAGTCCGTCATTGTTTTATCTTCTTGCTTTGTCTCTTAGCTTTATAGAATTCGAGAACATGAGAAGGAATCTCCACACCTTGCTTTAGTTTTTCATCAGCAAGCGGATATTCATAAACCGTTTTTACCGGGATAATCCCGGCCCAGTAATCCGAGGCATAATCTTCCGGTTCATCAACTGGCGGGGTATCGGCGATTTTTGCCGACGCAGACGTTATCTTTATCTCCAGCACCCTGGTGGCTTTTAATTCTTTGGCATTCGGTGACCGGCAATGCTCCCATCTGTCGGCAACAAAATGGTTGATAATCGTTTTCAGACCCTGCAGCTTTTCTGCTTCTGTTGATAACTCCCTGACCTCGCCAAAGATAATCGCCGAACGAAATTTGACCGAGTGATGGTAGGCGGATCGGGTCAGTTTCATCGCATCGAGGGTCATCACGCTGAGGCAGACCTCGCCGGTCTCGGCCAGGATCGATGTCATCCGGTTCTTTGCTGACCCATGCAGATATAACAAATCTCCGCAGCGGCCGTAATTAATCGGCTGGGCCTGGGCCTTGCCATCAACGTTAAAGGCTACCGTGCAGATTTCATTCTGATCCAGGATAGAGTAAATCACAGCCTTGTCATAGCTGGCTTTTTTCCGGCCTCTCTTAACCCGGTTCTGTGCTGTTTTTTGGAATTCCATCTAATCAGAATATTTTGCCATCATCTTTTATTCATGAACCAATTTAACGCCAGCAGCATAACCGAAAATATGGCATAAACCACAATCACGGCTATTTGAAAGAAGTACGCTGCGATGCCGCCCTGGTCTCCGCTGTAAGCCGCCAGATACAGCGAAAAGGCGCTACCGGCGAGGACTATGATTCCACCAAGGATTCGATAAAGCCAGCATAATGATCTTTTCAACCTGTTGGAGGCAGGTATTGAAATTAAGTAGACAACAGCTGGCAGTATCAACATCAACAATCCGGCGCTCATCCGAACATCCTCGATCGATTGCTCAGCATACAGCTCTGATCAACGATCAGGCCTGTCAACGGTCGTTGAGCAGTGAATACAGAATCATCAGGCCAGGTACCCCGAGCAGCACGCTGACCAGCGGTAAATGAAATAAGCCCGAGCCGATCATGGTCGGGGCTATGCCGTCGAGGCCGGCAATGATGACCGCGCTCAATACCAGGGTGGCACCACTGATTGCCCTGATGCTGCGCTGGTTGGCGCGCCTGATTTCCTGTTTGATCTCGTCGAGTTGTTTCGATTTATATTCGATCTCGAGCTTGTCGTTGGCCAGTTTGTCAAGTGCCTTGAACGCCAGCTGCGGCAGGTCGGGCAGGTGTTCCGCGATATACGGCAGGTTCTTCTTGAAACCCTCGGTGACCGCGCGCGGACCCACCTGTTCGCTGATCCATTTTTCCAGGAATGGCTTGGCGGTGTCCCACAGGTCAAGCTGTGGGTAGAGCTGGCGGCCGAGCCCCTCGATATGCAGAAAGGTTTTCTGCAGCAGCAGTAACTGCGGCTGGATTTCCATGTTGAATTCACGCGCGGTCTCGAACAGGCGTAACAGTAATTGGCCAAACGAGATTTCCGCCAGCGGGCGCTGGAACAGGGGTTCACATACTGCACGGATCGCGGCCTCGAACTCATCGATGCGGGTTGCCTTGTCGACCCAGCCGGAATCGACGTGCAGTTCCGCCACCCGGTGATAATCGCGGTTGAAAAAGGCGACGAAATTTTCCGCCAGGTAGCGCTGGTCGGAGACATTGAGGGAGCCCATGATGCCAAAATCGACCGCGATGTAATGTGGGTTCTCCGGGTTGTCCCTGGAGACGAAGATATTGCCGGGATGCATATCGGCATGGAAGAAATTATCGTAATACACCTGCCGGTGAAATACTTCGACCCCTTTTCTTGCCAATACCTGCAGGTTGATATTGTGCGCTTTGAGCTGATCGATATCGGTTACCGGGATGCCATCGATGCGCTCCATGACCATGACATTGTCCTTGCAATAATCCCAGAATACCTCGGGTACATACAGGTCATCCGAGTCGAGAAAATTACGCCGCAGCTGGCTGGCATTGGCGGCTTCTCGGACCAGGTCAAGTTCCTTGAGCAGGGTTTTTTCAAATTCCTCGACCACCAGGATCGGCTTGACCCGTTTCGCTTCCTGCCAGTAACGGTCGGCCATGCGTGCCAGCACCTTGAGCAGGGCGATATCGCGACGAATGTTTTTCTCCACATCCGGGCGCACGATCTTGACCACGACATCCTGGCCATTGGTCAATACCGCACTATGCACCTGGGCGATCGAGGCCGAGGCCAGCACTTCGTCATTGAATGAAGCGAAAGCCTGGTCCAGCGGGATACCCAGCGAGGTTTCAACGATGCTGCGTGCTTGAGAAACCGGGAACGGCGGCACCTGGTCCAGCAGCTTCTCCAGTTCATCGATCAGTTCGGGGTGTAGCAGGTCACGCCGGGTTGCCAGCAGTTGCCCGAACTTGATGAAGATCGGGCCCAGGGCCTCGATACACAGACGCACCCTGACCGCCTGGGACTGGCGGTTCGGATGCCAGTTGAATGGGTTCAGGTAGATGAAAAAGCGCAGTGGCCGGAACAGGTGTAGCGACAGGATGATTTCATCCAGGCCATAACGGGCCAGAGTCAGGTTGATGCTAATCAGGCGAAAAAAATTGGACAACATGCTTGGGTTTATTTCTTGTTATTGAGTAGCTGGTTAAGCCGGGATTCCAGGCGATCGACATCATGCCGGGTGTCGGTGACATTCTGCTTGAAACGTTCGAACTCAACCTTGGTCGGCAGATGGCGCGCCTCTTCCTGCAGATACTCACGCCCCGACAAGGATAACGAATCGAAACTGTCCCTAACCCACTGCTCAGTATTGCGCAGGCCCTGCATGATGCGGAAAGCCATTACATCACCGGTAAAGCCGGACAGTTGCTCCTCCCAGTCGATATCGAGCTCGGTCAGGATCTTCTGGAATTTCTGCGCAACCGAGGCATTGCCGCTGATTTCCACCCGTTCCTGGATCGAGGTGCTGACCTTGTCCTGCTGCAGCGAAAGGTTGATCAGCCCCATCAGCCGACCCTTGATCGTGGCATCTGCCGGTTTGGCCGGGGTCTGCAGGCTCAGGCGCAGGCCCCAGGAGCCGGGATGACAGTAGATGGTCTGGTCGAGGTCGGTGAGCTCGATGGCGATGATGTGGCCCTGCAACTCGCCGCAATGCTTCAATACATTGGGATCCATGCCAAGCAGCCGGTTACCGCCGATTTCGGCGAGACCTAGTAGTTGATTGCCTAATTCACTCATCGTACATAGGTTTCGAGTTTGTGCAGCGAGGCGTCCTGCATCATCACCACGGTGCCGGCGAGCTTGTCGTGCCAGCCCTGTTTACGCCTGTCGAACAGGATCCACAGAAAGCCCAGACCCAGCGGCAACGCCGACAGGATATAGGCCAGGTAGCGGATAATCAGTTGACTGCTGCGGGCGCGGCCGTGACTTTTGGCATCGACAATCTGGCAATCCATCAATAATTTGCCCGGCGTCGCCATAAACAGCAGCCAGAATCCCACTGCCCAGATCGCCGGCAAGAGCTGTTCCAGCGCGGTGACACGCCAGTCACTGGTGAGCAGGCCGCTGCCTTGTTCCGCTTGCATCAGATAGGCGGGGCCGAACAGGGTCAGGGTTATTGCGCTGGTGAGCACGCTGACCATCAGCGTATCCAGGCTGAAGCCGAGCAGGCGCCGCCAGAACCCGGCATATTCGATCTGTCGTTGCGCTTCAAAGACCATGCTGTCAGTACTTGAAGCCCCGGTGCAGGGCGACGATACCGCCGGTCATGTTATGCACCTCGACCTCATCGAAACTGGCTTCCTCGTGCATCATCTGTTTCAGTGCCTGCTGGTCCGGGTGCATGCGGATGGATTCGGCCAGGTACTGGTAACTATCCTGGTCACCGGCGATGACCTGTCCCATCTTCGGCAACACATTGAACGAGTAAAAGTCGTAAAGCTTCTCCAGCGGCTGATACAGGGGCTTGGAGAATTCCAGCACGCACAGGCGACCGCCGGGTTTGAGTACCCGGTACATCGATTGCAGTGCCTTGGCCTTGTCGGTGACATTGCGCAGGCCAAAGGCGATGGTGATACAGTCGAAACTGTTATCGGCAAACGGCAGAATCTCGGCGTTGCACTGGGCGGTGGAGATGCGCTTGACCAGACCCTTGTCGAGCACCCGGTCACGCCCTTCCTGCAGCATCGAGGCATTGATATCGGCGAGGATGACATGGCCGCTGTCACCGACCCGGCGTGCCTGTTTGATCGCCAGATCGCCGGTACCACCGGCCAGATCGAGCACGATATGTCCCTCGCGCAGACCGCAAAGCTCGATCGTGAAGCGTTTCCACAGGCGGTGGATGCCGAAGGACATGACATCGTTCATCAGGTCATACTTGTTGGCAACCGAGTCGAAAACATCGGCCACGCGGCCGGCTTTTTCCTCGGTCTTGACCTGTTCAAAACCAAAGTGGGTGGTGGATTTGTCTTTCATGGCGCAGATTCAGTAAAAACTGGGCAAACCTTACCAGAAGACGGGGGTTAGGTCAGCTACAGCGTGATGTCAGTCGGTTTTCTGCGGGTGCGTGACATAAGTAAACTCGTAAATATCGTCATACCGGCGCAGGCCGGTATCCATTTGCCAGTCTTACGCGATTTGTAATGGATACCGGCCTGCGCCGGTATGACGGATCATATTGTTACTTGCAATTATTGTTGCCGGACTGGAGGGTGCGCTGGCGTAAGTTCTGGGGAACCCTGTTAAGTCTCGAGTTTATTTTCCTTGCGGGTATAGCCTGCTTCCTTCAGGCGCTCGAGGTAAGTGGCCCATTTCTTGTCGTAGTAGGCTCCCAGCTGGTACAGGTATTCCCAGCTGTAGATGCCGGTGTCATGGTTGTCATCGAACGCGAGTTTGATCGCGTAGTGACCGATCGGCTCAAGACTGGCGATATTGACGTCTTCCTTGCCGATCTGCAGCACTTCCTGACCCGGTCCGTGGCCCTGCACCTCGGCCGAGGGCGAGTAGACTCGCAGGTATTCCGCAGGTAACTGGAAGCGCGCGCCATCGCTGTAGGCCAGTTCGAGGATGCGCGAGACCTTGTGGAAATTGATTTCAGTGGGTTTGGGGGAGCTCATAAATCACCTATAAAATATACTGGCTGAGGTCTTCGTCCTTGGACAATTCGACCAGGTGTTCGTTGACATAATCGGCATCGATGGTGACCGACTGACCGGCCATATCACAGGCCTCGAAACTGACCGTCTCCAGCAGGCGCTCCATCACCGTGTAGAGGCGGCGGGCACCGATATTTTCCTGTTTTTCATTGACCTCGAAGGCGACCTCGGCCAGGCGCTGTAAGCCTTCATCGGTAAAAGTCAGATCAACCTCTTCGGTTTCCATCAAGGCGCTGTACTGCTGGGTCAGCGAGGCATCGGGTTCGCGCAGAATGCGCACAAAGTCATCAACCGACAGGGCGGCTAACTCAACGCGAATCGGCAACCGCCCCTGCAGTTCCGGAATCAGGTCGCTGGGTTTGGACAGGTGAAAAGCGCCAGATGCGATGAACAGGATGTGATCTGTCTTGATCATGCCGGATTTTGTCGAGACCGTGCAGCCTTCTACCAGTGGCAGTAAATCCCGTTGCACGCCCTCGCGGGATACGTCGGAACCACTGGTCTCCTGGCGTTTGGCCACCTTGTCGATCTCGTCGATGAACACGATGCCGTTTTGCTCGGCGTTTTCCAGCGCGGCGATCTTGAGTTCATCCTCGTTGATCAGCTTGGAGGCTTCCTCGTCGATCAGGAGTTTGAGCGCGTCTTTGACCGGCATCTTGCGGGTCTTGGTCTTGCCGCCGCCCATGTTCTGGAACAGCCCCTGTAACTGGTTGGTCATCTCTTCCATGCCTGGCGGCGCCATGATCTCGACCCCGAGCGCCGGTGACTGCACATCGATTTCGATTTCCTTGTCGTCTAGCCTGCCCTCGCGCAGCATCTTGCGGAATTTCTGCCGGGTGCCGCTGGCACTGTCGGAGGCTTCCTGCTGGAAGTCATTGGGGCGCGGCAGCAGGATATCGAGGATGCGTTCCTCGGCCGCATCCTCGGCCCGATGCTTGACCCGGTGGAGTTCGGTTTCGCGCATTTGCTTGATAGAGACATCGACAAGATCGCGCACGATCGACTCAACATCGCGCCCAACATAGCCAACTTCGGTGAATTTTGTTGCTTCCACCTTGATGAAGGGGGCATTCGCCAGGCGTGCCAGGCGGCGTGCGATTTCGGTCTTGCCGACCCCGGTGGGTCCGATCATCAGGATGTTCTTGGGCGTGATCTCGTTGCGCAGCTCTTCTTCCACCTGCAGGCGGCGCCAACGGTTGCGCAGGGCGATCGCCACCGCGCGCTTGGCCTCGTCCTGGCCGATGATGTGCTTGTCCAGTTCCTGCGTGATTTCACGCGGGGTCATGGGGGATTGGTTGATTACTTTGCTGTCCACGATAATCCTGTGAGTTAGAAATCTAATTCCTCAATGGTGAGGTTGCGATTGGTGTAGATGCAAATATCGCCGGCAATGTTGAGGCCGCGTTCAACGATATCGCGAGCCGGCAACTCGGTATTTTCGAGCAGGGCACGGGCCGCGGCCTGGGCATAGGGGCCACCGGAACCAATCGCCATCAGGTCGTCTTCCGGCTCGATCACATCGCCATTACCGGAGATGATCAGGCTGGCCTCCTTATCCGCGACGCAGAGCAGCGCCTCGAGGCGGCGTAACACGCGATCGGTACGCCAGTCCTTGGCCAGTTCGACCGCGGCGCGGACCAGCTGACCAGAGTGTTTTTCCAGTTTACCTTCGAATAATTCGAACAGGGTGAAGGCGTCTGCAGTACCCCCGGCAAAACCGGCGATCACCTGGTTCTTGTGCAGGCGGCGCACCTTGCGCGCATTGCCCTTCATCACCGTGTTGCCCATGCTGACCTGGCCATCGCCGCCGATCACCACGCTATTGCCGCGCCGCACGGATAATATGGTTGTGCCTCTGAACTGTTCCAAGTTATACCCCTGATCTGTAAACGCTGATGTTATGTAATATGCATAGCGCGATATGGGGTTGTTCAGGTTGTTTTCAAGAATCGCCGCTGGTTTTTTTGGCCCGTGGATGGGCCTTGTCGTAGACCTGGGCCAGGTGCTGGAAATCCAGGTGGGTGTAGATCTGGGTGGTGCTGATGTCGGCATGCCCAAGCAGTTCCTGTACCGCGCGCAGGTCGGCACTCGATTCGAGCATGTGGGTGGCGAAGGAATGCCGCAGCATGTGCGGTGATACATGCATGCCCAGCGCCTGCGCGGTGATCAACTGGTTCAGACGGCTCTGGATGGTGCGGTGAGCCAGGCGCTTGCCGTGCTTGCTTAGAAACAATGCCTTTTGCTGCGGTTGCCGGACATAGTTTCCGCGCAACTTGAGCCATCGTTGCAGTGCCGTGATCGCCTTGCGCCCGACCGGCAGGTAACGGCTTTTGTTGCCCTTGCCGGTGACCATCATCTGTTTCTGCTGCAGATCGATCTGCTCGATATCCAGCGACGCCAGTTCGGCCAGGCGCAGGCCGGAGGAATACATCAGTTCGAACATCGCCAGGTCGCGCACGCGCAGGTCATCGTCTGCCGGCGTGGCTTTCAATAACTGATCGATCTGTTCGCTGTCGCAGGTACGCGGCAGCTTCTTGTCGGCCCTGGGTGCCTTGACATCCTGCGCCGGGTTGCTGGCGACGATCTGCTGGCGGATCAGGTACTTGTAGAAACTGCGGATCGATGACAGTTCGCGCTGGATGGTATTGCCTTTCTTGCCCTGGCGGAAGCGCTGCGCGGCAAAGGCCGATACCGTCCGGTAATCGACCTGCTGCCAGGCTTGCAGGCCCCTGCCCTGGATGTAGTCGGCAAACAGCCGCAGATCGCGCTGGTAGTTCTTGCAGGTCAGCGGTGAATAGAATTTCTCGCTGTGGAGCATTTGCAGAAAAGCGTCGACGTTTTTCTGCAGGTCCATGTCAGACCAGGTAGTTCTTCAGTTTGTGGCTGATCAGTTCGCCGAGCTGGTCGAGGAACATCGTGCCCTTGTGCGGATTGAATCGTTCCTTGCTCTTGCTGCCGAGGGCCAGCAGGCCGATGTCGTTGGTATGGTAGAGCGGGATCAGCACACAGGATTGCATCTGGTTGTGGATGCCGAAAAATACCTGGTCCATGCCGGTCTCCAATGGGCCGAATACGGCCCGGCGGCGATGGATCCAGTCCCGGAGTTGACTGGCATACTTGCTGTTGGCGTCGACGATATTGTTCTCCTGGCCGTGCAGCTGATCGCGCAATGCATCATGGAAGCAGAAACTGACATAATCGGTGTAGAAGAAGGTCTGCACCTGGTTCTGGGTCATCGCCACGATATCATGCAGGCTGTCAGCCGCCATCAGCTCCAGTGACAGGCGATGAAAACGCTGCCCCAGTTCCTCGTTTTCGCGTGCGATCTGCACCAGGTTGCCAAGTTTGTCCTTGAGTTTCTGGTTCTCATCGCGCAGCAGACGTAACTGGCGTTCCACCAGCGACACCGCGCTACCGGATTGATGATCGACATTCAACTGGGTCAACAGTTCGGGGTGGCGATTCAGCGCATCAGGATGATTTTTCAGGTAATCCATCACGGTCTGTTCATCGATGTCCGTGGCCTGGGCCTGCTCGCTTGTGGTTTTCGTCATATATCAATTTCCCCTTCGTACACCAGGGCGGTGTCGCCGCTCATCATAACGGGCTGGCCTTCGCCTGGCCAGTCCAGTTGTAATTCACCACCCAGCAGTTGGGCGCTGGCGTGGTGGTTCAGTTTCCCGCGCATGACCCCGGCTACCATTGCTGCACAGGCGCCGCTGCCGCAGGCCAGGGTCTCGCCGACCCCGCGTTCAAATACACGCAGTTTGAAACTTGCAGGATCGACAATCTGCAGAAAACCGATATTGGCCCGTTGCGGAAACATTGGATGTGATTCTAGTCGAGGACCGAGGTTTTGCACCGCTGCGTTGTCGACATCGTCAACCAGGATCACCGCATGCGGGTTACCCATCGACAATGCACTGAATTCGATCTGCTGATCGTCGATCGTCAGCCGGTACAGTTCGCTGCGCTGGGCGGCATCCAGCGGGATCTCTGCCGGTTCAAACAGCGGCACGCCCATGTTGACCTCGACCTGTCCATTGTCGAGCATTTTCAGTTCGAGCAGGCCGGCATGCGTTTCCACCGGAATGACCATCGCATCGGTCAGGCCCTTGTCGCGCACGAAGCGGGCAAAACAGCGTGCGCCATTGCCACACTGCGAGACCTCGGAACCGTCGGCATTGAAGATCCGGTATTTGAACATGGCTGCGCTGGAACTGGCGCTTTCCACCAGCAGCAACTGGTCGAAGCCGATACCGAAATGGCGATCGGCCCAGCCTGCTATTTGTTGCTGGCTCAGAGTCAGCGCCTGGTTGATGCCATCGATCACCATGAAATCATTGCCGAGACCATGCATCTTGCTGAAGCGTAACTTCATGCCGGGTCTTCCAGTAAAGTCTCGCCCCGCACCAGGTCTGCGAAATCTTCACGTGCCCGCACCAGTTGGTGACGATCGCCATCGACCATGACCTCGGCCGCGCGCGGACGTGAGTTGTAATTTGAACTCATGGTAAAGCCATAAGCGCCGGAGGAGCGGATCGCCAGCAGGTCGCCGCACTCGATGCCGAGTTCACGTTCCTTGCCGAGGAAGTCGCCGGTCTCGCAAATCGGGCCTACCACATCGTAGGTCTTCTTATCCGCGGTGCTTGCGCGCTCGACCGGAATGATATTCTGCCAGGCGTTATACAGGGCCGGTCGCATCAGGTCGTTCATCGCGGCATCGATGATAGCGAAATTCTTGTGTTCACTGTGTTTCAACACCTTGACCTGGGTCAGCAGGATGCCCGCATTGGCCGCGATCGCGCGTCCGGGTTCGATGATGATCTCACCGTCGAAGCTATTCAGTCGTTCATTGAGGGCGCCGGCCCAGTGTGCCGGCAGCGGCGGGTTTTCATCACGATAAGGTACGCCCAGACCACCGCCCAGATCCATGTGGCGGATGTGGATATCGAGGCTGGCCAGGCGTTCGATCAGGACCAGCAGCCGGTCGAGCGCATCGACAAACGGTGACAGTTCGGTCAACTGCGAACCGATATGACAATCGATACCCATGACCTCGATATGGGCCAGCTCGCTGCCCTGCAGGTAAACCCGCTCGGCATCCTCGAAGCTGATGCCGAACTTGTTTTCCTTGAGCCCGGTGGAGATATAAGGATGGGTTTTCGCATCGACATCGGGATTGACCCGAAACGACACCGGGGCGGTTTTTCCCAGGCTGCCGGCAATCTCGTTGAGGGTCAGTAGCTCATGTTCCGACTCCACGTTGAAACAGCGGATACCGATCTCCAGTGCCTGGCGTAGTTCCTCGTCACTCTTGCCAACGCCGGAAAACACCACCTTGGCGGGATCGCCGCCGGCCTTCAGCACTCGCTGCAGCTCACCCCCGGAGACGATATCGAAGCCACTGCCGAGGCGTGCCAGCACGTTCAGTACCGCCAGGTTGGAATTGGCCTTGACCGCGTAACAAACCAGGTGCGGGCGTCCGCTCAGGGCATCATCGAAGGCGTGCCAGTGGCGCTCGAGGGTGGCGCGAGAATACACGTAGAGTGGCGTGCCATAAGCCTCGGCCAGGCTTGCCAACGGCACCTGCTCGCAATGAAGCCGATCGTTTTGATAGTCAAAATAATCCAAGGTTTACGATCTCTGGAAGATTAACGGTTTTGCTGTTTGCTGGCATCCGGGTGGGTCAACGGGCCCTTGTTACCACAGCCGCTGGTACCTGCAAGCATCAGCAGCAGGCATATCAACGCGATAGATTTGTACAGCTGATTATGGGGTAACATCACTACCGCTCCCGCTGGATTCAGTAAATGGAATAATATCATCAATAAACCGTCAAAGTAGCACATCTCAAATATTCATTGGGTATTTGTGATTCTGCTTTATAATATTGCCCCCCGTTATTAATGAGAGGAAGACATGAATCGTAGAACATTATTGAAAAGATCACTTGCCGTTGGCGCGGCAGGTGTTGCAGCCTCCGCCGGTCTGCTGGCCCCGGGCCAGGTCCTGGCGGCTTATCCGACCGCGGCTTTCGAAGCCAAGGACACCGCCAGTGCCCTGTCTGCAGCCGTTGGCTCCGGTAGTTACTCCGACTCCGCCGACATCAAGATCAAGGCCCCGGACATTGCTGAAAACGGCGCCGTGGTACCGGTCACCGTCAGCACCAGCATGGGCAACGTCGAGTCCGTCACCCTGTTGGTCGATGCCAACAACTCACCGATGGTCGGTTCGTTCGACCTGAGCAAGGCCGAAGCCTTCGTGTCTACCCGGATCAAGATGGGTAAGACCGGTAATGTCATGGCAGTGGTCAAATCCGGCGGCAAGCTGTATGCCAACCAGAAAGAAGTAAAGGTCACCATCGGTGGCTGTGGCGGTTAATGAGGAGATAAGTCATGGCAAAATCAATCAAAATTCGTGCGAAAGCAAAAGGCGGCGTGGTTACCGTGAAGGCGCTGATGAACCACCCGATGGAAACCGGTCTGCGTAAAGACAAGAAGACCGGCAAGTTGATCCCTGCGCATCATATCCAGGAAGTGACCGCGAAGGCCGGTGACAACACGGTGATGACCGCGGTATGGGGCGGAGCGATCTCCAAGAACCCTTACCTGTCGTTCAAGTACCCTGGTGGCAAGGGCGATTCCCTGACCCTGTCCTGGGTCGACAACAAGGGTAATTCGGACTCTATGACCACCGCGGTCAAGTAATCCTTACCCCTCCCGACGGAAAGCCCCGGTCTGTTGATCGGGGCTTTTTTATGCCTGCCCGGTCGACGAGGGTTCATGATCTCCTATTGGTTTGCCGCAGTGAGGGCACACATCGGTCCGGCGCGAGCGTAACTGGCGCATCATCGAATCCAGCAGATGCAGGGCTTCCTCCGATTCCAGTCCCAGATCGCGTCGTAATTCTTCCAGTTCCCAGCGTTCGTTGTCACTGATCTGGCCATCTTTAAGCAGATGCTTGAGTTGAGTGTTGAAGCGTAACCGACGTTTGTGCAGGTTCTGGGCAAAACCCGAAGCCAGGATCGCCGCCGGTAACGCTACCATGCCGATGCCGATCAGGCCGATCAGGCCACCAAATATCTTGCCGCCGGTGGTCACCGGAATGACATCGCCATAACCAACCGTGGTCAGGGTGACCATCGACCACCACATCGCATCCGGTATATTGCCGAACACCTCGGGTTGGACGTCATGTTCCAGCAGGTAAATGCCGCAGGCGGCCAGAACCAGCATGATGATCAACACCACGATCGCGGAAAGCAGTGCCTCGGACTCCTTTTGAATCACATCGAGTAAAGCAGACAGGGCCGGGGAGTAACGGGTCAGCTTGAACAGGCGCAGCATCCTCAGAACCCGCAGGAAACGCAGGTCGATACCGACGTACAAGCTCAGGTAAAACGGCAGGATCGCAATCAGATCGACCAATGCAATCGGACTGAATATATAACGGAGACGCCCGCGCACCGGTGAGCTGTCCTCGCACTCGCTGAGATCGATGCTGCTCCAGACCCGGGCCAGGTATTCAACGGTGAAAATACCGACCGAGAATAATTCGAAATACCAGAATTCCTTGCGGTAGCTGCGGTGAATCCAGTCTACCGATTCGAGGATGATCGCAATCACATTGAGAATGATGAGCACGATCAGTGACAGGTTGAGCCAGTAACTGGCACGCTCGAAATGTGGGCTTTGTTCCAGCAGGTAGGCAGTTTTTTTACGCAAGGTCAAAGACATAAGATCGACAGGCCATCTGTGAAGATAGCCAGATTGTAGCCTAAACCATTGCGATGATGCCGCTCACAATGAATAATGACGGCACATTTTGGCAGACACAACTTGAGGACGATTCATGACCGATGCGCCGATAATCATGCAAACGGCCGAAGGCGACCCCGATCGCTGCGTGATCTGGTTGCATGGTCTGGGCGCCGATGGGCATGATTTCGAGCCGATCGTAGCGGAGCTGCAGTTACCGCAAACCCATAACCTGCGGTTTATTTTTCCGCATGCACCGATGCAGCCGGTCACCATCAATGGCGGTTATATCATGCGCGCCTGGTATGACATCAGGGCGATGGATATCGGCAGTGAACAGGACGAGGCGGGTATCCGTCAGTCCCAGCAGTACCTGGAAGACCTGGTGCATCAGCAGATAGCGCAGGGCATCGATAGTACGCGGATCGTGCTGGCCGGTTTTTCCCAGGGCGGCGCGGTCATTCTGCAGACCGGATTGCGCTTCGATAAACCACTGGCCGGGCTAATGGCCTTGTCCACCTACCTGCCGTTGGCGGATACCCTGCAGGCTGAATCCAATCAACACAACGCCCTGGTGCCGATCCTGATGGCCCATGGTGATAGTGATCCGGTAGTACAGCCGCCGTTAGCCTACCAGTCGCGCGATCACCTGCAACGCATGGATTACCCGTTGCAATGGCATGAATACCGCGGCATGCAGCATAGCCTGTGTGCGCAGGAAATCGTCGATATCCGCAACTGGCTGATCGAGGTTTTGGAGCTGTAACCGTTAATGTCAAAGAATTCACCGCATCCAGCCTATCTCGTCGGCGGCAGTCCGTTATGGTCGCGCGC
>JASJBV010000126.1 GCA_030066335.1 Gammaproteobacteria bacterium
GATTACCGATCCGTTGGAAGATGCGATCAAATCGATGTCGGACATCAAGTTTGTGTCCAGCAACAGCCGCGAATCGGTCAGCAGCCTGCTAATCCGGTTCAACCAGATCGACGAACGTACCTATGACAAGCACGTGGCGGACCTGCGCCGCGAGATCCAGAATACCGAGAATGATTTCCCGGAAGCGGCCTCCACCCCGCTGGTGCTTGAGATTGTTTCCGCCAATGCCTTCCCCGCGGCCACGGTTTTGGTCAAGGGCATGGCCTACGATGAGAACCTGCGGCGCAATGCCAAGAATGTGATCGATGATCTGAAACTGATGAAAGGGGTCGATCGCGTCGACAACTACGGACTCAACGATCCGGAGTTACAGATCCGCTATCATCAGGACAGGTTGATCGCGCATGGCATCAATCCCACCGACCTCGCTGACTCTATCCAGTTGATGTTCGAAGACCTGTCCGCCGGCAGCCTGACCGCGGATGGCCAGAAATGGCTGGTACGCCTGGCCGGCAAGGACGAGGACCCGGCCTACCTGTCCAGCCTGCCGATCCTGGGTAAACAGGGCTATGTTGCGCTCGGTGATCTGGCCAAGGTCGAACGCAGCCAGACCGAGCCCACGCGCCTGGTCAGCAGTGACGGGCAGCCGACTATCCTGATCGCGGTGTTGAAAAAAGCCGGCTCCAACACGCTGGAACTGATTGAGAACGTGCAGGCCTACATCGAACAGCGCAATACCCTGAGCCAGGCCACCGGGGTGGAGCTGGTACTGGTCGATGACCAGTCGGAAATCACCCGTAATGCGATCAATATCATGCAGACCAATGCGCTGTATGGCCTGAGTTTCGTATTATTGATCACCTTTGTGTTCCTCGGCTTTCGTATCGCATCGATCACCACGATCGGCATTCCGTTCATTCTCGCCGGCACCTTCTGGGTATTGGCCAGCCTCGGTCAAACCCTCAATGTATCGGTCCTGCTGGCGGTGGTCATCGCGCTGGGTATGCTGGTGGATGATGCGGTGGTCGTCGCCGAGTCGATCTACCATCGCATATCTCTCGGCGAGACGCGCGATTCGGCCGCGATCAATGCGCTGAGAGAGGTGGTTGCACCGGTTACCACCGCGGTATTGACGACGATGGCCGCATTTCTGCCGCTGATGTTACTGCCGGGTATTCTGGGCGAATTCATGCGGGTGATCCCGTTGGTGGTGACGGTGGCGCTGGCGATCAGCCTGGTCGAGGCTTACTGGATGCTACCCGCACATGTACTGGTGATGCGCTTCGACCAGCAACGCAAGCCCTCGCTCAGCCAGCGTTGGCGCATCCGCATGACCCGTAGTATCCGAATCTTCTACACCCGCTTGTTGATCAGGGTTTTGCGCTATCCACGCCTGGCTATCTCGCTGAGCGTGATCCTGTTTATCCTGGCCATCCTGACCGTTGCCAGCCCGGTAATCAAGAAGGATTTCTTCGCCAGTGATACCCTGAGGCTGTTTTATATCAACGTTGAGATGGCGCCCACCTCGGTTCTGGAAAATACCCATGCCAAGGTGGAGGAAGTGGAACAGCTGGCACGCGAGTTACTCGATGCCAATGAATACCGCGAAATCGTCAGTTATTCCGGCCTGATGTTCACCGAGACCGAACCTCGCCTCGGCAACCAGTTTGGCCAGGTCCTGGTGGGGCTGAATCCGCGTGAGGAAGGCATGCGCCGGGTTGAACAGATCATGGAAGATATCCGTGAGCAAATCACCGCGGTGCCCGGTGCGGTGAATATATCGTTTCTCAAATTATCCGGCGGTCCGCCGGTGACCAAGCCGATCAGCGTCAAGGTCAGGGGTGATGATTATGACCGCATCGCCGCGGCCGCCGACGAGTTAAAACAGATCCTGGCACGACACCAGGCTATCTCCGATATCTCCGATGATGCAGATATTGGCTCCAACCAGATGACCTATCAATTGCGTCACGAGCAAATCCATAAACTCGGGATGAACCCGGCCATGCTCGCGCGCACGATATTGATCTCGGTCGATGGTGAAGTTCTGACCAGCCTGCAGATCAATAGCGAAAAAACCGAGGTTCGCCTGCAAAGTGCAGGGGATGAATTGAACCAGATCAGTGACATGTTACAGAACGTCGTTTTCAGCCCGCAGGGACAGGCAATTCCGATGTCGCAACTGGTCAGCTCGAGCTCCCAAACCAGTCTCGGTAATATCCGGCATTACAATTTCAAGCGCACGATCACGGTGGAAGCGGATATCGACAAGACCCAGATCGATGAAGTGGCAGCTAACGATTACGTCAAAACCGAATGGGCCAAGATCCAGGCAAACTACCCGACGATTGATCTGGACTTTTCCGGGATTCTCGATGACATCTGGGAAGCATTGAATTCGATGATCATCCTGTTGCTGCTGGGAGTGGGCATCATGTACATGATCCTGGGTACCCAGTTCAAGAGTTACTTCCAGCCTTTGATGATCCTGGCCACGGTACCGCTGGCATTTACCGGCGTGGTCATCGGTTTTCTGATCACCCAGCATCCGGTGAGCCTGTTCGGCCTGTATGGCGTGGTGGCATTAACCGGTATCGCGGTTAATTCGGCCATCATGTTGATCTCCACTGCCAATTACAAACTGGCCAGCGGCATGTCGTTGTTGCATTCAACGGTATACGCGGCACGGCGGCGGGTGGTGCCGATTGTCATCACCACCCTGACCACGATCGGTGGCTTGATATCACTGGCTACCGGCCTCGGTGGGGAATCCCTGATCTGGGGACCGGTGGCGAATGCGATTGTCTGGGGCCTCGGCTTCTCCGCCACCCTGACCCTTTTTATTATCCCTATCCTGTATCGACTGTTTATGTCACGCAGTCACCTGGTCAGGAACCGGGCTGAGTCTTAATAGAAAAAACAATCTCAACCATCTTCGTCATACCGGCGCAGGCCGGTATCCATTTTTCAGCATTGCCAGATTTGTGATGGATAGCGGCCTCGGCTTTGGCTTCCTGCGTCTCCCTACCTCCTGCATCCATGCAGTCGTGCGCCGGTATGACGAGGATTTAACTTAAGATTTTGTATTACAGGCAGCAGGAGCTAGTAACCAAGAATACTAATTCGCTCAATCGTGCTCATCGATCCAGGCCATCTGGATCGCTTCCAGGATCTTCTCGTTGGAATGTTCCGGATCATCATCGAAATCTTCCAGGGCACAGATCCAGGCGTGCATATCGGTAAAGCGGACGTATTGCGGATCCACGTCGCCATGATTCTCTTCCAGTTCAATCGCGATATCCAGCGTATCGGTCCATTTCAGGCTCATACTGACCCCCTTTTCTTGCAGAACTAAACTAATGGTTTTCCGACACCATATTGATGGTGTACTTGGGAATTTCTATCACCAGGTCTTCACTGTCGACGATCGCCTGGCAGCTCAGGCGCGAATCCGGCTCAAGGCCCCAGGCCTTGTCCAGATAGTCATCTTCGTTTTCATCGGATTCCTCCAGCGAATCGAAGCCTTCACGCACGTAGACATGGCAGGTGGTGCAGGCACAGGATTTCTCGCAGGCATGTTCGATATCGATCCCGTTCTGCAGCAGGGCGTCGCAGATACTGGTGCCGCTATCGGCATCGAACACCGTGCCATCCGGGCAAATTTCTTCATGGGGTAAGACGATAATCTGGGGCATTTAGTACTCTTTACTGTTTAAACTTCAACCTGGTCTATATTCTTTCCGGCGAGCACTTTCTGCACGCTCGCATTCATCCGTTTCTCGACATAACTTTCGCTGACCGTCTCGACCTGCTTGATCGCCTGTTTCAGGTTATCGGCATTACCCGTCTCGATCAACTGCTGAAGATGGTCACGCGCCTGCTCGATCTCGGCATATTCCTGGTCATCCAACAAATCATGACCATCCTGTTCCAGCGCTGAATCGATCGCTTCGATCACCCGGCGTGCTTCAACCTGTTGCTCGGCCAGCATGCGAGCCTGGATGTCTTCCTTCGCATACTCCATTGAATCGCGCAGCATGCTCTCGATTTCATTGTCGGTCAGACCATAGGACGGTTTAATCACGATATCTGCCTTAACTCCACTACTCAGTTCTTCCGCCAATACCGACATCAGGCCATCGGCATCGACCTGGTAGGTCACGCGAATGCGTGCCGCACCGGCTGTCATCGGCGGAATCCCGCGCAATTCAAAATGGGCCAGAGAGCGACAATCGGACACCAGTTCGCGCTCACCCTGGACCACGTGGATCGCCATCGCGGTCTGACCATCCTTGAAGGTGGTGAATTCCTGCGCCCGCGCCACCGGTATCGGTGAGTTGCGTGCGATGATTTTCTCGCTGAGTCCACCCATGGTTTCGATACACAGCGACAGCGGCAATACATCGAGCAACAGGATATCCTGCTCCGGCTTGTTGCCCGCCAGCACATCGGCCTGGATCGCGGCACCGATCGCCACCACCCGGTCCGGGTCGAGGTCGGTCAGCGGAGTACAGCCAAAAAATTCACCGACCTTGTTCACGACCAGGGGTACCCGGGTCGAACCACCGACCATGACCACGTTGGTGATCTGGGTTTTATCCAGCCTGGCATCGCGCAACACCCGGCGGCAGGACATCAGGGTCTTGTTGACCAGGTCTTCAATCAACTGATCGAATTGATCCCGCGTCAGGCTCAGGGTCAGGTCCAGATCATCATGCTTGATCAGGATCTCGCTGCTGTCATCCTGGGTCAAGTCTTCCTTGGCCTTACGCGCGGCGATCAGGATGCGTCGCATTAATACCGGTTCCATGTTGCCGATGTCCGCCTGCGCGACGATCCACTCGGCGATCGCGTGATCCATATCGTCACCACCCAGGGAACTGTCGCCACCGGTCGCTAACACTTCGAACACGCCCTTGTTCAGGTTAAGAATGGAGATGTCGAAGGTACCGCCACCGAGATCATAAATCGCGATGACGCCATCCGGGTTCTGGTCCAGTCCATAGGCCACCGCGGCCGCGGTTGGCTCATTCAACAGGCGATAAACATTAAGCCCGGCCAGGCGAGCGGCATCCCGGGTGGCCTGGCGTTGGGCATCGTCGAAATAAGCCGGTACCGTGATCACCACTCCTGACAGGTCTTCACCGAGGGTTTGCTCGGCGCGGGCGGCGAGTTGCTGCAGGATTTGCGCCGACACCTCGACCGCACTGACATTACCGCTGCGGGTCTTGATCCTGGGCACGGTGGAATCGACCGCGGCATCGAACTGATAGGGCAAGACATCGTCCAGGCTCTTGAGATCCGCGACTCCCCGGCCCATGATGCGCTTTACCGATGACAGGGTGTTCAATGGATCGAAGGCCTGCAGCACCTGGGCCGGATGGCCGACCAGTATTTCATTCTCGGCATAGTGGACGATAGAAGGCAGAAGATGATGACCCTCCTCATCTGGCAGGGTTTCCGCCTGGCCGCTGCGCTTGACCGCGACCAGGGAATTGGTCGTGCCCAGATCGATGCCAGCGGCATAATTACGTTGATGCGGTGCCGTGCTCTGGCCCGGTTCGGAGATTTGCAGTAAAGCCATGATTAGTACTCTTGCAGCAGGATATTGCCCTGTTCAGCGAGCCGAGAAGCCGTTGATCGTAAGGCGCGACTCGCCGGCAATGGCCCAACCCTTGTCAAGAGCCGTAACACCGTTAGCGACGGCTTCACGGCTCGCCCGATGGGAGCTGCCCAGATGATCCAATCCCGCGTTACAGCCCTTGAAAAGGGCATGCCATTCCCTGCGGGCTGTGCCTCGTCTTGTATCATCTGGGTAGTTCTGAACACGGCAATATCCTGCTGCAAGAGTACTCAATGATTAAATTCGTCTTCCAGCTCGAATTGTAAATCGTCGATCTGGTCGAGGATTCGTTGCACGAACTGCATTTTTTTACTGACCTGGCGGGCTTTTTCCAAATCCCCCTGTTCATAAAGGTTCTCGAACTGAACCGCGTATTCCTGCGAGCGCTGGTCCAGCTTACCGGTGATGTGGTCACAACGGCGCATCGGGTCCTTGCAACTGCGACATTCGTCCATCTCCTCACGCAGTTCCATTTGTTCCATCAAAAACGCGGTATCGGAGGTGGTTTCATGGTCGTCATTGAGCGGCAGCCCGCTGACCTCGAGCATGTAACGGGCGCGCGATACCGGGTTTTTCAGGCTTTCATAGGCCTCGTTGATCCAGGCCGCCTGTTGCACCACCAGGCGTTTTTCCTGGTCAGTGGCATTGACGTAGCGGTCAGGATGAAACGCTGCCTGCAGCTTCTGATGAGCGTCATGCAGCTGTTGCTCGTCAAGCTGGAAATCCACCGGCAAGCCAAACAACTCAAAATAATTCTGTTTGAAATCGACCTGCATGATTAAACGGTGAAGCTTTCTCCGCAGCCACATTCATCCTTGGCATTGGGATTGGTGAACTTGAAGCCCTCGTTGAGTCCTTCCTTGCCGAAATCCACCTCGGTGCCGTCAAGATAGATCAGGCTCTTGGGATCGACGATGACCTTGACCCCCTGGCTCTCGAATACCTCATCGCCCTCTTCCAGCTCATCGACAAATTCCAGCACGTAGGCCATACCGGAACAACCGGTGGTCTTGATGCCGATTCTGAGACCAATGCCCTTGCCCCTGTTATCCAGGAAGGCCCTGACCCGGTCTGCTGCAACTTCGGTTAAACTGATAGACATAAACCAACTCCTAACCAATTACCTGGCGCATCGCGGCCGGTAGCTGGTTGATTAAACCATTCAATGTTTCGACAAATTGCTCAATCTGCTGGCGGGTGTTTTCCATCCCGAAACTCACCCTGACCGCATTCAATGCCAGCTCTTCCGGCACAGCCATCGCGCTCAGCACATGACTGGGCCGGGTGACCTCGCTGTGGCAGGCCGAACCGCTGGCCAGTTCAAATCCCGCCTGGTCCAGTTGCATCAGCAGGGTTTCCCCATGGTAATAGGGAATCGCAAAAAAACTGGTGTTCGGCAGCCGCTCGACTTCGCTGGAAAAAATATGTACTCCCGGGATACCATCCAAGCGCTGCTCGAAAAAGCGCCGCAATTCTAGCAGATAAGCCTGCTTCTCCTGCAACTTTATTCGTGCAATCTCGGCAGCCTTGCCCATGCCCACCAGCAACGCCACATTCTCGGTGCCGGCACGCCGGTTGGATTCCTGCGGACCGCCGCTCAGTAATGGGTTTTGAATACGCTGATTCTTGACCACCAGCGCTCCACATCCCTGAGGACCGTTGAATTTATGCGCGGACAGGGTCAGCAGGTCGACCCCGAGTTGTTGCATGTCCACCTCGACCTTACCCGCGGCCTGGGTGGCATCGCTATGGACCAGGGTCGAGACCTGGCGATGGGCTAACGCGGCCAGTTCTGCCAGTGGCTGGATCACCCCGGTTTCGTTATTCGCCATCTGCACCGACAGCATATCGGGCTGCAATTCGTCGATCACCCGACTGGCACTGGCGATGTCGATCACACCTTGTTCGGTCACCGCCAGCAATTCGGTACGACAGCCCGCGGCTGCGGCCTGGATCAGGGGTTGCAGCACGCTGGCGTGTTCCACCTGGCTGCTGACGATGCAGGTCTGCGGTCCCAGCGGCAGCATGCCCTTAAGCGCCAGGTTGTTGGCCTCGGTACCGCCACTGGTGAAGATCACCTGGGCCGGATCGGCATTGATCAGTGCGGCCACGCGCTGGCGCGCTGTTTCCAGGGCCGAGCGCAGGAATCGTCCGCTTTGATGCAGGCTGGACGGATTGCCCCCGGCGCCGCTCAGAAATGGCAGCATTTCCTCCAATACATCGGGATGCAACGGGGAAGATGCATTGTGATCGAGATAAACCGACATTAGAGGACTAACTGCTCAGTTCGTCCCGCAGTTCAGGCTGTAGCTCGTTTTGCTGGTTATTGATCATGTCAGCCAGTGAAATGCTGGTCAGATAATTGGAAATCTGCTGACTCAATTCATCCCATAACTGTTCGGTCAGGCAGGGCTCGTAGTTGGTGGCACCGGGCAAGGCATCCTTGTTCGATACCTCCAGCTTGTCGTCGACGGCAAAGATGATATCGGAAATGTTGACCTGTTCCGGTGGCTGACTCAGGCGATAACCGCCACCGGGACCGCGGGTGCTGATGACCAGCTTGTTCTTTCTCATCTTGGCAAATAACTGCTCAAGATACGACAAAGAAATGCCCTGTCGCTGCGAGATATCGGCCAGGGAAACCGGACCTTCATCGGAATGCATGACCATGTCGAGCAAGGAGGTGACTGCATACCTGCTTTTGGTTGATAAACGCATAAAAACACCATCTAGGTAGCATTTAAGTGGAGTCAGTATACAAACCTGACTAATTTGGTCAAGTATTAATTCCTAGTATTTTAGTCAAGTATTTAACCACGCGGCTATTGGCGTTATTCAGGCCGTTATTTTGGCAGTGTCACCCTGACCAGGGTGCCCTGTTCGACGCTGCTGGTAAAGGTCATCTGCCCCTGGTGGGCGTTGACGATCAACATGCACAGGTAGAGGCCGAGACCGAATCCACCGGTACTGCGCTGACGCGCCTGGTCGATGCGGTAGAAGGCCTGGGTGATCTTGTCCAGTTCCGCTTCGGCCATGCCGATACCAAAGTCCTCCACCTCGACTATGACCGCGGACGGTTCCGCATACAGCCGAATCTGCGGCGGCGGGTCATCCGGCCCCGAATATTTGACCGCATTATCCAGCAGATTCTTGATCAACAGACTGATTCGTGTCCGGTCAGCCACATATTCCAACGGCTGTAACTGGCTGTCGATTTGCTGCTGGGAAAAATAGGATTGGAGAATTTCATTGATCAATTCATCCAGTTGAAATTCGGTCTTATTCAATACCGCATGGCGCTGATTCAAGCGCTGGGACTCCAGAATCTGGTTAATCAGGGCCTCCATTTCGTTACAGTCATCGATCAGGGCCTGTTTGGCCGGGTGCTCCGGCATTAATTCAAGGTTGACCCTGGCCCGGGTCAGGGGCGAGCGCAATTCATGACTGATCGCCAGCAACAACTGCTGTTTGCCTTCCAGCATGGATTCAATCTGTCGCGCCATAGCGTTAATACCATCGGCCAGGCGTTGGAACTCGATACTGTTGCGAATGTCCAGATGTGAATCCAGGTCACCGTCGCCGATACGTTTGACGCCCTCGCCTATCGTCTGCAATGGCTTCAAGCTGGAGCGGATCAGCAAGAACAGGACCAGCATGGACAGCAGCACCGCCACGAACAATCCAATGTTGCGTTGTTCCCGCTGGCCCTTGAAGGGCCGGCCAATGGCAAACACAAAATCGTATCCCTGCACTTCGTAGACGACAAAATTCAGGCCGCGCCGATGAGCAATCTGGAACTGTTGATAAGGGGCCGGGGCATTTTCGAACTCGAGTTGTTGGTACCTGGCCATACGCCCGGTTGATTGCCAGTTCAGATCCGGGCCCACAATCGCCAGCTCGAATGACAGGTCCTGGGTCAACTCGGCAGCTTTCTGCAGATCCGGCGGGGTACCGATATCCTGCACGATGTAATCCAGGTACTGGGCGATATTGGGCAGGATTTCCTGCTTGAAATGGACCCTCAGGCCATGGGCAAAATTGACCCCGAACAAAACCATGATCAGGATGCCGACCAGCACGAAATACAGCATCAGGCGGGTGATCAGTGACTGGCGTAGTCGCTTCAGCATGGGGCTAGCTCGCGCCAGCTTGTGGCGGTAATACGAACTGGTAACCGCGAGAACGGATGGTCTTGATCGCATCCAGTGGCTTGAGTTTCTGGCGCAGGCGGCTGACCAGGATATCGATTGCCCGGCTATAGATATCCGCATCCACGCCATTGAGCTCATGCATGATATCGTCCCGCGAGAAGATGCGTTGATGCTGGGATGCCAGCAACAGCAGCAAGCGGTACTCGGCCGAGGTCAACTCGAGGATGCGATCATCGGTGCTGACCTGCTGGGTTTGTTGATTGATCACCAGGCCGTCAAACCTGAGGCTGGTTTGAGCACCCTCCTGGCCGGATTTGCTGCGTCTGAGGATATTCTGGATACGCGCCACCAGTTCGCGTGGCTCGAACGGCTTGGGCAGATAATCATCGGCACCGATTTCCAGGCCGACGACCCGGTCCATGACATCACCCCGCGCGGTCAGCATGATGATCGGGATATCGGAGAATTGGCGGATACGGCGACAGGTCTCGAAGCCGTCGATATGCGGCAACATCACATCAAGAATAATCATATCGACACTATGCTGCTGCAGCCAGTCCAGCGCCTGCAAGGGGTCGGTCTGGCTCAACAACTCAAAATCATACTGCTGGAAAAACGTCTGCAAAGGTGACGCCAGACGTTCATCATCATCTATCAGGAGCAGTTGTCGCATAATCCTATTCGCGCAGCAGGGTTCGATCTAAACGCGATTTATTGTAGCGTTGTTTTGCCTGCTCTGGAATGGATGATCCAACAGCCGCGAGTCATCAAAAAGCCACCCGCTGGTTTGCCAGCAGGTGGTTATCAGGAGTGATTATTCCGCATATCCCTGTGGACCGTGATGGCGACCGAAGCCATGCCGACCACGACGCTCAATCATCTGCTGGATCTCGGCCTTCTGCTCTGCATCCAGCGAGTCGACAAAAGTCGCCAGCCTGGCCACCAGCTCCGGTGCATTTTCATTGACCTGCGCGGTCTTCTCGTTGATCTTCTGCAACAACGCCGCCTGATCAACCGGATTATCGGACAGCAGCTGGTCCATTAACTGGAATCGGGCCTGGCGCTCTTCCCTGACCTGTTGTACCAGGTCAGCGACATACAGGGTCAGGCTATCCAGGTTCTGTTTCTGCAAATCATTCAGATCTAGCTTGCGATCTATCCGATCGCTGATCATTTCCGCTTTATCCTGCGGCGTCATGTTATGGAAATGGTGATGCGCGCCATACGCAAACACCCCGCCCGCGACTCCGACCGTCAACACGGTTGCTACGATAATTTTGCTGGATTTTTTCATGCTTATCTCCGTTTGTTTAATTGACGCTGTCAGTGTATGCCGAGGCTTTGTAACAAGCTTTTCCGGGAGGTAACGAAATGTAACAAACTGTAACAACCGATCTGAATCTCGGCAGCTTGAAGTAAATCGACCGGATCTGGCGGCTCAATCTGGTAAACTCAGACCATTGCAACAACCCGGATTGGATTTTGGACCTAAACTCGATACATCTGGGCAGCCTCTGGATCTGGGCTCACCTGATCTACTGGCCGATCATCATCTGGGCCGTCTGGCGCGCGCCCTGGTCGATCATCTTGCAAAAGGATTCGAGTAATACCCTGTTCGCGACCTGTATGGTCCTGTTTCTGCTCTGGCATCTGCGGGTACAGGTTGAGCAGGGCCTGGTCATTCACCTGCTCGGCGCCACCCTGTTGACCCTGATGTTTCGCTGGCAGGTGGCGTTGCTGGCCAACGCCCTGATCCTGCTCGGTATCACCCTGACCTCGGCCGCGGATTTTGCCGCGTTCGCGCTGAACGCGCTGGTAACCGGGGTTTTACCGATCTTCATCAGCCACCTGATCTGGCGCTTCAACGAATGGTATCTACCGGCCAATTTCTTTTTGTACGTATTCGTGGCGGGATTCTTCGCCGGCGGCCTGTCGATCCTGGTCAGCGGGTTTGTCTCCTACCAGTTACTGAGCCTGGTCGACAATCAACTGTCGATAGAAATCCTCGATGAGTACCTGATGATTTTCATTCCGATCATGTACCCCGAGGCTTTCCTGACCGGCGCGGCGATCTCGATCTTCGTGCTATACAAGCCGCAATGGATTTCCACCTTCGATGATCAGCGTTACCTGAGTGATCAATAACCAACCACGAAGGACACGAAGAGCACGAAGCAGGTTTTGTTCAGACCGCCAGCATTAAAAGCTTTTGTATTTTTTCAGATGCAGGGCTTTTATCAGCCGAATCTAATACTTCTTCGTGTTCTTCGTGTCCTTCGTGGTGGATTCATCCCCACCGGGATAATGTTTGAGTTTTTGTACACTGCTCAGGATGCCGCGCAGGATATTGACCTCGTTGACCGTGGGCTCTGCGCGTTGATACAGGCGGCGCAGTCGTTTCATGATTTGGCGCGGGTTATCCTGATCGAGGAAATCGATATCGATCATCAGACGCTGTAGATGCTCGAACAATCCTTCCAGTTGCTCACTGTCGGCCGGTGATTCCAGGCGGGATCGAGGTGGCGGTTCATCTGCTGAATCATCCTGCAACCGGTTATAGATCTCGTAGCTGATGACCTGGATCGCGGCGGCCACGTTGAGGGAACTGAAATCCGGGTTGGTGGGAATGGTGACACTGTAATGGCAGTGTTGCAGTTCTTCGTTGGTCAGGCCGGAATCCTCGCGCCCGAATACCACCGCCACCGGCTGATCCGACTCTGTCTCGGCCAGCTTCTGCGCCAGGCTGTTCGGGGTTAATGCGGGCCAGACCAGGCTGCGGGTGCGCGCCGTGGTGCCTACCACCAGCACGCAATCGGCCACCGCGTCGGTCAGCGAGGCATGCTTGACCAAATCGTTCAACACATCATCCGCCCCGGAGGCCCGGGCATAAGCCTGATGGTCGACCGCGCAACGGGGATTGACCAACACCAGCTGGGATAAGCCCATGTTCTTCATCGCCCGCGCAGCGGCACCAATATTACCCGGATGGGTGGTTTCGACCAGGACGATCTTAATATTCTCTAGCTTCATTTGTTTAATTTACCACGAAGGACACGAAGAGCACGAAGGTGTTGTTGAATTGAGTTGCGAACATTCAGATTATGCAAAATAACTCAGGAATTGAACTGAATTTTGAATATCAATTTGCCTTCATATCCTTCGTGCTCTTCGTGTCCTTCGTGGTTAAATCTTTTCTGTATTAATATCACAACTTTGGTAGACTGCGCGCCTTCTCACAACCACCCGGGCCTCCAAGATGCAACCGATGCTGAATATTGCGATTCGCGCTGCTCGCGCGGCCGGCGATTATATCTCACGCCAGGTCAACAATATTCCCAATCTGCAGGTTGAGACCAAGTCGACCAATGATTTTGTCAGCCAGGTTGATCGCCAGGCCGAGGCCCGCATCATCGAAATCCTGCTCAAGGCCTATCCGGACCACAGCATCCTGGCCGAGGAATCGGGTACCCAGGGTGAAAGCGAGTATCAGTGGATTATCGATCCGCTGGATGGCACAACCAATTTTCTCCACGGCTTTCCGCATTTTGCGGTATCGATCGCCCTGACCCGAAAAGGGCGGCTGGAACAGGCAGTAATCTACGATCCGATGAAGCAGGAACTGTTTGCCGCCAGCCGCGGTGAAGGGGCCACCCTGAATAATCGACGCATCCGCGTGACCAGTCAAAAGACCACGCAGAGTGCCCTGCTCGGTACCGGGTTTCCTTTCCGTGCCAAACAGCATTTTCCGGCTTACCTGGGCATGTTCAACGATTTTTTCCAATCCGCCGCGGATGTGCGCCGGGCCGGTTCCGCGGCACTGGACCTGGCCTATGTCGCGGCCGGACGCCTCGATGGGTTTTGGGAGATTGGACTGGCGCCGTGGGATATGGCGGCCGGTGCATTGATCATCCGCGAGGCCGGTGGCCTGGTCGGTGACTTCGCCGGCAATGACACCTACCTGCAGACCGGCAATATCGTTACCGCCAATCCCAAGTTATTCGCCGATATGCTCCGGCGCCTGCAACCGCATCTGACAAGAGATTTGCAGGACTAAAAGAATCTTTTCCGGTTCATTGTAATGGACCTGGTGTTGTTGTTTGGAATCCTTCCTAACTCGATGCAGAGTAGTGATTTCTTGTCATCTGCTGATGAAAGCTTATTGATGTCAGCCGCAGTGATAGAATTGGAATTAACAAAGAATCCACGGTTGACCTTGGAACTTGCGTGAAAGAAATGATGAGTTTATGCTTCATCAAACTAGTCAATAGGCAAAAGGAGGATTGTCATGAAAACCAAGCTGTACGGATCTGTGGTTTCCGCTATGGTTATGATCGGCATCTCCGGCTGGACGCATGCTGGATCTCTGGAGAAATATCAACCTCCTCCAATACAGCAATCAGTCCCTAGTAGTTTTCAGCAAAAGTCGCTGCCATCTACTCAGACAACACCAAACCTTCCAATCTATCAGGACTTTAAAAATTATGCCGCAACCTTGCAAGCGGAACAGATTAGCAAATTGATTACTACCTATGATAAACGAAAAAGTGACGCTATCAACAACAAGGATTGGGATCAGGCTGCCTACTACACTAACCTGATCAATATTCTGCTTAGTAAAAAGAAGAGTCAATAATGTTCAAACTTTTTCAGTTTACGTTGATTTTATCACTGCTCCTTTCATTTTGGTCTACAGCTACTGCGGAGGAACAGGGATTGAACGCTTCACCACCTTCCCAGTTCGATTATGGTAATGTCAAGCAACAGTTAGAGGAAGAGGTGACGACACAAACCGCAGTAACTGACAACTTCACCAATGAGTTCCTCAAGGAACAGGTCACAAGTGAACGTTGGTATATAGTTCTTCTTTGCGTTGTCTCGTTGATATCCCTTATCGTGGTACTCTTCTTTATCCGTTCATCTCAAGACTACTCGGCACGTGACGTAGTAAACGCAAGTGGCCTCAACCTGATCATTTTTGGCACGATCATACTTGTACTTATCGTCGATACACACGAGCAATTAACCGCCGCCATCGGCGTACTGGGAGCAATTGCAGGCTACTTATTCGGAACTCTGCAACGAAGATCTGAACGCCAGGAAGGGACATCCTGAACGAGATCGATCTGCTAGCTAGGCTTCATCCTCGTCGGCGTATCGCTTCCTGATTTCAATAATATCCGGCAGGACCTGATTGAACAGCTTGATCAAGGTCGGATCGAAATGGCTGCCGCTGTCCTGGTTGATCGCATCCACGGCGTCCTCAACACTCCAGGCTTTCTTGTAGGGACGCTCCGAGGTCAAAGCATCGAACACATCGGCGATGGCGACGATGCGACCCGACAGCGGGATATCTTTGCCCTCCATCCCATGCGGATAGCCGCTGCCATCCCAGCGTTCATGATGAGTGAGGGCTATGGTACGTGACATCTGCAACAGCGGATTTTTATCATCACCGATGATTTCCGCGCCGAACAGGGTGTGTTTTTTCATCAACTCCCATTCTTCGGCATCCAGTTTGCCTGGTTTGAGTAAAATATGGTCCGGGATACCGATCTTGCCGACATCATGCATTGGTGCCGCGTTGAACAGCCTGTCCACCCACTCGGCATTGCCCCCGTATGCCTGCGCAATCAACTTGGAAAAATAGCTCATCCGGACCACGTGCATGCCGGTCTCGTTATCTTTGTATTCCGCTGCCCGGCCGAGGCGCTGGATAACTTTGAGCCGGGTATCGTTGAGTTCCTCGGTACGCTCGCTGACCAGCCTGGTCAGGGTTCGATTCTGATCATGCAGGGAGAGATGGGTTTTCACCCGCGCCTGCACGATGGCCGGGCTGATCGGCTTGGTAATGTAATCGACCGCCCCCAGTTCAAAACCATTTTTTTCATCCGCCACATCATCCCTGGCGGTCACAAAAATCACCGGGATATTGGATGTCGCAGGATCAGCCTTGAGTTGCTGGCAGACTTCGTAACCATTCATTTTCGGCATGGTGATATCGAGCAGGATCAGGTCCGGGCGGGGCTTATCCTGCACGATTTTCAGCGCCGTTTCCCCATTCAGTGCAACCTTGACCTCATATTCATTACGCAACACACCGCCGAGGACATCGATATTGTCAGGGGTGTCATCGACGACCAGGACCAGTGGTTTTTCGGTATTCTGCAGCATTTATTTGAGGCTTATATTCTGGGTTGTTTCAACATGTTCACGGAACGAGCGCAGGATTTGCCCACCCTGGGTATAGTCATAGTTATCCAGCGCCACGTTAAGCTTTTGCAGGTACGGCTGATAGTCATCATCGGTAATCAATTGCCTGAGGTTCTCCAGTTTATCGGCCGCCTTGATATTATTTTGAGCCATCAATTCGTCCAGGTCCTGTATCAGCGATTGCAGCCTGGGCAAATCCAGTTGTTCGCTGGTTGCCCGGGTCTCTAGTTTTTCCGGTTGTTCAAGCATAGACAGCCCATCGAGCACAGTGTTCAATGCAAGCTGCAGGTCGGTGAATAAAGCCTCGATATTCGAATCGCCCTGTTCACAGGCGGATTCCAGCGAACGTGCGGCCTGTTCGACCGACCTGGCACCAATATTTCCGGCGACACCTTTCAGCGAATGAGCACAACGATAAGCTGCGCTGGTATCCGCATCATCCTGTGCCTGGCGGAACTGTTGGGTAAAATCCTGGTAATGGGTCTGGAAGCGGTTTAACAGTTTTCGATAAAGCTGTTGATTGCCCTGCACCGTCGCCAGCCCCATCGCCACATCGATCCCCGGCAGTGTTGGCCAATCGGTTTCTGCATCCATTACAGGGGCAGGCGCTGTAGATTGCGCGGCCTGATTTTTACCCTCCGGCCTGATCCACCTGGCCATGACATCGAACATGTTATTGACGTTAATCGGTTTGGGAATATGGTCATTCATACCGGCCGACAGTGCCTTATCGCGATCGCCCTGCATCGCATTGGCGGTCATCGCGATGATCGGCAATTCGCTCAGGTCCTGCTGTTGCCGAATCTTGCGCGTAGCGGTGTAACCGTCCATGATCGGCATCTGGCAATCCATCAACACCCCATCAAAATGCTGGGATTGCAGCAACTCCAGCGCTTCGGCACCATTAGCCGCGACCTCGACACTGAGGCCATTGCTAACCAGCAGATCCAGTGCCAGTTCCTGGTTGATCTCGTTGTCTTCCACCAACAGGATGATCGCACCCTGTAACTTATCTACCGCGGCCTTGAGCTCCGCCTGATAACCGCTCCGCCTTCTGGCATACTGTTTTTGTCTGCCGGTGGCTTTTATGATCGCCTCAAACAACGACGAAGGCATCACCGGTTTAGTCAGGAACGCAGCGATCTCGAGATCATTGATACCGCTTTGAATTTCCTGGTCATCATAGGAGGTGACCACGATCATCCCCGGTTTGTGGCTGATCTTGTCGTTATCCTGAATGATGCGGGTAGCCTCGATGCCGTTGATACCGGGAGGCATCGACCAGTCCATCAATACCAGGTCAAAAGGCGCATCAGCATCTTGCTGCTCCAGCATCTCGATAGCCTGCTCCCCCGACTCGGCCAGGCTATAAGTAAAATTAAACTTGCCAACGATGGCGGCGAGTAGTTTACGCGAGGTCAGGTTGTCATCCACGATCAGGATGTTGAGATCACCGATATCTACGTTCATCGACTCTCTGACCGCCTGCTGACCCGGTTGTTTGCCCAGCAACACGGTGAAATGAAAGCAACTACCACTGTCTGGCTCGGATTCCACCCAGATCTGCCCGCCCATGTTTTCAACCAGTTTCTTGCAGATGACCAGGCCGAGGCCGGTGCCGCCATAACGGCGGGTGGTGGAACTATCAGCCTGGGTGAAGGGTTGAAACAATCTGTCGGCCTGGTCCGCGGTCAGACCAATACCGGAATCGGTCACGGTAAAATGTAACAGTACATCTTTTGCACTCTGCTCCCTTACCTCGACCGAGATTACCACTTCTCCACCCGGCTTGGTAAACTTGACCGCGTTATCGCCGAGATTGAGCAGGATCTGGCCCAGACGCAAGGGATCACCGTTGATGGCGATGGGCACATCGGCGTCGATATTGAACATCAACTCCAGGTCTTTTTCCTCGGCTCGCAGACCGACCAGGTTGGCCAGGTTATCCATCACGTCATACAGGCGAAAATCTATCTGTTCCATCTCCAGCGCGCCCGATTCGATCTTGGAGAAATCCAGGATATCATTAATGATACCGAGCAAGCCCTCGGCTGAGCGATGGACTTTTTCGATATAGTTGCGTTGCTTGCCATCCAGGGTCGATTGCAACACCAGATGAGAGAAACCGATGATGGCATTCATCGGGGTGCGAATCTCGTGGCTCATGTTGGCGAGGAATTCGGTCTTGGCGCGATTGGTGGCTTCCGCCTTCTCCTTCTCGGCAATCAATGCCTGCTCGGCTTCCTTGCGCTGCATGTTATCGATCAGTACCGCCTTCAGAGTTTCTTCCCGTCTCAGCGCCGAGGTCAGATCGAATACCTGCAGCATGCAGTAGTCGGCACCATCATCATCGTTGATCGGATGGACCGATATATCCTGCGGGATATAGGTCGAGGCATCGACGATATCGCCCTGGATTGGATACAGTGGCAGCAGATCGGAATGGGAAATCCGGCGCAAAACGGTTGGCAGTCCCTGGTCAATGGCTTTATCGATCGCCGCTTTTACCTGGCCGGTGGCCAGATCGGGAACGATCTCGTACAGCTTGCGGCCGATAACTTCCTCGCTTGGCAGGCGGCTATGGGTCTCCAGCCAGCGATTCCAGAACAGGATTTCCCGTTGCTGGTCTAACACCAGCACCCCCATGTCCACCTGTTCCAATATTCGGTACGGCAGTAGCGATTTTATCGTTGGTTCATATCGCACCCGCTATCCCCCGTTGTTCGCTAATCATTCCATTCGGTCCATTTAGTTTTCAACAGCTTTTTATCGAAGATTCTGTCTGCCCGTCGCGCTTGCTCATAGCGTTAAACCTGCCCGGACATTATCCCACAACCGCCGAGGAATCCACGCCTAATCGATCCTGCCACTGGTCCAGGCATAGTTTGATCTTCTCGATCGTAACCGGCTTGGAAATGAAATCATCCATGCCCGCCTGCAGACATTCGGCACGATCTTCCTCGGTGGCATTTGCCGTCATCGCGATGATCGGCACCTTGGCAATTTCAGGGTTCAGACTGCGGATATTTTTGGTTGCGGTAATTCCGTCCATTTCCGGCATCGACAGATCCATGAATATCAGGTCGTAATTTGTTTCATCGAGCACATCCAGGGCATTGAGGCCATTGTCCGCGATATCGACTTCATGACCCAGTTTTTCCAGGATCTTCCTTGCCACCAATTGATTGGGCAGGACATCCTCAACCACCAGGATCTTCATTTGTGTCTGATCGGCTTCAGGTATTTCGGCAACTTCGGCGCTGGCTGTTGTCTCATCCCCGCTGGGTTCCATTTTCTCCAGGGCAAGGTTGAACCAGAATCGGCTTCCTTTACCGCGAATGCTGTCGACACCGATATTACCATTCATGGCATCGACCAGTTTTTTACAGATCGAGAGCCCCAGCCCGGTACCGCCATACTTCCTGGTGACCGAAGCATCAGCCTGCACGAAACTGTCGAATAGGCTACTCAACTTTTCCTGGGCGATCCCAATCCCGCTGTCCTCTACCTCAAAATGGACCAGGGATTCTTCGTGCTTGCTCTCTTCCACCGTGATATTGATGCTGATACTACCCTGGTTAGTAAATTTCAAAGCATTGTTGACCAGGTTCATCAATATCTGGCGTATGCGTCCATAATCCCCGCTAAACACCTGCTGCCCCTTGGAGGCAAAATGCTGTTCCAGGGTAATATCCTTTTTCGCGGCGTCTGCACTGAAAAGGTTGATGACTTCCTGCGCCAGCTGGGGCAGATCGATATCGACCTTCTCCAACTCGATAGTGCCGCTTTCGAGTTTGGAAAAATCCAGAATATCATTAATCACATGCATCATCGCATCGGCCGAGTGTTCGATGATGTCGACAAAATGTTCCTGTTCCTCGTTCAGTTGGGTTTTTGCCAACAGGCTGGTGGTACCGATAACACCATTCATTGGCGTGCGGATTTCATGGCTCATGGCAGACAGAAACTCGGACTTGGCCTTACTGGCCATTTCCGCCATCTCTTTGGCGACCCGCAGTTTGACCTCGGTTTTTTCCCGTTTGGAGATCTCATCGCCAATTTTGCTGATCAGGCTATTCACGGCATGCTCTATCTGGCCGATTTCGTCATTGATATCGGAAGCAAAACGTTTGGAATAGTCGCCGGATTCCATCAACTCGAGGGTATTGACGGTACTATCGATCCTGCGCGCGGTCCTGAAGGACAATAGGCGAGATAACAGAATCAGAATGAGAAAGGTAATCGCGGCGACAATCGACACATAAGTAATGTATTGCTTGCGACTGGCGAACATTTCCTGTTCATCCAGCGCCAACACCAGGGTCCAGTCCCAGATCCCGGCGGTTTGATAGAGACCGAAAAAATTTCGTCCGTCGGCGCTGAACCTGATCTGCCCGGTTGGCTGCTGGATGTCCTGCAGATCTATTTCCAGACCGTGGGCATAATCATGATCAAGGTGGTGGACCTTGAGTGGGTCACCCTCGAGGATATCCAGATGACCGGTTTCACCGAAATGGTAGGTGGAGAATTTATCGAACAGTCTTTTCTGCGCAGCGATGACATAAGCCTCGAGCTCCAGAATCCCGGCCCTGGCCAGGGTGTCATGCGCCTGTCTTACCTCGATGACCAGGTTGTTGAGTTCGCGGGATAACTGGGTTTCATACTGCTGAACGATGATCTGGCTGATGATCCAGTAACCGATGAACACCAGGGCTGCACCCATTAGTGCCAGGATTCCGGCAAGGTAGAGTGCAATCTTGGTTTTGATTTTCATGAACTGGTTTTATGCCGATGTCCAATCCATCACTAACGGATGATGGTGGCAGTCTCTATCAACTCCGGTTTGAAAATAACCCCTAGCTTCTGGCTCAGGGCGAAATTGATGTACAGGTTGCCCTGCTTGTTCTTTTCGATCGGGATAGACTGCGGGCTCTTGCCGGCGAGTATCTTCTGCGCCGCAAATCCGGCCCAGCGACCCTGCTCCTCAGGAATCTTGGCAATCGTTATCAGTGCATAGGGCGCCAGCCAGATATGCGTGGTGCCGATAGGTACCAGGGTATTCTGCTGGAGGAATTCAAGACCCTTTTTATTCTCCCAGCCATCGATACCCTTGGGATTTTCCAGGATAACCATATCCACCGACTTTTGCAGCTCCACAATCTTTTGTTTCCATTCGTCGTAAGTCTTGACGAAAACCATCTGGTCAAAATTGCGCCCCAGGTTCTTCTCGAAATGATTCGCATTGCGCTTGCCGGAAAACGCATCGATCGAGATCAGGCCGATCCTGTCACCCCTGGCATAATCCCGCAGCTGATTATGCAGGGATTTAATCAGGGAAACTTCTTCCATCCCGGTAACATTGCGGTAAGGGAAGCCATAGACCGAGGCATCCCAGTTGACGCCGCAAAACACGAAAGGAATCTCCACATCTTTATAAAAGGGCTGGATGATATATTTCGCCGCGTTGTCATCCGCGGTAATGACCACATCCGGCTGCCACTGATCGATCAATTGTTTGGCCTCAAGCGCAGCCGCCTTGATATGTTCCGGCTTGCGTTTACGCTTGGTATCCATGTAGAACTTCTTCAACTCGACCGTCTGCTGAGCAAACGCCTGTTCCACCCCGCGCTCAACCCCATCACTCCATTCATAGCCCTGGTGGTAGGAATTGATGAAAAGTACTTTGGGGGTTTCCGCGAAAACCTGGGCAGAAAAAAACAATACTAAAGTGAGAGTCAGTCTTTGCAACATAACCGTATCCGTTCGCTTTTAGGTAATATTCTTGTGGGATAATTTTATAATCAGCAACTTCCTGTTCTGCGAGTATAGTCAGGGAATCGGTATTTTTTGATTTTTTCGCGATATATCAGAGATTTAGCGTAAATTTCGATAATTCCTCGAAAGATTGATGGGTTTGGCGCGGAGAGGAAGAATCTGACCTGGCGACGCGGTGATAGCTGTTACCAGCGAAATTGTATATAATCATTTGCTAATTAACGCCGATCCAGCATATGTCAAGCACCGTCACCGTAGCCATTATTTCCGATACTCACGCCCATTTGCATCCACGTATCGATGCCCTGATTCGGGATTGCGATCATGCCATTCATGCCGGTGATATCTGTGATGGCGA
>JASJBV010000127.1 GCA_030066335.1 Gammaproteobacteria bacterium
CGTATCGAGTGCCGGCGTGAGCCCGGTGGTCACGATCACGCATGCCGGTGCCGACGATGCGACGGTGAATACAATGCTCAACTCGCTGGTGTTCAACAATACCAGTAACAATGATCCCAGCACCACCGCGCGCACGGTAACCCTGACCAGCGTCACCGACTCGGGTTCCGGCCTGACCGCGGATGGCACGGTAGCGACGATTAACATCATCCCGATGAGTGACGGGGTCACGGTAACAGCAAACCTGACCGATAGCACGCTCGAGGATACGGACCTGGTGTTCTCGATAGCGAACGGGAACGAGATCACGGTCGATGACGGCACAGCAGGCGATCCGATTCTACGAACCACGTTAACGGTCTCCAATGGCACACTGACATTGGCCACGACCGCCGGCCTGACCTCGGTAACTGGTGATGGCACTGGCACCATTGTCGTGATCGGTGCCGAGAGTGATATCAATAACGCACTGGATGGGCTGACTTTCTCACCGACTGGCGACTACAACGGCCCGGCCGCTCTGACAGTTACCACCGATCTGCAGGCCGACCTGTTGGGTTTTTACGAGTTTGAGGTCAACGGCGATGTCGGCAATGATACCAGCCCGAACGGAACCAACGATGGTACCGTGAGCGGCGCGACGCAGATCATCGACGGCACCCGGGGCAACGTGCTCCAGCTTGACGGCAACGACTTCATCAGCATACCGGGCAGGTTCGGTGAACCGCAAAGCATGACTCTCGCCGCCTGGGTGCAGCTCGATGCCGCCGGTGGCGAAAGCGAGGTCATCAACCTTGGGGACAGGGTGATCCTGCGGCTGGACATGAATTTCAGCGCCCTGGGTGTATTTGGTTCTTTCTACGACGGATCGAACTATCTCACGACTTCCTCGGGCACGTTCATCGCCGGCACTGGCTGGCACCATGTCGCCTACACGATCGACGGCACGACGAACGAGCAGACCCTCTACATCGACGGGATCGCGGTGGATACGACAAACCACGCCGTCCCGGTGAACTGGTCGGGTGGAGTCGCCAACTCCGCGGTAGGAAGCCACGCCAACACCTCTAGCTATTTCTTTGACGGGGAAATGGATGATGCCCGCATCTATGACCGGGCACTCAGTGCCGGCGAAATTCAGTCGATCGCGATCGACCAGTTCAGCGCTTCGGCAACCGTATCGATCACGGTTGATCCCGTTGATGACCCAATCAACATCAACACCAGCGGCAACACGGTGACCTTCACCGAGGATGCGGGTGCCACCACGGCGCTGTTCGCGGCCGGCATCGATACCATCGAGGCTGGTGACACGATCAGCCAGGTCATCCTGACCCTGGCCAACGTCGAAGCGGGTGATACCCTGCAATTCGGGGCCACCAGCATCGACCTCAACACGAATGGCGCAACCGGTCCGGATGGCACCGGCTTCACCTATACCGTCAGCAGTGCCGGGGCGAGCCCGGTGGTCACGATCACGCATGCCGGGGCCGACGATGCGACGGTGAATACGATGCTCAACTCGCTGGTGTTCAACAATACCAGTAACGACGATCCCGGCACCACCGCGCGCACAGTGACCCTGACCAGCGTGACCGACTCCGGCTCCGGCCTAACCCTGGATGGCACGGTGGCCACTGTAAACATCACACCAGTCGATGACCCGATTAACATCAATACCACCGGCAACGCGGTAACCTTCACCGAGGATGCGGGTGCAACCACGGCGCTGTTCTCTGCCGGTATCGATACCATCGAGACCGTTGACACCATCAGCCAGGTTGTCCTGACCCTGGCCAACGTCGAAGCGGGTGATACCCTGTTATTCGGCGCCACCAGCATCGACCTCAACACCAACGGCGCGACCGGTCCTGATGGCGCGGGCTTTACCTACACCGTCAGCAGTGCCGGCGCGAGCCCGGTAGTCACCATCACGCATGCAGGGGCCGACGATGCCACGGTGAACACGATGCTGAACTCGCTGGTGTTCAACAATACCAGTAACGATAATCCCGGCACCACCGCGCGCACGGTGACCCTGACCAGCGTCACCGACTCCGGCTCCGGCCTGACCCTGGATGGCACGATGGCGACGATCAATGTCAGCCCGGCCAACGATGCCCCGACCGCAACCAATACCTCCCAGGGCTGGCTGTACACCGAGGGCTTCGCGGTTGACCTAATCGATATCGTGGTGACTGACCCGGACAACGGCGACACGATCACCGCCACCTTGACCCTTGCTGATACCTCCACCGGTAGTTTGAGCGCCAATGACGGCGCCAGCTACGATGGCGTGAGCGGAATCTGGACCATCAGCGACAGCGTGGCCAACGTCAACACGGCCCTGGCCAACCTGGTGTTCACGCCGAATACCAACAACGATATCAATACCAGTCTCAACGTCCATATCGAGGATGCCGCGGGCGCCGGACCGGCAGATACCACTATCGCGCTGGATGTCACCCCAGTTGATGATCCGCCGACCGCGACCAACCTTAACCAGTCCCTGGCCTATAACCAGGGCGATGCCGTGGTGGCGATTAACGATATCGTGGTCACCGAAGTCGATACCGGCGACAGCATCACCGCCACCCTGACCCTGCTGGATACCAGCACCGGCACACTCAGTGCCAACGATGGCGCGACCTATGATGGCCTGACCGGAATCTGGACCATCACCGACAGCGTGGCTAACGTCAACACGGCTCTGGCCAACCTGGTATTCAACCCGGATGCGGCCAATATCGTCGATACCAGCATCACGACCCATATCGAGGATGCCGCCGGCACCGGTCCCGCCGATGGCAGCATCATCCTCGATGTAACCCCGGGCAATGTTGCCCCGACCACGACCCCGGTGGTCCTGGCGCCGATCGCGGAAGACAGTGGCGTACGCCTGATTACCCAGGCCGAATTGCTGGTGAATGCCAACGATGTTAACGGCGACACCCTGACCGCGGCCGGGCTTGCGATCAGCAGCGGTGGTGGTAGCCTGGTGGATAACGGTGACGGAACCTGGAACTATACCCCGGCGCTCAACGATGACAGCAATCTCAGTTTCACCTATACCATCAGCGATGGTATCGCAGCCCCGATTGCGGCGACTGCCAGCCTGGATATCACCCCGGTCAACGATGACCCGACCACGGCGTCGGTGGTGTTGACCCCGATCGCCGAAGACAGCGGGGTGCGGGTAATCACCCAGGCCGAGTTGCTGGCGAATGCCAACGATGTTGACGGTGACACCCTGACCGCGGCCGGGCTCAGCATCAGCAGCGGTAATGGCAGCCTGGTCGATAATGGCGACGGAACCTGGAACTATACCCCGGCGCTCAATGATGACAGCGCTGTCAGTTTCAGTTACAGCATCAGCGATGGCGTGGCTGCACCGATTGCGGCCAGTGCCAGCCTGGATATTACTCCGGTTGACGACGCCCCGACCCTGGTCAATGCAATTCCGAATCAAACCGCCACCGAGGATCTGGCTTTCAACTTTAGCTTTGCCGCGAATACCTTCAGTGATGTCGATGTAGGCGACAGCCTGAGTTACAGCGCATCCCTGGCCGGCGGCGGGTCGTTGCCATCCTGGTTGAACTTCGATGATGCGACCCGTACCTTCAGCGGAACCCCGACCAATAGCGATGTCGGCACCATCACGGTGGAAGTCACCGCCGATGACGGCAACGGCGGTGCGGTGGCCAGCGAAACCTTCGATATCCAGGTGGCCAATACCAACGATGCGCCGAGCGCGAATAATCTCGGTGATACGGTCAATTATGTTGCCGGTACCGATGTGGTGCCATTGAACGATATTCTGATTCAGGATGTTGATAGTGCAGAGGTAGTGACTGCGAGCCTGACCCTGCTGGATCCGGCGCTCGGGGAACTCAGTGCCAATGACGGTGCCAGCTATGATCCGGCGACCGGGACCTGGTCGATTACCGGTAGCGTGGCCAATGTCAATACCGCCCTCGCCAATCTGAGCTTCATTCCTGCCAGCGATGATGACCTGGAAACCGGGATTGCGGTCAGTATCGATGACGGCGACGAGGACGGTAGTGGACCTCTGCTGGGATCTTTGCGGATCGCGGCGATACCGCTGCCGGAGGTCGAGCTACCGACGGTGGAAGACGTCACCGAAGATGAAGAACCTGTGATTGTGATTAACGATGAACCTGCAACTGAACCTGAAGCAGAGGCCGAGGAGAGCCTGGCGGAAGAAGAGCTTACGGATGATCCGATTGAACAGGCCAACAGCACCACGGCTGAGCCGGTGATCCCGACCAGGCAGGCGCAGGCTTCAGATTTACCGCCGATCCCACCGCTTGAGCTGGTTGAGGCCGAGCAGTCCGAATTTAATCAGCCGGTCAATTCAACCGACTTCGATGAAGAGGTTAGCAGCGAGCAGAATAACATGGTCGAGGCCGCGATTATTCAGCTCAAGGAGCAACTCACCAACATCAATGAGCCATTCAAGCTGCTCGATACCACCAATTTCATCATGCAGCTGGATGATATGCGTGAGGAATTGATCGAGAACCAGAGTCAGACCGAAAAGGTCATCGGCAGCAGCCTGTCGGTATCGGCCGGTCTGTCGGTCGGCTATGTAGTGTGGCTGGCGCGCAGTGGCGTGATCATGAGTAGTGTCCTGTCATCCCTGCCGGCCTGGCGCCTGATCGATCCATTACCGGTGCTGGCCAGCCTGAGTGCGTCAGGACTGGACGATGATGACGAGTCACTGGAGTCGATGGTCATGGAAAGCAACGAGGCCACCGAGTTTGAATCCGACCAGAAAGACTCAGCTTAGACTAGACTCAGGGCATAGGGCTTTACAAAAATTCTAATGATTAACCGCATATTCAAAAATCGCAGCACCCGCTTCCAGATCTCACTCGGTCTGGTGAACATGATGGTGAGCCTGATGTTACTGGCGGCGATCATGGGCCTGATCCCCGATCGCCATGGCGCGATTCGCGACGGCAACGCACGCCTGGCCGAGGCGATTGCGGTCAATAGTTCCATCTTCATCACCACCGCGGACATCGGCCGGATGGAGGCCATCCTGCAGGTGATCGTCGAGCGTAACGAAGATATTCTGGCGGCCTCGGTCCGGCGCATGGATGGCCAACTGCTGGCCAGTATCGGCGAGTTCCCGGCAACGACGATGACCAACGCCGAGGATAGGATTTCCCGGGATGGCCATATCGTGGTGCCGATCTATGAAGGCCAGGATGAATGGGGGCAGGTCGAGCTGAGCTTCAAGCCCCTGCTGCCGGAGCAGTGGTATAGCATGTTTTACCACCCGACCATGCAGTTGATCGCAATCCTGTCACTGATTGGGTTTATCCTGTTCTACCTGTACATGGGCAAGATGCTGAAGCAGCTAGACCCATCGCAGGCGATTCCCGATCGGGTTCGCTCGGCGCTCGATACCATGGCGGAAGGCTTGCTGGTCATCGATGCGCAACAGAATATCGTATTGGCCAACCAGGCCTTCAGTGAGATTGCCGGAATGAAGCCCGCGGACATCGTAGGCCTGCAGATCTCGCGCTTCGAATGGATGGATCAGCAGAACAGTCAGCTCGAGCCTGCAACCATGCCCTGGTCCAGGGTACTGGAAGATGGCGTCGTGCGTACCGCCGAGGTCGTGCGCCTGGGTAACCAGTCGGGTGTGACCAGCACCTTCATGCTCAACTGCTCACCGGTGCTTGCCGGCAGTGGCAAACCCGCCGGTGCGTTGATCAGCTTCGACGATATTACCGAGCTGGAAAAGAAAGAGATCGAGCTCAGGCAATCCAAGGAAGAGGCGGAGCAGGCCAACCGCTTCAAGAGTGAATTTCTCGCCAACATGAGCCACGAGATTCGCACCCCGATGAATGCGATCCTCGGCTTTGCCGAGGTGTTGAAACGCGGCTATGACCGCCACAGCAAGGACAGCATCCGCTACCTCAATACCATCTCCAGCAGCGGCAACCATTTGCTGGGCCTGATCAATGACATCCTGGACCTGTCCAAGGTCGAGGCCGGTCGCATCGAGATCGAAAAGATCCATTCTCCCGTGCATCAGATCATTCACGAGGTGATCCAGATCATGCAGGTCAAGGCCGAGGAAAAAAACCTGAACCTGCGTTACCAGCCGGTCGGCCCTCTGCCCGACAATATCGAGACCGATGCCGGTAAGCTGAGACAGATTATTACCAACCTGGTCGGCAATGCGATCAAGTTCACCGAGCAGGGTGAGGTCACCGTGTTATCCAGGTTTATCAAAAGCGGGCCCGAGCCGATGGTCGAAATCATTGTGCGGGACACCGGTATCGGCATGACCCAGGAACAGGCCGATCAAATATTCGACCCTTTTACCCAGGCCGACAGCTCGATCACCCGCCGGTTTGGCGGCACCGGTCTGGGTCTGACCATCAGTAAGCGCTTTGCCGAGGCGCTGGGTGGGGATATCGTGGTTGAGAGTAAACCCGATGCCGGCTCCAAGTTCATTGTCACCATCGCCACCGGTCCGTTGGCGGATGCCCGAATGTTGGCCGCGGAGGACATCATGTCGACCCAGTGGCAGGAAGAGGCCGCCCCCAGCACCCGCTGGACGTTTTCCGGAGCTCATGTGCTGGTGGTCGATGATGGTAAGGAAAACCGGGATTTGCTCGAGATTGTCCTCAGCGACGCGGGGCTCAAGGTCGACACCGCCAAACATGGCCAGGATGCGCTGGGCTTTCTCGCGCACAAGATGGTCGACGTGGTGCTGATGGATGTGCAGATGCCGGTCATGGATGGCTTGACCGCGGCGGGTATCATGCGTCGCAGTTACGCCGATCTGCCGGTCATCGCGCTGACCGCGGACGCGATGAGCGGGGCCCAGCAAAAGTGCCTGGATGCCGGTTACAGCGATTACCTGACCAAGCCGGTTAATATCGATAGCCTGATGGGCAAACTTGCCGAGCTGCTGCCAGGCAAACAGGAACAGGTGGATACTTCAGTTCAACCACAGGCAGCCGATAAACCTGTTGTCAGCGAGGTTATGACTGACGAAAAGATCGTGACCAGCCTGGATGTCAGCAATCCACGTTTTCGTGGCATCGTGCAGCAGTTCATTGAGCGCATGCATGAACAGATGCATGCGATCGATCTGGCCCGGCAACAGCGGGATTATGTCCAGTTGCAGAAACTGGGTCACTGGCTGAAAGGTTCGTCGGGAACCGTCGGCTTCAATGAGTTGGTGGATCCGGGGCGTGAACTGGAGCAATTCGCCAAGGATGAGGACGATGCCAGGCTCGAGCAGCATGTTGAGCAGCTACAAAGCCTGGTGCAAAGACTCGCGCTGGAGGATACCGCGCAAGCCGCAGCAGAGCCAACTGGCGCTGAGGCGAACACTGACCAGCCGGCCAAGGTTTATGACATCCCAGAGCTGGTTTCCTGCCGCTTGCCGTTGTCCAACCCGAGTATGCGTAATGCGATCGATATGTTTTTGGCGCAGCTGGATGACTGGCTGGTGGTCATCGAGGCCGACATCAAGGCTAAGGATTTTGAGCGGATTAATAAATTTGCCTACTGGCTCAAGGCATCGGGTGGATCCGCCGGATTCGATGCCTTTACCGAACCGGCCAAGGACCTTGAGGCCCAGGCAAAGGAGCAACAGCTGGATGAGGTCCGTCACACGGTTGCGGTAATCAAGACCCTCAGTACCCGGATCGATCTGAATGCAGCCTGATTTATTGGGTTAAGAGTTATATAATTTGAAATACAGAGATTAGGTCAGACAGTTAGTGAATAACACGGTCAATAACAGCACAGATAACAGCTGGGATGTATTAAAAAATTCCACCATTATGCTGGTCGATGACGAGCCGGTCATGCTGCATATTGTCCGCGCCCTGCTGGAAGAGGCGGGTTACGAGAACTTTATCACGGTCGAGCATTCGCCGAAGGCGATTCCAACCATGGAGGAGGGGCATCCCGATATCCTGCTGCTCGACCTGGATATGCCCGAGCTGGATGGATTCCAGGTGTTGAAGCAGATCCGCGATCATGAACGATTCCACCACCTGCCGGTTATTATCCTGACCGCCGCGGAGGCTCCCGAAAGCAAGCTCGTCGCCCTGGAGTTAGGAGCGACCGATTTTCTGTCCAAGCCGGTCGACCCCAGTGAACTGGCCCTGCGCGTGCGTAACACCCTGTCGGCCAAAGCCTACCAGGATCAGTTGGCGTTCTATGACAATTTGACCGGGCTGCCGAATACCCAGTATTTCCTCGACCTGATGTCCTGGTCCCTGCAATCTGCCAAGCGCGAAAAAAATTCACTGGTGCTGATGGATATCGGGCTGGATCGAATCAAGAATATCAACGAGTCCATGGGCATGAGCGTGGGCGACCAGGTGCAGCAGGTGATCGCCGATCGCCTGAAGCAGGTCATTCGCGGCAGCGATCTCGTGGGCCTGGCCAGTGGTCAGGACAGCGGGGAAAATATTGCGCGCATCTCGGGGGAAGAGTTTTCTATCGTGTTAAACGGCCTGGAGAATGTCGACAAGGCGATCCTGGTGTGCTTGCGGGTGCTGGAGGCGATCAAGGAGCCAATCAATATCAATGGCAGCAATTTATACGTAAACGCCGGCATTGGCATGTCGGTTTATCCCGACGACGGCGAGGATGTCGAGACCCTGGTCAAAAATGCGCGGGCTGCGATGGAGGCGGCCAAGCAGCAGGGGACCGGCAAGTTCCTCTACTATTCCAGTGAAATGAATGCCAAGACCCTGGCCAATCTGAAAATGGAGTCAGACCTGAAGCGGGCGCTGGAGAAAGACGAATTCGAGCTGTATTTTCAACCCAAGATCGAGGTCAAAACCGGCAGAACGGTAGGTGTCGAGAGCCTGGTGCGCTGGAATCATCCGGAAGATGGACTGGTTTCCCCGACCAAGTTCATCCCGATCGCGGAGAAGTTGGGGTTGATCGTGCCGCTGGGTGAATGGGTACTGGATAAGGCCTGTGCCTGTATGAGCCAGTTGAATGCTCATGGTTTCGCCGATCTCAAGGTTTCGGTTAACGTGGCTGCCCAACAGTTCGAGGACATCACCTTCCAGGATGCAGTGGCCGCGGCATTGGCAAGAAACCGGCTGAATCCGAATAATCTTATTTTGGAAATCACCGAAAGTTCGCTGATGGGTGATTTCGAGCAAAATATCGATGTTATGCAGCAAATACGCCGGCTCGGGGTCGCGTTCTCGCTGGATGACTTCGGCACCGGTTATTCCTCCCTCAATTACCTGCGACGTTTTCCGATTAGTGAATTGAAGATAGACCGGTCTTTTCTGACTAATATCAGAACCAAGCGCGAGGACCGGGCGATTGTTGCCGTTATCATCGCGCTGGCCCACAGCCTGGGCCAGAAAGTGGTTGCCGAAGGGGTTGAGGAGGAAATCCAGTTGAAATTTCTCGAGCAGAGAAATTGCGACATCATCCAGGGTTTCTACTTCAGTAAGCCATTGAGTTTTAATAACCTCAAAGCCTTTCTCAGAGACGATTCAGAGTTGGCCACCGGGTGAACTTTTCCGCCTGCCCGGTGATCTACTAAGCTGTTTATTGCTGGATTGCATGCTTTTTCAGGCAGGTCCCTGATCAACCCCCGGCCCAGGCCTGCGCTGGAATCGGGATAGTTTATCGCTGAATTTTCATGGATAATGGCGCCGCCACCGGTTATGTCGTTTTCTGAGCTGCACAACTCTCCTGGCCAACTTTTGCATAGTTGGAAAAAGCATGTACAATCCAATAAGTTAGCTTTAATTCTTAAAGTATTACTTTGAATTTTGACAAGATCACAAAATACCTGAATGATCGACGCCTGATTTATTCAGTCACCCTGCTGCTAGTGGTATTACTGGGTTACCAGTTATCGATCCTGGTTTGGCAGCTGGTTCCCGTTCCAGCGCTGCCCCAATCTGCGGCCATGGTCACGACTCCGCAGAAAACCGCTAACGACCAGACCGTGATCTCAGCCAGGCAGAAGATCAGGGAAATCGAGGATAAAAACCTGTTCGGCAAGCTGCAGGCCGTCAGTGTGCAACAGCCGGAGGTTACCGACGCCCCTGAAAGTACCCTGAAATACAAGCTGCGCGGTATCTTTTATTCCCCGGACGAAGCGCTGGCATCGGTTATCCTCGAGAAGGATCCGCGCACGATCAAGTTCTACCGCCTGGGAGAGGAGATCGAAAACCGCATCTTTATCGAACAGATCCAGGCCGACCACATCCTGATTTCACGTTACGGCAAGCTGGAGAAGCTGGTATTGGAGAAACCCACCGCCAATCTCGCGGCCAGGATAGACAATCGACCGGTCGCCACCCTGCCGGCCTCGAATACCAGCAAGGTTCTGCAGAGTTATAAACGCCGCTATTCCAAGGACCCGATGGCACTGGCCAAACGCTTTAAAGCGATCCCGGTGGAGGAAAATGGGCAGAATATCGGCTATAAACTAAAGGCATTACGTGGTGAACGATTATTACAGAGACTCGATATCCAGGATGATGATGTGTTCCTGGCGATCAATGGGATCGGCCTGGATAAACCGTTTCAGGCACTGGATGCCCTCAAGTCTCTGACCACCAGCGAAGAAATATCCGTCACCCTGTTACGTAACGGTAACAGAGAGACCCTTAATTTTAATTTACAATAGCCCGATTTTTTGACCAGTCGTTGTTGCGAGTATGCTGAATAAGATTAGAACCATCATGTTGTCCTGCCTGTTGTTGGCTACAGCCGTGCAGGCGGAAGAGGTCACGCTGAATTTCAGCGATGCCGACCTGACCGCGGTGGTCAACAGCGTATCGCAGATTACCGGCAAGAATTTCATTATCGATCCGCGGGTCAAGGGCAAGGTCACGGTGGTTTCCTCCAAGCCACTGAACGAGGACGAGGTTTACAACGTGTTCCTGTCGATCTTGCAGGTGCATGGATTTGCCACCGTCCCGACCAAGAATGCGATCAAGATCATTCCCGATGCGGCGGCCAAGCAGGATTCAGCCCCTTTTATTCGCAATAACTCCACCAGCCAGGGCGATCAGCTGGTTACCCAGGTGATCGAGGTCCAGAACGTCAATGCCACCCAGCTGGTGCCGATTCTGCGGCCCCTGGTGGCCCAGCAGGGCCACCTGGCTGCCTATGCCGCGACCAATGTGCTGATCGTGTCCGACCGCGCGTCGAATATTCGCCGCATCAACCAGATTATCGTCCAGATCGACCAGAAATCGGATGCCGGTATTGAATTCATCAAGCTGGAGCACGCTTTCGCCTCCGAGGTGGTACGCCTGCTCACCAGTCTCAGTTCCAGCCAGGCGGCCAAGGCCAAGGCACCGGCACCGGATATCAAGTTCAGTGCCGATGAGCGCACCAACAGCATCCTGCTCAGCGGCGAAAAGAACGAGCGCCTGAAATACCGTGCGATCATCGCCCAGCTGGACCAGCCGGTCGATTCCGCCGGTAACATCCACGTGGTCTACCTGCGCTATGCCAATGCCGACAACCTGGCCAAGATCCTCGGCACCATCGGCAAGAACGTGATGAAGACGCAATCGAAGACGAGTGCGGCGGCGGCGCAAACCGCGAGTGCCGGCGATCTCAACATCCAGGCCGATGAGGTATCCAATGCGTTAGTGATCACCGCCCCAATGTCGATTTACCGCTCGCTGCGCACGGTGATCCAACAACTGGATATTCCCCGCGCCCAGGTGCATATCGAGGCTATTATCGCCGAGGTTTCGGTCGGTACTTCAAATGAACTGGGCGTGCAGTGGGTGATCGATGGCAGCCCCAACGATGATCCCGCCCTGATCACCAATTTCTCCCAATCCGGTCTGCCTATCACCGGCCTGGCCGCCGGGGGGGTCACTGCAGTGGGTGATGGTATGACCCTGGGCCTGGGCCGGGTCAACGATCCCAACCTGAACTTTGTCGCCCTGATCCGCGCGCTGTCCGGCGACTCGGATTCCAACCTGTTATCGACCCCCTCGATCGTGACCCTGGACAACCAGGAAGCGGATATCATCGTCGGTGAGAACGTGCCTTTCATCACCGGTGAATACAGCAGTACCACCGGCACCAGCGGCAGCTCCTCGTCGACGGTCAACCCGTTCCGTACCATCGAGCGCCAGGATGTCGGGGTCAGCCTCAAGGTCAAACCGCAGATCAACGAGGGCGATACCATTACGATGGAGATCCAGCAGGAAGTATCGGATGTAACCGGTAGCAGCACCGGGGTCGACCTGATCACCAGCAAGCGCTCGCTGAATACCACGGTACAGCTGGAGGATGGCGAGTTACTGGTGCTCGGTGGCCTGATCAATGAAGCCCTGATCGAACAGCAGCAAAAGGTACCCGGGCTCGGTGATATCCCGGTACTCGGCGCCTTGTTCCGCTCCAAGACCTTGCAGAAACAAAAACGTAACCTGTTGATATTCATCCGCGCCAGTATCATCAAGGATCCCGCGAAGGCACGCTTGCTGAGTCAGAACAAATATAACTTCATGCGCGAGGAGCAGCTGTCCAAATCGATTAAATTCGAATCCGAGAACCCGGTACTCAAACAACTGGATGAGTTGAATGATCTAAGACCGATTGCGATCGAGGAACCGGTGCAATCGGAACAAAGCATGGAACCATCGCCGCAACCCGAAGGGTTGGGACAGCAGTAGGCAGGTAAAGCCTGCAGACCGCGAGGATGACCGGATCCGCTCCAGCCGAGATAATAATCGTAGTTCGCTATGAATGAATTCAAATCACTGTCCTACGCCTTTTCCAAACGCTACGGGGTGTTAAAACAGAAATCTGCAGCCGAGCAGGATAGCGACGAGTTGCTGGTCAAGAATGATGCCCCGGTGGAGGGCATTATCGAGGCCCAGCGCCTGCTGGGTAAGGTGCAGGGTGTCAGGCTGGTCGATGCGCAGGAATTCAATAGCCTGTTGACCCGGCAGTTCGAGAATGGCAGCGATAACCCGTTGTTCGACAGCGATAAAATCGGTGGCGAGCTGGACCTGGAAGACGTGGCCAAGGAACTCTCCGAGCCGGAAGACCTGCTGGAAAGCGATGACGATGCACCGATTATCCGCCTGATCAATGCCCTGATTACCGAGGCGATCAAGGAAAATGCTTCGGATATCCATGTCGAGCCGTTCGAGACCCGGCTTTCTATCCGTTTCCGCATCGATGGCGTGTTGCGCGAGGTGATAGAACCGCCGCGCCAGGTTGCGTCGTTGCTGGTGTCGCGGATCAAGGTCATGGCCAAGCTGGATATCGCGGAAAAACGCCTGCCGCAGGATGGCCGGATCGCGCTGCGTATTGCCGGCCGCCCGGTGGATATCCGGGTTTCTACCTTACCCTCGGCCCACGGCGAGCGGGTGGTCATGCGTCTGCTGGATAAGCAGGCCGGGCGCCTGCAGTTACATCACCTGGGGATGGCGAAGGAAGATGAAAAACGTCTGCAGGGCATGATCCACAAACCGCACGGCATCATCCTCGTCACCGGTCCCACCGGTTCCGGTAAGACCACGACCCTGTACGCGGTATTGAGCGAACTGAATGATCATCAACGCAATATCCTGACGGTCGAGGATCCGATCGAATACGATCTCGACGGCATTGGCCAGACCCCGGTCAATACCAAGGTGGATATGACCTTTGCCAAGGGCCTGCGCGCGATTCTGCGCCAGGATCCGGATGTGGTCATGGTGGGTGAGATTCGTGATGGCGAGACCGCGCAGATCGGCGTCCAGGCCAGTCTGACCGGTCACCTGGTACTGTCTACCCTGCACACCAATTCCGCGGTAGGCGCGATCGTGCGCCTGCAGGACATGGGGGTCGAGCCTTTCCTGCTGTCCTCCAGTCTGCTCGGCATCGTCTCGCAGCGACTAGTGCGTAACCTGTGTCCGGCCTGTAAAAAGCCACACGAGATCAGTGCCAGCGAGAAAGAGGCTCATGGCCTCAGCGCGGATGATGAAATCTACCAGGCAGTCGGCTGCGATGAATGCCTGCAGTTGGGCTACAAGGGTCGATCCGGGATTTACGAGTTGATCGAGATCGACCACAGCCTGTCGAACATGATCCATGACCAGCAAAGCCAGAACAAGATCGAGAAATACTGTCGCAGCCAGTCCCGCAGCATCGTCGATGACGGCCTGGAGAAAGTCAGACTGGGCATTACCTCACTCGACGAGGTGTTCCGCGTGACCCGCGAAGATTAACAGGCCCCTAAGGAGAATAAACCTTGGCCGCATACGAATACCTCGCCTTCGATACCAAGGGCAGTCGGGAAAAAGGCATTATCGAGGCGGATACCGCCAAGCAGGCGCGGCAGCAACTGCGCGGCATGGGCTTATCGCCGGTCGAGATCGAGCAGGTATCCAGCGAGCAGGAATCCAGTCGCGGTCGCAAGCGCCGCGACAAGATCAATGTCGCCACCCTGTCACTGCTGACCCGCCAGTTATCGACCCTGATCAGTGCCGGCCAGCCGATAGAATCCGCGTTATACGCGGTATCCCAGCAAACCACCAAGCCACAGGCCAAGAAGGTATTGCTGGCGGTGCGTTCGCGGGTGCTGGAGGGGCACGCCCTGTCCGATGCATTTCGTGAATTCCCGCGGATCTTCGATGCGATGTACTGTGCCTCGGTGCATGCCGGCGAACAGTCCGGTCTGCTCGACCTGGTCATGGAACGCCTGGCCGATTTCATGGAATCACGCCAGAGCCTGCAGCAGAAGACCCGCCTCGCCTTGATCTATCCGATCCTGCTGACCCTGGTGTCACTGCTGCTGGTGGCCGGCCTGTTGACTTTCGTGGTGCCGCAGATCATCCAGGTATTCGAGGGCTTCGACCAGGAATTGCCAGTGTTGACCCAGGTCCTGATCGCGGTGTCCGATTTCTTCAAAAACTATGGTCTGCAGGTGATTATCGGCATTGTGATCTTTGCCGTATCCTACGGGCAATTGATGCAGATTCGCTGGATGAGCACCCAGCGCGACCGGGTCATGCTGCGTCTGCCGCTAATCAGTTACCTGACCCGACTGTCCAACACTGCCAGGTTCACCCGCACCATGAGTATCCTGGTATCCAGTGGGGTACCGGCGCTGGATGCCATGCATATATCCACCGAGGTCATCAGCAACAGCCTGATCCGCAAGGCCGTGATCCATGCCGCCGATAATGTGCGCGAGGGCGGCAGTATCGCCGGCTCGTTGTCGAAAACCGGTTATTTCAGTCCGCTGGTGCTGCAGCTGATCACCAATGGCGAGGCCAGCGGCAAACTGGGCGAGATGCTGGAGCGCTCGGCCAAGGCCGAGGAAAGTGAATTCGAGGGCCTGACCGCGTTGTTTCTCGGTATCTTTGAGCCGGGCATGATCCTGTTCATGGGCCTGGTGGTGCTGGTAATCGTGCTCGCGATCCTGCTGCCGATTTTCGATATGAACGACCTGATTCAATAATGCCGGAACAACTCAGGCAGTGTCTGCCGTTGATGACCCTGATCCTGGGCATGGCATTGCTGCAATGGATCGGGCCGCAGGCATTACGCTATGACACCCGCCTGATCAATGACGGGCAACTCTGGCGCCTGCTCAGTGGCCACTGGGTGCATGCGAACTGGGTTCATTACGGGATGAACATGCTCGGATTTCTGCTGTGCCAGGCCCTGACCGGGATCGGCTGGAATATCTGGCAGTGGTCATGGCGGATCCTGGTGCTGACAGCCGGGGTGTCGGGGTTGTTTTACGGCCTCGAGCCCGATCTGGGCTGGTATGTCGGCTTCTCCGGGGTACTGTTCGGCCTGTATGTGATCGCTGCGGTCGATACCCTGCGCCTTCAGCCCGTCATGTCGATTGTCATATTGGCGGTAATTCTGCTAAAAATAATATTGGAGCAATGGTCATCTGTTACCATTACCAGCGCTGATTTGATCGGGGTGCCGGTTATCGTCGATGCCCATTTATACGGGGTTTCAGTGGCGGGAATCATATTGCTGATTCAGTATCTAACGAAGATGTTTATAAATTTGGGAAACACAGGTAACACATGAACAAACGTCAACAAGGTTTTACTTTATTGGAAATCATCGTCGTCATTACCATTATCGCGATTCTGGCGGCGTATATCGCGCCCAAGGTAGCCGGTCGCGCGGATGATGCGCGCCTGAGCAAGGTCAAGAACGATATCCAGGTGCTGGAATCGGCGCTGGAACTCTATCGGCTGGACAATTTCAAGTATCCCACCACCGAGCAGGGATTGAGCGCGCTGGTGTCCCGCCCCAGTGATGATCTGAAAAACTGGAAATCCGGCGGCTATATCAAGAAGCTGAACAAGGACCCCTGGGGTAATGACTACCAGTACAGCCAACCGGGTCGGGACGGGGCTGAATTCGATATCTTCTCCTACGGCGCCGATAACTCCGAGGGCGGTGAGGGCGTCGATGCCGATATCGGTACCTGGAACCTGGACGCCTGATCGCGTGCGCTATTCGAGATCACCACGAGGGTTCACGATCCTGGAGATCCTGGTGGTGATCGCCGTGATCTCCGTGGTCACCTCGACGATCCTGCTCAATACGCGCCTGGGGAATCCGGAAACCCAGCTCAAACAGCATGCCAGCACCCTGGCCAAGACCATGAAACTGTTGCTGCAGGAAGCAATCCTGAACGACGAGAATTACGCGCTGGCGCTGGTCCCGGGAGGCTTCAAGGTGCTGGTGTTCGATGGCGAGGGTTTCACCCCGAGTAAACAGCGCTTTTTCACCTCGTTGCAAAAACAGCATGCTTACAGTGATGAACTGGTGGTGGATAACAGCATCGTCGCGATCGAGGACAAGCAGGAACCGGATCCGCATATCCTGTTTCTGTCCAGTGGTGAAATGAGCGTGATTCAATGGCAGATCCAGGATCGCGATAACCAACTCAATATCCAGCTGAATTCCAACCTGCTGGGGGATATTCAGATCGCGGGACCGACCTCGGAACTGCTATGAATAGCCGCAAACAAGCTGCATTTACCCTGATGGAGATCATGGTGGCACTGGCCATCATCGCCATCACCATGGGCGCGATCATCGAAAACAGCACCGCTTCCAATCGTAATGCACAGTATCTGCGCGACAAGACCGTTGCCAACTGGGTGGCGATGAACCAGATTGCTCTGATCCGGGCCCAACGTGAATGGAGCAGTCGCCTGGACAAGCAGGGCAGGGAGGAGATGGCCGGTCGCGAATGGATCTGGAAGATGAAGATCAGCAGGACCGATGAAGCCAATCTGCGCCGGTTGGAAGTGACGGTGTTCGCGGATGAGGATGACGAACAGGCACTGGTCACCCGCACCGGGTTTATGGGCAGGTTATGATGAGCAAGCGTCCATCAGCAGACGGTTTCACCCTGTTCGAGGTCCTGGTTGCGGTCAGCATCTTTGCCCTGATCGCGGCGATGACGATGACCAACCTGATCCAGGTCAGCAAGACCGGGGAGCAGGTCAGTGCCGCCCAACGTCAGCTGGCGGATATCCAGTTTGCCCTGGGTTACCTGGCCAAGGACCTGACCCAGCGCATCGACCGCAAGGTGCGCGATCAATACGGCGATGAACAGCCTGAATTGCTGGTTGACGATGGCCGTCTGGTTTTCACCCGCAATGGCTGGAGCAACCTGTTACAACAACCGCGCAGTAACCTGCAGCGGGTGGAATACCTGCTGGTGGATACCAGCCTGCGCCGCAAGTACTGGCCGCAGCTGGACCAGGGCTTCGAGGAACAGGCGCTGGAACAGGAGTTGCTGAGCGGGGTGGAGGAATTTTCCGTGGTGCTGCTGACCCGCGGTGAGGAAACCCTGAGAAACTGGCCTCCGGTCGGTTCCAGCACACAGCAACAGCCGGTTGCCCTGGAACTGACCCTGGAATTGGAGGATTTTGGGGTGATCAGACGTGTGTTCGAGATTTCCAATGTTCAGGCCTAGTCGCTTCAAACAGCGCGGGATCGCGCTATTGATGGCGATGGTGGTGGTCAGCATAGCCACGGTCACCGCGGTGTCATTAGTGCATGAACAGGCATTTACCATCCGCCAGACCGGCAATCTGCAGAATTACAGCAACGCGTTGATGTATGGCGTTGGCCTGGAGGATTATGCCCGTCTGTTCCTGCAACAGGATGCCAAAGACTCCAAAACTGATCATCTCGGTGAAGACTGGGCGGTGGGGATTCCGGCGCTGCCGATCGAGGGTGGCTTTCTAACCGGGCAGATAACCGATGCCCAGTCCTTGATCAATCTTAACAGTGTTCTAAGCTCGGAACAGGCACAGAAAAATCTGATCAGCCTGTGTGAGCAACTGGAAATAGAGCCGGTGTTTATTCCGGCGCTGAAAGACTGGCTGGATAACAACCAGGACCCGGAGTTTCCCGATGGCGCGGAAGACGATTATTATACCCGCCTGGAGTTGCCGTATCGCAGTGCCAATCGCCTGATGGCGGATGTCAGCGAACTGCGGCTGGTCAAGGGTATAGACCAGGAAATTTATTCGGCTCTGAGACCTTTTATCACGGTTTTGCCGGAGGCCACCGCGATCAACCTGAACACGGTAAACGAACAGGTATACAATAGCCTCGGGCTCGAACTGGATTACCAGAAGCTGGTCGATGCGCGGGAAGAGGATGCGTTTGTCGATTTGCAGGACTTTGAGAAAAGAATGACTATTGCCTTGGATGACCAACAAAAAACCAATCTCACGGTAGCCACCAAGTATTTTCTGGCCGAGGGCCAGGTGACCATTGGTGATAAATCGGTGTATATCAACTCCATGATCATGCGCGACGACAAGGGCGCGACCACGGTCATGTCACGTAGCCTGGGAGGAATTTAGCCTTGCTGTGCCGGATCAATTTTCATGACCACGACCTGCAGAGCTTTGACTGGGTCAAGCTCGATGACAGCGGGTCGGGTGTCATCGATGCCGGCAGCTCCGACGCCGACCAGTTGCGCAGGGTCTGCGGCAATTCCAGTTCGGTACAGGTGTTCCTGCCCCAGCAGGATATCCACCTGACCAGCGCCCAGTTACCGCCCAAGGCCTCCAAACAGCAACTGAATGCGATCGCGTTTGCGATCGAGGATCACCTGGCCGACGATATCGATAACTGTTTCTGTGCGATCAGCAATCAACAGGAAGACGGCCGGGTGCCGGTGGCAGTGATCGAACGCGACATCATGGATGACTGCATGCAACTGTTGGCGGATCAGAATATCAATGCGCGCGAAATTCTCGCCCCGGTTTACCTGTGCCCATGGTCCGATGCTGCGGACTTTCTCAGCAGCGTCTGTGAATTCAACGGCGGCTATCTGCTGCGCCATGGTGAACATGCCGGTTTCTACTGCGATGCAGCGATCCTGCCGCAGCTGCTGAAGCTGCTGCAAAAACAAAAGCCAGGCGCGAGTAGGGTAGACTTTTATGCGGAAGCGGTGACCGACGAGGTGCTTGGCCTCGAACTCGAGGTCTATCAGCATCCACCGCGCGACCTGTTGGCCGCCAGTCTCGATCAGCCGCAGCGTATCAATTTCAAGCAAAAAGAGTATCAGAGTGCCCATATCTGGGTGGAATCGATGAAACGCTGGAAATGGCCGCTGCTGGTAGGCTCGATGCTGTTGCTGGTGTTTCTGTCGACTACTGGCATCGGTCTGTGGAACAAAACCCGGGTGCATGATGAGCTGATTGCGCAACAACAGGCGTTGCTCAAACGGCATCTGCCGCAGCTGGAACCCGGCAGCCGGCCCAAGCAGCAGATGATCCGGCACTTGACGGCGTCACAGCAGACCCAGGGTGAGACCCGGTTTCTCGACATGCTTTACGAGTATGCCGACCTGATCAGCAGCTTCCCCGATATCAAGACCAGTCGGCTGCAGTATCAGCAAGCGACGCTATCGGCGAGTCTCGAGAGCAAGAACCTGAAGTCACTGGAATCCCTGCGCAACCGTATCGCCGAATCAAAATTTGATGCGCAGATCGAGAACGTCAATATCAGTCCACAACAAACCACCGGCCGCCTGGTGCTGAAGGAGGCACGATGAAAGAGTGGTGGAATCGTATCAGCACGCGGGAACAGGCCATCGTTGCGGTCGCCGGTCTGATCGCGTTGGTCGTCATCCTCGATGGCCTGCTGTTGACGCCCTATCGCCTGCACAGCCAGCAGCTCGATGAGCAGATCAGCCAGGCGCGGGAAGACCTGGGCTGGATGCAGCAACAGGTACATCGCTTGCCAAAACAGAGCCAACAGGGCATCAGGCAGATCTCCGGTCGCCTGGTGACCTTCATCGACAGCCAGATTGTACGTGCCGGGCTCAAGCAGAGCATGCAGCAGATGACCCCGATCCAGGACGATGCGGTGCGACTGCGCCTGGCGGATGTCGAATTCAACCAGCTGTTGCGCTTCTTCAGCAGTCTGGATGGGCTGGTCAGGATCGACGAGGCACGCATCCTGCCCACTGATCAACCCGGTCAGGTCGGGGTCAGCCTGGTCGTGCGCAAGAAGGCTGCAGAAGAATAATGCGCAAGGCGGGATTATGGCTGGTACTGTTGTTTGTGCTGACGCTGGTGATCAGCCTGCTGTTCAATACCCCGGTACGTCAGCTGTTCAGGGTCGTCAGTTTACCGCCCGGAATCGCCCTGCAGGGATTAGCGGGGACGGTCAGCAGCGGCAGTATCCAGCAGCTCGGCTATCAGGGCCTGGTTGTCGAGGGCCTGGATTACCGTCTGCGCCCCCTGTGCCTGGTGAAACTGGCACTGTGCTACCAGGTTGAATCGGCGGATCAGACCATCGCCCTGCAACTCCAGTACGGCCTGCTCAGCGGCGAGGTCTCGGCCAACGATAGCCGGCTGGTGCTCGGTGATGACATCTTCAGCGCGCTGCCAGCGATGCTGGTCCAGCCGACCGGCGATTTTGTCATCGATATCGAGCAACTCAGCCTGGCCCAGGCCCGGCTGCAGGCGTTGAGCGGCCGCATCAGCTGGAACCAGGCCGGGGTCAGAGGCGAGGAACAGAGCCTGGGCAATTACTCCGGCGAGATCAGGCAGGACGATGACGGTCTGCAGCTGGAACTGGATCAATCCACCGGCTTGTTGACCGCGGCGGGCGATATCAAGTTAGCCTGGAACGGGCAGTACCAGGTCAACATGACCTTGAACGGCAATGCCGGTTTGCAGGATTCAATCAATAGTGCACTGGAACTGGTGGCCCAGAAAACCGGCCTCAACCGTTATCGAATCGATCGCAAGGGCAGGGTCAATCGCAAGCTTCTGACCACGCTGCAACGCATCCAGCCGCAATCTGACAGTTAGCTAAAGCCTCAGGCAAACACCACCCAGGTGGTGGCGATATATTTAACCCCTTGTTGCAGGGTCACCGCACGATGTTCATGGGTCCAGAACGGCGGGAACAGCACCAGCTTGCCTTTCTCCGGGGTTACCCTGATGTCCTGGAACATGAATTCGGTCTCGCCGCCCGGTCCGGGCACATCGTTCAAATACCACAGGGCGACCAGCTGGCGCTGGGAAAAGTCATGACTGCCGCCGTCAATGTGCCAGTGGTAGTACTCGCCGGGCAGGTAGCGCTGGATCGCGTAGCCGTTATCCTTGAACGGGCCCTTGAAGTACTCGAATTTTTCCCTGAATTCCTGCAGTGCCATGCCGAGGGAACGAAACAGGTTGTTATCCACATCCTGCCAGTGTTCCTTGCCGCTGACCACGATATCCGTGGTTTTCTTGATCGACTGTTCCTCGCTGAAGGTCTGGCCGATGCGCCCCGCATAATGCTCGTCGGTGGCCTGTTCGAAGCGTTCGACCATGTTGTCACAGAGGAAACCGGGCAGGGCATCGCGTTTTTCAAAGATAAAGGAAAGAGGCTTGAGCTCTTTAATCGTGGATAATTCTTTCATGGATGGTATTACAAGCGGGATTGTTCGATCAGGGCCGAGATTTCGGCCGCAGGGTTTTTCCTCGAATGGGCGTCGATGGCGAGGATGCCGCGCAGGGTTTTTTCCCAGTGCAGGGCACCTTTGTGGGCAACTTCCATCAACCCGGAAATTTCACCGCTGTCCAC
>JASJBV010000128.1 GCA_030066335.1 Gammaproteobacteria bacterium
ATATGCTCCTGCATTGTCTACCCACGGCCGTCCCTGGCCTGGTATGCCGTGGAGCACAGGGATGTGCGGGAACGGCGCTTGCCCAGGTATGGCCTTCGACAATATGCTCCTGCATTGTCTACCTGCGGCCGTCCATGGCCTGGTATGCTGCGAGCGCATGGATGCGCAAGAGCAGCGCTCGTCCAGGGATAGGCGAGAGGGATGCTTGCTCTAAAATCTATCCAAATTATTTCTGCTCCTCAATTCCCCACAACCCGATCAAGGTGTAGAATCGCTGGCTTTTTCAAGCCAGTGCGAATGTCATGATCAAACGGCCTGTTCCCAGTGCGGGAACCATCAGTAAAACAGGTCAACTCTATGGTGCCAGCCGCAGCCTGTTTGTGGCCCAGCAGATCCGTCAATTCAAGGGCCTGACGGTTATCGTCACCCACGATATGGCGGAAGCCGAACAACTGGAAAAAGAGCTGCTGTTCTTCCGCGACGGTGACCTCAACCTGCTGCATTTTCCCGACCTGGAAACCCTGCCCTACGATCATTTTTCCCCGCACCAGGATATCATTTCCGAGCGCCTGCGCTGCCTCGCCAGCCTGCCAAGCTTAAGCGGTCGCAGCGTCCTGTTACTGTCGATCAGCACCCTGCTGCAAAAAGTCTCGCCGACCGACTACATCGCCGGCCGTTCACTGCTGATCGAGACCGCGGATCGCCTGGATCTTACCGATTTCAAAACCCGATTGAATGAGCAGGCTTACCAGCTGGTGTCCCAGGTGGAACAGCATGGTGAATTCAGTGTCCGCGGTTCGATCATAGACCTGTTCCCAATGGGCAGTCGTCAACCCTACCGGATCGAATTCTTTGATGACGAAATCGAATCGATCCGCAGTTTCGACGTCGAGACCCAGCGCTCGATCGAGAAGCTCGATCGCATCGAGCTGTTACCGGCGCGGGAATTCCCGTTGGATGAGGCAGGTATCAGGCGCTTTCGTCAGCAGTTTCGCCAGCGCTTCGAGGTCGATCCCACCACCTGCCCGGTGTATGAGGATGTCAGCCAGGGCTTGTCGGCGCCGGGCATCGAATATTACCTGCCGCTGTTCTTCGATCAGTTGCACAGCCTGTTCGATTACCTGCCGCAACAGACCCAGTTCCTGCTCGAACAATCGGCATTCGATGGCTGCGATCATTTCCTCGAGCAGGTTGAACAACGCTATGAGTCGCGGCGCTACAACCTGGAACACCCGTTACTCGAACCGGGCCAGTTGTTTCTCGATGCCGATAACCTGCAGGAGCGCTTAAACGACTACCCGGTCAGCCTGTTCAATGCCTATAAATACGAGCATACCGATGAGCTCACGGTCAATATCAAGCTCAGGGCCGCGCCGTCACTGGTGGTCCAGCACCAGAGCGATGAACCACTGCTGTTATTGAAAAACTACCTGCAACGACTGCAGCAACATCGGGTATTGATCTGCGCCGAATCCTCCGGACGCCGCGAGTTCCTGAGCGAACTGCTGCAACATCACGGTATCCGGCCAAGGGTCGTGAAAAGCTTCGGTGACTTCCTGTCCAACACCCAGGACCAGCTGTTTATCACCGTGTCGCCGCTGGAACAGGGCGTGCAACTTGATGATGCCGGCATCACCCTGATCAGTGAAGCGCAATTGTTCGGCGAACGCGCGCGCCAGAGCCGCCGCCGCAAGTACCGTAAGACCCTCGACGCCGAAGCCATTATCAACAACCTGGCGGATCTGCACGAAGGTGCACCGGTGGTGCACGAGGACCATGGTATCGGCCGCTACCAGGGCCTGAAGACCCTGACCGTGGCCGGGGTCGAAACCGAGTTTGTCTGTATCGAGTATGCCAACCAGGACAAGCTGTATGTGCCGGTATCCTCGCTGCACCTGATCACCCGTTATACCGGGGCCGACGAGGACAAGGCGCCGTTGCACAGACTGGGCAGTGATCACTGGCACAAGGTACGCAAAAAGGCACAGGAGAAAATCCACGATATTGCCGCCGAGCTGCTGGAAATCCATGCCCGGCGGGAAGCGACCACCGGTTATCAATACAGCCTGCAACGGGATGAGTACCAGCGCTTTGCGATGGACTTCCCGTTCGAGGAGACCCCCGACCAGGAGACTGCGATTCAGTCGGTCATCGACGACCTGACCTCGACCCAGCCGATGGACCGTATCGTCTGCGGCGATGTGGGCTTCGGTAAAACCGAGGTCAGCATGCGCGCGGCCTTTATCGCAGCCAACAATGGCAAGCAGGTGGTGGTCCTGGTACCCACCACGCTGCTGGCCCAACAACATTACCAGAACTTCCAGGACCGGTTCGCCGACTGGCCGCTGAAACTCGCGCTGTTATCCCGGTTTACCGCCAAAAAACAGCTGGACCAGGCCCTGCAGCAGATTCAACAGGGCCAGATCGATATCGTCATCGGTACCCACAAACTGTTGTCGGATGACATCAAGTACAAGGACCTGGGACTGGTGATCATCGATGAAGAACACCGCTTCGGCGTCCGCCACAAGGAAAAACTCAAGGCGCTGCGCGCGCAGGTCGACCTGTTGACCCTGACCGCGACCCCGATTCCACGCACCCTGAATATGTCGCTGGCCGGTATGCGCGACCTGTCGATCATCGCCACCCCGCCGATGAAACGGCATGCGATCAAGACCTTTGTCTCGCAATGGAACGACGAGGCGGTCATCGAGGGCTGCCAGCGCGAACTGAAACGCGGGGGACAGATCTATTTCCTGCATAACGAGATCAAGACCATCGAGAAATCCGCCAGCGAGCTGCAGGAACTGGTGCCGGATGCACGCATCGGTATCGCCCACGGGCAGATGAAGGAAAAGGAACTGGAACAGGTGATGCTGGATTTCTATCACCACCGCTGCAATTTGCTGGTGTGCACGACAATCATCGAGAGCGGGATCGACGTTCCCACCGCCAATACCATCTTCATCAACCGTGCGGACAAGCTGGGACTGGCCCAGCTCCACCAGATCCGCGGCCGGGTCGGACGCTCGCATCATCGTGCCTTCGCTTACCTGATAACGCCGCATCCGAAATCGATGACCACGGATGCGCGTAAACGACTGCAGGCGATCGAATCACTGGAGGATCTGGGGGTCGGCTTCACCCTCGCCACCCATGACCTGGAAATCCGTGGCGCCGGTGAACTGCTGGGCGAGGAACAGAGCGGACAGATCAATGAAATCGGCTTTACCCTGTACTCCGAGTTACTGGAACGCGCGGTGCAGTCACTGAAAACCCACCAGGAGCTGGATTTCGATCAACCACTGATGCGCGCTTCGGAAATCGATCTGCACGTAGCGGCTTTGATCCCCGAACACTATATCCCCGATGTACACAGGCGATTGATCGAATACAAGCGCATTGCGTCAGCGGTCAGCAGAGATGATATCGCCAACCTGAAGATGGAAATGATCGACCGATTCGGCTTGCTGCCCGAGGCCTTGACCAACCTGTTCCGGATTACCGAGTTGAAATCGATTACCCGGCCACTGGGGATACAAAAAATTGATTTTGGGGAGCAATCAGGCAAAATTGTTTTCATCGACAAACCTAACATAGACCCGATGAAAATTATCCTGCTGATCCAGAGCCATCCGCAACAATACCAATTCGATGGCCACAACACCCTGACCGTCAACAACCTCGATCCCGAGCTGGATACCCGCTTCAACCAATTGCACCAATTACTCAACGAACTGGCACCGAATGATTAGACTCAGCATAAGCCTTGGCCTGCTGCTGTGCGCGTCACTGCTGCAGGCCGCCGATGACCCGGCACCTGAAGAGCTCAAGTACTACGATGTCGAAATCATCGTGTTCAAGAATAACCTGGTACCCAAGGGTAAGGAGATCAACCTGCCGACGCCCTCCGCGACCCCCACCGACAACACCATCGACCTGGCCGATGTGGATAGCGTGGGTCAGGCCGAGACCAGTGGTTTTACCCCGTTACCGTTAGCGGAACTGCGCCTGAGTGATACGGTCAATCGTATCATCCGCTCCAGCCGCTACGAATTACTGGTGCATACCGGCTGGCGCCAGCCCGGACTTGACGCTGACAACAGCATCCCGGTGTGGATTATTGGCGGCCGGGTGTTTGGCAGGGAGTATTCCTCCATCGACCAGGCCAACCTGATGCCGAGCCTGCTGCCGGCCAGCCAGTCCGGCGCCATGACCGACCCGGACAATGCGCCTGATCAGACCCGGGTAACACGCTTGCCGGATGTGCTGTATGAGCTCGAGGGTATGGTGACGATCTCGCTGTCGCGCTACCTGCACACCAGGGCTGAGCTGGTGCTGAGAAAACCGGCCCAGACCGAGGACCTGATGCAACAGGCGCTGATCAATACCGACAGCATGACTGCGGATGAACCGGCAGAGATCAGCGAGGGTCGATTGCTGCTCAATTATGAATTGAATGAACAGAGACGCATGCGCAGTCGCAAACTGCACTACCTGGACCATCCGGAGTTTGGCTTGCTGGTGCTGATCACGCCCGCTGAACTGTCCGAGGCCGAGGAGCCGGCGGCGGACGCCGAACTGACCGGGGCGGAGTCTCCTACACCGGTGGCCGAATAAACAGCAGCGCCGGCTAGTAACTGCGCTTACGCGGCGCCTCGTAGCTGTCTGCCGCCGCCGCAAACGGGGTGGTTCGGCCGACCAATTCCTCGATCAAGGCCAGCTCGCTGTCGGTGTGATTGATAAACGGTGCCGGCCTGATGATATTGTCACCCTTTCCCGCCAGCACATACAGCGGTTGATCATGGTGCCTGGCCAGCACTGCCTCGCTGATATTGGGATTGTCGTTGGAAGCGATCAAGGTATTGCCATAACAGGTACACACGTAGGATTGATCCGGCTCTGATTCGACGTAGATACCGGTACCACGGATGCCGATGGTAGCGGTCACGGTCTGGATGCGATGGGGGGCTTCGCGTTTACCGAACACCGATAACAGCTTGCCGGTGAGCATGCGCATGCTGGCGATCAGCATGTCGGTCCCGCCCATTTGTAATTCACTGTTCTCGCGCAGGATGAAGGCATCCTGACCCACCACAAAGATCAGTTGACCGGAAGCACCGGTCTTGATCAGGGAATTGGCGGTGATCCGGGTATTGATATCGGCCGTAACCCCATCGACGGTAACCCGGCCCTTAAGTTTATAGATGGAACGTCCCGGTGGTAATTTGGCCGGAATATCTCCCATCGCAAATGCAGGTTGCAACAAACCGGCGGTCGATCCGGCGGCAAATAGTCCCCAACTTAGTGCCTGAACCAAAAAATCTCTTCTCGGGTCGTCAAAGTCCTGGCTCATTACTATCCCCTGCTTGTTGTTATTCAGTGCTGAGAATAACTCATCTGCCGGCAAATTTGAATGCTGTCGCTAGCGCGGAACCGGCTGTCCATCACTGCCTGCAGGCAGGGTTCTTGTTGTTTATGCGATAAACAGGCAAACTATGAGATCGGCAAAACGCTTAACGCAAAAGGAACAGTCCAGAGGCTACAGATAACAATGAATAAATTACTCTGCTGTATGGCTATCGTTTTGTTGTCCGGCTATGGCGTGACAGCAAACGCAACGCAAACCGTCGTCACCCTGCAAGTCGGTGTTGGTACTGAGGAAATAGGCTCCAGTATCGATGACTCCTTCACCCAGGTCACCGCATCGGTGCATCGATCGCTGGGAATTACCCGTAACTCGTTGTTCCATCTGAGTGCCGACCTCTATAGCCGCAGTTACGGCGATACCGAAATCCAGGACCGGGAGGGCATCCTCGGCGAAGTGTTATACAGCTATATACCGACCGGCGGCTATACCCGCCCGATCTATTCGGCCGGCTTCAGGCTGGAAACCCAGAGTTCTGACAACATCGAACAGGAATTTGACGAGATCACCCTGATTCTTGCCACCACCCTACGTCTCGATGACCGTACCTCGGTGACCGCCGGTTTCGAATTCATCGACAAGTCACTGGATGACCGCGATACCGATATCCTCGGTTTGTTTGTCAACAGCGACTTCCGCATCAATGACCAATGGCTGTGGTACCTGAATCTGAAACTGCAGGATGAAGACAACGAGGCGGACAGCCCTGTCGCCTCGACCCCCGCATCCACTGCCCAGCGCGATGTATACGCGATGAGCCATGGCGGCGGCCCGGTTACCGTCGGTAATCCCGACCTGCCCTCTTCCGACAACACCTATATCATGATCGGTGTCAATTATGCACTGAGCGCCAGGCACACCCTGGATTTATCCTTCGAACGCCAGGAGTATGCGTTGAGTGATAATAATGATGTAGAGGGCGATATAATTTCCTTAGACTACTTCTTTAAATTTTGAAATCCATGATCTACCAAAAACACTTATTAAAAATCTTTTTCCTGAGCTTAATCCTGACATCGACTGCCACCCAGTCTCTGGCCCAAACACGCTACATCACCGACCAGTTTGAAGTCACCATGCGCAGCGGCACCAGTACCTCCAACAGCATCATTTCGATGCTGGAAAGCGGTCAGGAGGTAACCCTGATCGAAGAGGATGTCGCCACCCAGTATTCCCTGGTGGAGACTGACAATGGCAAACAGGGTTATGTGCTCAGCCGCTTCCTGGTCGACTTGCCGGCAGCCCGCGACCGCCTGGCCAGGCTCCAGGTCAAGAGCGATGATTTGCAAAGCACGATTGGTGAACTGCAGCAGGAACTGGATAATTATCGCAACATCAAGCAAAACGATAATCAACAGATAAGCAGTCTGCAGAGCAATCTCGACCGCACCGAAAAAGACCTGGCCGATCTTAAACTGGCCACCTCGGATACGGTGAGCGTCATCAACCAGAATAAGAATCTGCAAATCCGCATCGGCGAACTGGTGGAAGAACAAAAGCGACTCAGCGAAGAAAATGCACGCTACAAGGACAGCACCGCGATGGACTGGTTTATCCGCGGTGCCGCGGTATCGTTAATCGCATTCCTGTTAGGTATCCTGGTGACCCGAATCCGCTGGAGGAAACAGGATTCCTGGGGCAGCTATTAGGATATACAACCAGTCTGCATTTCATTTTTTAATCGAATCAGGACTTAGCCATGGCCCGAACCCCCTCTACCATGCTCGCGCTGGGCACCAGCGCCCCCGACTTCAGCCTGCCGGAACCGAAAACCGGGGACAATGTCAGCCTGGCTGATTTTGCCGGGCAACCCTTGCTGCTGGTGTTTGCCTGTAACCATTGCCCGTTTGTGCTGCATATCATCGAGCAATTCGCCGCGGTGGCCGCGACCTACCAGGCCAAGGGCATAGCCAGCGTCATGATCAATGCCAACGACGTCGCCAATTTCCCGGATGACAGCCCGGCCAAGATGGTTGAACTGGCAGCCCAATATAACTTCAGTTTCCCCTATCTGTATGACGAAACCCAGCAGGTTGCCCAGGCCTACGAGGCCGCCTGTACCCCGGACCTGTACCTGTTCGATGCAGAGCATAAACTGGTTTACCGTGGTCAGTTCGATGATGCCAGACCCGGGAATAACGCGGCAGTCACCGGGGCCGATCTGATTGCAGCCTGCGACGCCCTGTTGCAGCAACAAACGGTGCCAGAGCCACAAAAACCCAGCCTTGGCTGCAATATCAAATGGAAGGCCGGCAATGAACCGGCTTATTTCTAGACGGCGGGGATCCGGCAGATCCTAGAACTGGTAGGAAGTCGACAGGAACAGGGTGCTGGTAAATATCTCCAGGTCCTGGATCGCCGTGGTACCGGACAACACCTGGGCTTCGCCGGTGCCACTGCTGATCGAGAATCCGGCGGTCACCGATGAGGTCTTGCTGAAGCGACTCAAACTCAGGCTGAACCCGGTCAGGTCGACATGATCGTCCTGATCGACCCCACCAGCCCTGATCTCCGGCGTATTCGCATTATTGGTAAAAATACCGCCCCTGACCGCCCAGCTGGAATCGACATAGTATTCGATGCCGGCGGCCAGGTTGATGGTCTCTTCCGCATCGGACAGGAAACCGCTGGTCGCTTCGTAATAGGATAAATCCACGTCCAGCAAAAACCGGTTGCTGGGAAAGTAGGCCACACCGATGCGAATATTCAATGGTAATTCACGTTCCTCATCCGAGCTGGTGAATACCGGGTCGCTATTGCCGGTATCGGTGACCAGGGTTACCTGCTGTTCAGTATCACTGGATAGGATAAAGGTTTTGCGTAGCGACAAGCCGATCGACAGTTCATCGCTGGGTGACCATAAAAGACCCAGGATCGGATTGATGCCGGTCTCGCTGGTTTCAAAATAACGGTTGCTCCACTCAAAGCTGCTGTCGTTATTGCGTATCCATTGATTGTTGATGGTCTCCCGCTCGCGGATATGCATGTACAGGGTGGCGCCCAGGTTCAGAGAATCGGTCAGCTTGATCGCGTAGGAGGGACCGATCTTGGTGGTGTCATCGCGGTTATTGATGTTGACGGTAAACAGGTCGACGATACCAAAGTTGCGGAATACCGAGTCCTGGTTCTCCGCCACCGATTCAGTCACCGCATAGGAAAAACCGAAATAGCCATCGCCCAGTTTACGCGTAATGCCGAAAAAGTTGGGCACCAGCGAGGAAGACTCGCGGGTCCAGTTACCGCCGCTTAACACGCCTTTGTATTCCAGGTTGGAGGTATGATAGGCGTTGACACTGGCCGACAGTTTCAGGTCTTCGGAAAACACAATCCCGGCCGGATTGTAATAAAGCCCGGAGGCATCATCCGAGATCGCGGTATAAGCCCCGCCCATGCCGCTGGCGCGATCACCGATCAGCATGTTGTCATAATGGTAGATATCGGCCGCTGCCGACATGGTATACCCCAACAGCAACCAGGCCGTCAGGCCTTTTATTGTTATTCCCTGCATCCCCTATTCCCCGATAATCAAGTGGTTTTCAAACCTCGCGGTATTGATGTGGCCCTGCAAGCTCGCCAGGCCCTCGTTGTCGATAATGTTCTGTAATTTTTTCAGCCTGGAGGTAATCGGTGGATGGGTTTTACTCATTTCCGCACCGGGTCGCTCCACATAGGGCTGGATACGCTGCAGGTACTGGTAATAGGCCAGCGGTTCGTAGCCGGCCATGGCGGTCAGCACGATGCCGATTTCATCGGCCTCGAATTCATCCTGGCGCTTTAGACCCTCGCTGAACAGGATTTCGATCGCCTTGTCGACTACCTGGTCGAACACCACGTTGGCCGAACTGCTGGTACTGCCGATGATGCGACTCACTGAGCCGAGTGCCGAATCATCCTCGGCCTTGATCTTCAGCGCCTTGACGATATGACGCTGCGCCACATGGGCGATCTCATGCGCCAACACCCCGGCCAGCTCGGCCTCGCTGCGCATCAGGTTCAGCGCCCCGCGGGTGACGAAGATATAACCGCCCGGGGCGGCATAGGCATTGATCACCGGCGAGTTGATCACGGCAAAATGGAACGGGATGTCCTGCCGCGAGGATTGCTGCAGGACCGTCTGCCCGACCAGGTTGACATAACGGTTCAGCTCTTGCTGATCCATCATCTTGAAATCGGCCAGGATGACCGCCGACATTTCCCGGCCGAAACGGACCTCCAGCTCGACATCCTTCAGCGTATAGTCGGATTGCGCGATCTCGGTCGAGATCCTGGTCCGGCCGGCATCGGCGACGTTAAAGGTCGATAAAGCCAGGCCGGCGGCAGCAGCCAGGGAGAAAAGTCTGTTCAATTCTGGTTGCCTTCGATGAATGTTTCGACTTCCTGCTCACTGACCGTCATCTGCTCCATCTTTTCCACCGATTCATAATCCCGGTTACCGCTGGTTTCCATCTCGCCATCGGACAGGCCGCGCACACCACCGGCGGTACTGACGTTGGATACCCGTGCACGTTTGTTGTCACTGGTGAAGAAGCTCTTGATACGATTGAAGAAGGATACAGATTCTTCGCTGGGTTTGCTCTTGCTCAGTGAATAACGCGGCACCCAGCCATTGAGCGCGGCATATTTGACCCGCATCCATTTACCCTCAGTGGTGAGGACTTCGACTTCATTACCCTTACTCAGGCCGGAAATCACCGGCGCACTGAAACTGGCCTGTTGATACAGCTTCGCTTTCTTGCTGTTGACATACATCAGCTCTGCCGCCTGGGCCGACATAATGCCGACGGCGAATACGATTAACATCCTGCTTATAAACTTCATCATGTTCTCTCCTGCATGTTTACTTGCTTGTATGAGTATAGACGCCATCCCAGTCTTCATTGGGCTCATCATCGGTAAAGCTGACACACCGGTCGGTCAGGGTATTAAATAGTTCACATTGCGGTAACTGCTGGTAGAGATTCAGGGCTTTATCCCATTGCCGGTCCTGGTAGTGGTCAAACGCCTGTTCCGTCGACTTGATCAACTCGGCGAGCGGCATTGTGATGTTGTTTTCTGCTCGGAACACCTCGGCCGGGGTATACAAACGAATCGGCTGCTGTTTGCCTTTGAGACGGACCACGTCGACCACGATACAGGGCACCGCGGTGGTCAACGCCGCGTGAGTGTCCTCCGAGATCAGGATCGACAGCTTGTATTGCTTGGTGATGCCCTCGATTCTCGACGCCAGGTTGACCCCATCGCCGATCACCGTGTAATCCAGTTTTTTCGCTGAACCGATATTACCCAGCACCACCTTGCCGGTATGGATGCCGATGCCGATATCGATTTGCGCATAGTCCTTGGCGGCGAGGACTTGATTTACTGCCGCCAGTTGCTGCCGCATCATGATCGCGGCCTGAACTGCCTGGTCGGCGTGGTTGTCGGTTTTTATCGGCGCGCCCCAGAACGCCATGATCGCATCGCCGATGAATTTATCCAGGGTGCCGTCATGCTCGAAGATGATATCGGTCATCTGTGAGAAATAGATATTGAGCATATCCACAACCTTGGGTGCGGCCTGGGTCTCGGAGATCTCGGTAAAGCCGCGGATATCGGAAAACAGGATGCTCAGGGTCTCGTTACTGCCCACCTCGGCACTGAGGGTGTCGTAATTGTCGATTACGTTGGTCAACACGCTGGGCGACACATACTGCGACAACATCGCACGAATTCGCTGTTTACCATGTTTCTCGGTATACGAGCGATAGGAAAAAGCCAGCAACAGGGAAAACGCGATCGCGAACAATACCGGCATTAGGTCCAGCACCTGATTGCTGGCAAACAGGCTGTAGGTGATGAATATATACACCACGGCGATGACCAGCGGGATCAGGGCGCCGATGATCAGGCGTGGAATCAGCATGATCGACAGCACGGAAACGATGCTGAACAGGGTGACCAGGCTATAGGTCAGGCTATTGCCGGCGGCGACCAGGAAATCCTGCTCGAGGATATTGGACACGGTATAGGCATGCATGCGTACACCGGGTTCCTTGTTGGAGATCGCGGTGGGTTTGACATCCAGCAGGCCGATCGCACTGGCGCCGAGCAGCACGATCTTGTTGCGAAAATCTGCCGGATCCAGCACCAGGTCATCGCTGTGCCCGGCCCGGATCTGTTGCATCGCGGCAAATACCTGGTGGGCGGGAATCTCGTTCAAGCCGCCATAGGGATTCATCAGGTAATGGCCATTACCGTCCAGCGGAATCGAGGTATCACCGACGGTGGTTGCGTTAGCGTCGTAAACAATCTCGCCGCCATCGGCGATCAGCGGTAATACCAGGGCACTGGAGATGGCCGGAAACACCGCCTGCCGGTCGTACTGGTTGAACAGGCGCAGGCGCCGAAATACCCCGTCACGATCCGGCTCGATTTCCAGGTAGCCGACGGCGCGACTGGCCTGATATAAACCCTCCAGCGGGATCAGGAAGTCATTGTAGTTTTTACCGGCGAAGTCGATGTTATCGACCTGGTGCTGACGGATGAAATCGGTCGGCATCGGTTTGGCGCCATCCATCTGCGCATTCTCGAGCAACTGCATGGCATGCACGGCGATGGCGGAATCCCTGCTCGCGGCAATCAACTGCTGGTCGTTCGCATTGACCCCGCCCGCGGCTTCCTGTTCGACAAACAGGATATCGAAGGCCAGTGCTTCGGCCCCGGCCAGGGCGAAAAAGTCGAGGATATCGCGGTAAGCGGAACGCGGCCACGGCCAGCGCCCGAGCTCGTTGGACATCTGCTGCAGGGTCTCCTCGTCGATGTTGACCAGCACCACATCCTCGTGGATATATTTGTCACTGCGAAACATCGACACCCGGTGATCGAAACTGGCCAACTCCAGGCGGGAAAAGAAATTAAAATGATTGAGCAAAGCGGTCAGCGCGAGCGATATCAGGATCAGACCGATAATGATCAGGGTTTTACGCTGGTTCTGGGTTGGAGACATGGATTGTTTTTATGATGGTTTGCGCCCGGTCTCGGACTGTAAGTTGTTGTGTTTATTAAGTTCCCTCAGGTATGAAGATAGTCAATGAGGGTAAAAATACCAGCCTCAGCGCCTGATTTGTCGCAGTGAACGCTCCGACCACAGGCGGTCGCTCACTGGTTGGTTCCACTGCTGACTGTCCTCATCGATCCAGGCAATCGATTCACCGGTAATCTGGCCGTTGGCAAACAGCTTGACCGTCCAGAAATTCCAGATCTGCGCTCGTGGGTCGTCGAGCCCGGCCGCATGCCAGTTTTTCTGGGTGCGCTTGACCAGTTCCCCGCCCTTGAAATATTCCACCTGGTATTCGGCAAAGGTCTGCTGATCGATCAGGCGCAGGCGATAGTCATACCAGGGACTGGGCTCGCGTGGTGTGCTTTTAAGCAGGGTCAAGCGGTTTGGATTGAGTTCACACCAGGGCTGCAGCGTCTGCTTGAGCCGTTTGCCCGTCCAGTCATTGAAACTGGCGGCATCCTCCAGACAAGTGGGTAATTCATCAGAAGCGACGAGTTCGTGGGTCTCGTGTTCGGGCCGACGCAGGTACAGATCGCCATAGGTCAAATGCGAACCGCCCCAGATATCGTCCAGTTCCGGTTCGCTGAAGCGGCGGATCTTGCGCAACGCCGGCAGCCACATCCGGATCTGCATCGGCTGCAACTGCTTGAAATCATCGACCAGGATCCCGGTACCGCGCAGCTTGCCGGATTTGAAGATCACCAGGTCCTGGGTTTTCAATTTTTCCTGCTTGGGTTGATGGGTGATATAGCGCTCGGTCTTCATCATGCTCACCGACTTGCCCGAGTGCGACAACAGCAGCATGTCCGGTGCCGACTTGTAACCGACCAGCAGGTTATCGAAGGCATAGAAGTGATCGACAAAATAAACCTGCTCGGCGATGGCATAGGCATCAATCGCGGCAGTCGGTAAGCGCAGCTGCTGATCCTGCGCATAGCCAAATACCGGTAGCAGTAGGCAGAGTTGTAACCACAGCGACAACCCGATCAGGGTAGGTCTGCCCGGTCGCTGATTGCTGACACTATGCAAAATGAAACTCATGGTTAAGCTTAGGCTATCAGGCGAACAAGATTAGACCATGGCAGACCGGGCGGCCCGTGGCAAGGATCAGGAAACCTTGTAAATGGTCCGACTCTGATAATGGCCCAGTACCTCTTGCAGTCGGTCCTTGCTGACCGGCTTGGAGATGAAGTCATTCATGCCGACATCATGGCATCTTTTGACATCATCACTGGAGGCATTGGCGGTCAGCGCAACGATGGGAATTTGTCCCGGTTTGCCGTCGAGATTGCGAATCTCCCGGGTGGCGGTCAATCCATCCATCTCGGGCATCCGCAGATCCATCAGCACCAGGTCATAGGGACGATTTTGCACCGCATCCACCGCCTCGATGCCATTGGCCACGATGTCCGCCCGGTGGCCGAGGGATTCGATCAGTTTTCTTGCTACCAGTTGATTGGGCAACACATCTTCCGCCACCAGGATCCGCAACGGCGCCAGATTTTCCCCCTCAGGCGGGATCGCAGCAGGGGCATCATCTTTGCGCCGGCGCTGTTGGTTGAGCGGAAGATTGGACGACGATGACTTGGCGACGAAGGTTAACGGGATAAAAAACCAGAAACGACTGCCCTCGCCGAGCCTGCTTTCCACCCCGATATCACCGCCCATCGCCTCGACCAGGCTCTTGCTGATCGACAAACCGAGGCCGGTGCCACCGTATTTCCGGGTCACCGAGTCATCCGCCTGGACAAAGCTGTCGAACAGGGTTTCCAGTTTTTCCGTGGCCACCCCGATACCGCTGTCCTCGACCTGGAAAAACACTTTCATCGAATCCTGTTCGGTGGCTTCGGCGGTAATCATGATAATGATCGAACCCTCCTCGGTGAACTTGATCGCGTTGCTGATCAGGTTCATCAGCACCTGGCGTAAGCGGCCCTGGTCGCCGCGGTATACACCCTGTGCCACCGAGCTGATATTGGTCAGTATCTCCAGGCCCTTGTTGGTTGCCTGTGGCCGCAGGATATCCAGCACCATGTTCACCGTCTCGCCAAGATCAAACTCGGTCTCTTCAAGATCCAGCAGCTTGGCTTCGAGTTTGGAAAAATCCAGGATGTCATTGATCAGGTTCAACAACATCTCTCCCGACTGGTGGATCACGTTGGCATATTCCTTCTGCTCCGGTTTTAACTTGGAATCCATCAACAGGCTGCTCATGCCCAGGACCGCATTCATCGGGGTGCGGATTTCATGTGACATCGTGGACAGGAACTCGGATTTGGCCGCATTGGCCGACTCGGCCTGTAACCGGGCCTTGGTCATCTCCATCACCGAATACATCAGCCCGAGAAAAGGCAGCAGAATCAATAAGGCCACGGTGAATACGATGAGCCTGAGTTCCCACAGGTTTTCTGCATGTGCTTGCCAGCCATTACGCGGGATCGCGGCCAGCTGCCAGGACCCGGTGGGTAAAGGTGCATTGATCAGCACCGGGTTGTCATTAAAAATTTCTGGTCGGCCAAAAAACACCTGGCCCGCGGCACCCTTGCCATCCCTGCCGCGGATCGCGATCTCCACTGTTGATTGTTCATCCAATAAACCGCTCTCGCGGAACAGGCGTTGACTGTCGATAACCGCGGATACCAATCCCCAGAACTGCTTGATTCCATATTCATCACGAGTGAACACCGGGATCCTGGCGATAATACCTTCCCCACCCTGGACCAGTTCCAGCGGTCCGGCCAGGATCAGATTACCACTGCGCCGGGCGAGATCGGCGGCGGCGAATTGTTTCGGTAACTGCCGGTAATCCAGGCCAATGGCCTTTTCGTTACCCGCCACCGGGTACATCAGGGTGATGACCAGGTCGGGGGCCGCGGCGATGTTGCGCAATTGTGCCGAGCCGTCAAATAAAGGGGCCGCTGCGCGTTCAAAATCCTGTTGGGATAGTTGCGGGTTGAACGCGATAATGCTGACCAAGCCTTTCACGGCCTGGATGTTGCCGGTCAGGTTGGACTCCAGGCGTGAGAGAATCAAGGTTAAATTCTCCTTAACATCGGTATGCACCGACTCCTGCAAGCGCTGATTATTAATCTGTTCAACCAGATAGGCGGCCACGACCAGACCGCAAACCAATACAATCGACAAAATCTTATACAGGATCAGGTTCTTCAGCATGGACAAGTCTCTTCTCGCGTTCCCCGGGTTGTGGTCTCGGTTTATTTTTCGGTTGTCAATTCAATGTCTTGCAACAGGTTCTCGATATCGTTGTCGGTGACGATTTGACCTGATGGTTGTTGCGGCTTTGGCTCGGTCGCTTGATCATTGTGTTCAGCCACTGCTGGCTCATCTTCAGCCGCAGACTCAGTCGTCTCCGGCTGCGGCGCCTGTGCCGGCTGTTCCTCCTGCTCTACCTGTTCTGTAGCTTGCGCGGCTACCTCATCATCGGTTGCTTGCTGCGGTGTCGCAGGCTCGCTGTCAACACTGGATTCTGCGCTGAGCGGTGGCATTTCCTGGGTTTTTTCCGATAGCTGTTTCATCACTTCATGTTTGGCCAGTTCGTGGTCCGCACCGCCGCCAAACATGTTGCCGAATTCGGAGATCATGTTGGACATGGTTTGCTTGGTAATACCCAGCTCCTCGCTCAGCCGCTCGTTATCCTCGCGGATTTCCGCGATCTGTTGTTCCGCTTCAGCCTTTACCGCAGATGCTTGTTCCATTGCCTGCATGGCTTCGGTATCCGGCATGCTTGGTGACAGTTTCTTATAGGTATCGATCAATTCCGCCAGGGTGGCATCCAGCGATGCCAGTGCCTCGGCATCACGTTGCAGGTAGATATTGATAAATCGCTGGATAAATTTCTTCTCGGCTGTATCGATGGCCATCACCGCCTGCTCCAGCTCATCGCCCTCGAAGCGGTATTTTTCGTGGAGAAAGGAATTGGTCTCTTGCTGGCGGGTCGCGGATTGATGCATGACCTGGTCTACCAGCTTGCGCGCGGCACCTCTGTCCTTGCGCTGGCGCTTGATCGTGAAAAATAACCACAACAGCAGGACAATACTAAGGATGACCAGTACTTCGCCAACCAGGGTAAACATCAATGGCGAGATCTCTATCATCGATTACGCCTCGGCGACCTTGTCCTGCTGCGCTTCGACCAGTTCAATCTCGCCCAGCTGGTTGTTCTTGCGCATCCACAGGTACAGACCAACTCCCAGCAAGATCAGCACCAGGTTGACCACGGAAAAGATAATGATCGCCTGCAGCCAGTTGGTCGTATCCTCTTGCTCTGGCGAGATGATTTCAGCGGGTTCGGGGGCTACATCTGCTTCGGCATTGACCGCTGCCGGCTCGACCTCCGACTCTGCCGCCGGCGCTTGCTTGACGCCGAATACCGAGTAAGGGGTCAACTCATGTGCGACCGCAAGATCATCCAGGGTCTGGGCCTGCAAACTGATCAGCAATTGGTGCAGTCCATCCTGCTGATTCGCCGGGATCTCAGTGCTCCACTGGTTACCCGCCTGGATTAATTGCAGCGGCTGCTGCTGGCCATCCGGTTGTTGCAGGTTTACCGTCAATTGCAAAGATTCGGGCTTGATGTATTCCTGCCTCGGCGCCAGGTTCAGGCTAAAAATTCCGGGTTGCCGGGTAGACTGGATATCGACCGTAACCGGCCATTGCACATCGATGGTGTAACGTTTACTGCGACTGAAGGTGCGCGCATCGGCTTGGACGATGACCTCGTGTTTGCCCTCACTCAGGGGCGCAGCAAGCTGTTGCAGGTAAATCCCCTTATCCTTGACCGTGCGTGATGGTTTCAGGTTAAGTGGCAGGGTTTCCGTTTTGCCCTCGGCTTCATGCACCAGGCTGAAATCAACGAACTTGAGAAAACTGTTCTTGCTGATCTTTTTATTCTGGCTATGCAACTCGACCTTGATATCCAGCGCCTGATCTGGCGTGCTGTAAGCCGGTAACTCATCCACCACCAGCTTGAGATCGGTCACGATCATGACCCGGTTATCCGGATCCATGTCGGCATCCAGTGCCCATACCCCCGGCCGGGGCTTGGTCACCGTGATCAGGTCATATCCCTGGTCATTACGCCAGTTTACCTGGGCGCCATGTTGATGTTCGCTATGCGCCTGCTGGTCAGGCTCGATCAGGCGCGTGACCTGGTCGCTGTTACGGAACACCAGCAGGGTCATCTCACGGACCGATTTGTCGATGGTGAACTGGTTATCCACCAGGGGTACGGTATCGGGCTTGGTCGCGCGCTCGAACATGCGCAGGAAAATCCGCTGCAGGTCTTCAGCGCTATTGGCGATTTCGAAGGAACCGGAAGTGGTTCGCGCCATCTGCTTGAGCAGGGCCTCATCGGCCTCACTGGACAGCGCGATACTGTGCACTTTAACCCCGTTTTCCTGCAATCCCGGGATCAACTGGTTGAGAATTTTAATTCTCGAGGCAACGTTCAAGTCCTGGTTTTTGGAAATATCGACCCGACCATCGGTGAGCAAGATCAGGTTACGCCGGCTGTTGGGATCGGCCTTGTCCCAGTCATTGGTCGCGCGTTGCAGCGCGCGTTCGATATCGGTGAATTGACCGCGCGAGTGGATCTTGCCCGCGCCCTGGTCGGCCAACTCTCGCCAGCGCTGGTTGACAGTACCCCATTTGACCTCCATGTTGGTATACCGGCCAAAGGTCCATACCCCGGCGTTGGCCCCGGTGGGGATCATCCCGTTGAGCATGCGCAGCGCCGGCACCCGCAGGTTCTGGGGGTCGGTTTCGACCATGCTGCCGGACACATCGATGACGATCCGGACATCGTCGACCACCGCCGCCTGGCTGCAGACACTGAAGAGCAGCCATGAAAGTCCATGACATAGCTGTAGCAATCGCTTCATATTAATTCGGAGATCTCGATCTTTACTGCTATAGTTGTCGGCCAACCGAACATTAAATTGAATAAAAATTCACCAGTTCAGGCCGATACCTGAACACTGCCCGGCGACAGACTGTCCTATACTTAAGTATAGAAGCTTGAATGGTAAAACCTCAGGATGGCTGACAAGCGTGAAATTGTGGATTTGTACGGCATCACATCGAATTATGACCGATGTGTGCGGCTATTCCGTACAACCCGCAAGTTATTGAAACTTAACATAAAATTACACGACGACTCGGACCAGCCCTGTCGCAGCACGATCGAACAGGGTGATATCTTCCTATTCAACCATTTCTCCCGGTTCGAAACCTTTATCCCGCAATACCTGATACACGCCGAGACCGGTGACTACTGCCGCTCGATCGCGGCCGCGGAGTTTTTCGGTGACGAGAGATTCGCCAACTTCCTACGCTCTATCGGGGTGGTGCCGAATGATATGCCCAACCTGTTTCCGTTCCTCGCGCGCGAGATCCTGCATGGGCGCAAGCTGATCGTGTTTCCAGAAGGCGGCATGGTCAAGGACAAACAGGTCATCGATGACAAAGGCCGTTTCGGCGTGTTTTCCCGAACCGCGATGGAACGGCGCAAGCATCATCGCGGGGCAGCGGTGATAGCGCTGGCCCTGGATGCGTTCAAAACCGCGTTATTGCATGATTATGCCGCTGGCCACTACCGCAATATCGAACGCTGGAGCGAACAGCTGGGATTTGACGACAGCGAAAGCCTGCTGATCAAGGCCCTCAAGCCGACCCGTATCGTCCCCAGTCATATCACCTTTTACCCGCTGCGGGTCAATGACAATATCCTGCACCAGGCGGCCCGCCTGTTTAACAAGGAGATCAAAAAACGGGCGGCGGAAGAATTAATCATCGAGGGTAACCTGTTATTCAAACATACCGACATGGATATCCGCTTTTCCACCCCGGTTACCATCGGTCAATACTGGAAATGGTGGGAGAAAAAGCTGTTACCCAATGTCGTGCATAGTTTTGACTCGCTGGATGAATTATTTGCCCTGACCCCGAGTTCCGGTCACTGGGGTGGCCGTATCCACGCCGTCGGCATGAAGGCAAAATCCGACCTGGTGCGCAATGATTACATGGCCGCAATGTACCAGGCGGTTACCGTCAATCTCAGCCATATCGCATCTTATATCATCGTCCAGTGTTACCAGGCCGGAATCCGTGCGATCGACATCGAACGATTTCACAAGACCCTGTATGTCAGTATCAAGCGCCTGCAGCAATCCGGTAGCAGCCTGCACCGCAGCCTGTTGAACCCGGAAGAATATGGGGTTGTGGTAGAGGGCGGCAGCAGCCGCTTACAGCAATTCCTCGATATGGCGGTCAACCTGGAACTGCTGAGCATCGACTGTGATGAAGATGGCTGCGAGCGTTACCTGCTGCAGGACAAATTGATCGAGGACTTCCATTTCGATGAGGTGCGCACCGAAAACCTGATCAGTGTCTATGCCAATGAAATTGCCCCGCTCAATTCGGTTACCCGGGTGATTGACAAGGCATTCAAGCAAATCGACAAGCTGGATGCGCTGACGATTGCAGATTACCGTTTCGATGACCAGTTGCGCGCCTATACCTGGGATAAACGGCGCTTCAGCAAGCCCCAGTATGCAGAAATCAACCAACAACAACGCTTTACCAAGGACCCTAACTGGTTTCGCCTACTGAGTGAACAACGCGAGGCCCCCGGGGTATTGCTGGTGCATGGATTCATGGCCTCGCCCGCCGAATTGCGCGAACTGGGGGACAGGTTTCACCAGCAAGGCTTCAATGTTATCGGCGTACGCCTGAAGGGACATGGCACCTCACCCTGGGACTTGCGCAGCCGGGACTGGCAGGATTGGAGTGCGTCGGTCAATCGCGGCTTCAATATACTCAAGGCTTACAGCAGCCGGATCCATATCGTCGGTTTTTCTACTGGAGGCCTGCTGGCACTGCAACAGGCGGTGCAGTATCCACACCAGAGCCTGGCCTCGGTGGTCTCGATCTCGGCACCGGTGGAATTCCGCAACAAGAACATGCGCTTCGTGCCGCTGCTGCACCAGGCCAATAAACTGGTACGCTGGGTGAGTTCAGAAGGTCTGATTCCGTTCCGCCCCAATCGTACCGAACATCCCGATGTCAATTACATGCATATTCCAATCCGCTCCCTTTACCAGTTGCAGAAACTGGTCGAGGACTTCTTTGCCAAGCCGGCACAGATTGAGTGCCCGGTAACGCTGATCCAGTCAGATGAAGATCCGGTGGTGGTACCCGACAGTGTCAACCAGTTGTATCGTCACATTCAGGCCAAGGATAAATTTATCAAGATCATCGCCTCCCGGCACCATGGCATCGTCTATGACAACGTCGATGACACCCAGCACAAAGTCATCGATACGGTAGTCGCGGTTGCAGACATGCTAGCGACTGACCCAGAGGATATCGGGCCGAAAATGCTTACCAGCGGTTAGATCAGCCCACGGCGATGATACGGGTTATTTCTGGATCCACTCTACCCGGTGGTCCGGATGGCGCAGCGCGGTGGCGGTATGCACCTTGCCGGGGGCATGCCCGCCCTGCTCGATAAACAACTGCAAACTGTGGCTGATGACCGGGAAAGCCAATTCCTCCCAGGGTATCTCGTCCAGCCCAAACAGCCTCGTTTCCAGGGTCTCTTCACCCGGTGATGCCTCACCGTTCAACAACTCACCGATAAACATCAGGTAAACCTGGGAGATATGCGGCAGGCTGAAGATCCCGAACAGGTCAAGCTGCTCACTCCTGGCATTGGCCTCTTCCAGCGATTCACGCGCGGCGGCTTCGGTGATGGTTTCACCGTTTTCCATGAAGCCCGCGGGCAGGGTCCATAGACCGTAGCGGGGCTCGATCGCGCGCTTGCATAACAGGACTTTTTGTTGCCAGGTCAGAATCGTGCCGCAAACGTTATTCGGGTTGGAATAATGAATCATCCCGCATTGTTCGCAGACATAGCGTTGCCGATTATCCCCGGGCGGGATCAGCACACTAATCGGGCTGGCACAGGCACTGCAAAATTTCATTGTACGATCTGTCGAATCATGTCCACGGTCAGGTAATCCTGCTGCAAGGCTTGCTGTAACACTTGCGACGGCTGATCTGCCTCGCCCATTTGCTCCAGCACCAGGCTGGCACCGCTGAAATCATCCTGCTCGGTATATCCATTGTAGGTGATTATGGTTTTCAAATCGGCGCCAAGGCTGGCCAAAATGCCATTACGCGAGTCCTCAAACGCCACACAATCCGCGGCATCCAGACCCAGCTTTTCCAACACATAAAAGTAGATATCCGGAGCGGGTTTCTTATGCGGCACGATGTCCCCGGCCC
>JASJBV010000129.1 GCA_030066335.1 Gammaproteobacteria bacterium
TCGATAATCTGTTGTTGCAGTTGTTCGATATCGGCTACCTGGATGATCGCCTGGCCCTCCTGTAACAACTCTATATCGGCCTTGATATTGTCATCACTGGGGCCGGTGATGATCATTTTGCCCTGGGTTGCCGGTTCAATAATGTTATGCCCGCCAACCGGGGCAAACGACCCTCCCATTACGATCAGTTTGGCATGACTGAATAAAGCCTTAAGCTCGCCGAGGGTGTCTGCCAGGTAAATCTGGGTATCTGCCGTTATCTGCTCGCCCTTGCTGCGTTGCGCCAACTGCAGATCGAGTGAGCCTAGGGCTTTGACAATCTCATTGGCGCGTTGCGGATGGCGAGGAGCAATCACAAAAAGAATCTCGCCAGTCAGCGCCGATCGCATGGCGGCAAATAGCTCTTCTTCCGGCTTATGGGTGGAAGCGAACAGGATATAGGGCCGACCGATCAGGTCAGGGTATAGCTGTTCTGCATCCAGCCCGGCATATTTCAGATTGCCGATGACCCGAATTTTACCTTGATCCACCTGCATCGATTGCAACCGCTCAAGATCGGCACGGGTCCTGGTGATGTGTAACTGAAAATTGGCCAGGGTTTGCTGGAGGATTTTTTTTATCCAGGGTGACGGGTTGAGCGATTTATCGCTGAGACGTGCATTGATCTGGAGCAGCGGAATTGAGCAGCGAGCAGCCTGGTACAGGGTCTCTGGCCATAACTCGGTTTCTGCCACCAGCGCCAGTTTTATCCGGTTGCGTCTGATAAACAACCAGCTAAGCGGCAAGAAATCTATCGGCAGTACCCGGATAGCGATCGTTGGCGGCAAGATTTTCCGCGCATGCTGATAACCCGTTGGGGTGAACACCGTCACCAGCAGCGGATGCTGCTGCTGGTAATGATCTACCACCGGCTTGATCAATTCGACCTCGCCTACCGACGAGGCATGAATCCATATGCAGCCAGCGGGCCCCGGCACCTGCAGGCCGATGCGTTGCAAAAGATAATCCAAGCGCTTATTTTTTAGCGCTAACCAAAAGGCATGGAAAATCCAGAACAGGAACAGGGGGAGCGACAGCAGACGATAACTCAATGAGGGTGAAGTCGCGGTCATTGGTAAAGTTTTTTCTCTCCCTCGGGGCGAGTCTTGAAGCGTTTATGTACCCACATGTAATGCTCGGGATGTTGGTTGACGAATTGTTCGATCGATTGGTTGATCGCGGTGGCATCCGCGAGGTCATCATCCGATGGAAAGTTTTCCAATGGTGGTTTAATCCATAGGATGTAACCGCTGTTATCCGCCTTGCGTTCCGGGTAGTAGGGCAGCATCGCCGCCCCGGATGACTTGGCCAGCCTGGAGCTGGCGGTGATGGTCGCGGTAGCAATCCCAAAAAAGGGGGCAAAGACATTTCTTTCCCTGGAGAAATCCTGATCCGGTGCATACCAGGTAGGCACCAGTTTCCTGATGCCCTTGATCAATTTCAGGCTGTTCTTTCTGGAAATGGTCTCGACAAAGTAACTGTCGCGCTTGGTATACAGGTAACTGTCGAACAGGCGATTTTTCTGGGTGCGATACATAACCTGCAGCGGAATATATAAGGCCAGCAATCTGGCACCGATCTCGAGGCTGGTGAAATGACCGGTCAGCAGGATCACCCCCTGTTTGTTGTTCAGGCACTCCTCAACGTGCTCAAGCCCCCGCACCTCGACCAGGGTTTTGAGTTTTTCCGGCTTCCAGTACCAGCACATCGCCATCTCCAACAGGGAAATGCCGAGATTGTGAAAACTGCGGGTGGCGATATCCTCGCGCTGCGACTCCGCCAGGTCCGGAAAACAAAGTTGCAGGTTGGTGGCCACCACCCGTTGATGTTTCTTCGACAACAATCTCAGCAATGAGCCCAGCCAGCGGCCGGTCTTCAGTATCATCGGGTAGGGTAACAAAGCCACCAGCCTGAGCAGGCCGATGATCAACCACATTGGCCAGTATCTTGGGTGCAGGTAATCACCTGCAGCGAATTCATCTGATGTATGCCGGCCCATTAACGCACAAGAATTGGCGACACTGACCGGATCAGTTATTCAGCCACAGGTTGACCGCATACAGATCCTGCTCGTTTAACAGTCCGGCTGCCTGTTTCAGCCTGAGGGTGTTGACCAGGTATTCATAACGCGCGGAGGCATAATCTGTTTGCGAGCGGAAGGTTCCGCGCAGTGAAATCAGCACGTCCACCGAGGTGCGGGTACCGACATCAAACCCGGCCTCGGTGGCTTCCAGCGCGGCCTGGGATGAGATTAAGGCCTGCTTCAGGGCATTGACCTGGCCAATCCCCGCGACCACGTTGAGGTAGGCATTATTGGTCTGCTGCGCCACCAGTCTCTTTTGCAGCAACAGATTATTCTGCGCGGTGGCATAGTCGAATTCCGCCTGCTCGATCACGGCACTGGTGCGACCGCCGGTGTACAGGGGCAGGTTCAGTTGAATACTGAGGCTGGTATCATCGGTATCATAATCAGTGCTCAGATCATCATCGATGCTGTTGTTCTGGTAACTGGCGACCAGGTCCACGGTTGGCCTGCGATCAGCCCGCGCGATCCGGCGATTATCGTTGGCAGCCTCCAGCGCTGCCTCGGCTGCCACCAGCCCCGGGTTGGTTTGCAACGCCTGCTCGGTCCAGGCATTACTGTTCTCAGGTTCCGGGATCGCCAGTTCGACCTCTTCCCCCAGGATTGACAGGGGTTCGGCCAGGCTCTCGCCGATGATCAGCTGCAGCGCCTGTTTGGCATTATCCAGCTCATTGTTGGCGATGATTTCCTGCGACACGGATAAATCGAAACTGGCCTGGGCTTCCTTGACGTCGGTGATCGCGATCAGGCCGACCTCGAATCGTTTCTGTGCCTGTTCCAGCTGGCGGCCAATGGCATTCTTCTCGGCCTGGGCAAACTCCACATTGTCCTGGGCTGAAAGCACGTTGAAATAAGCCTCGGTGACGCGAATGATCAAGTCCTGTTCGGCCGCGGTAAAATCCGCCTCGGCCTGTCGAATTCCTGCCTCGGCGGCATCCGTCTGGGCAGAAATCTTGCTGTTGTAAAGGCTCTGTTGCAGGCTCAGGGTAAAACCGGTGCTGGTCTGGTCGTATTCAACCTCGGCACTGCTGGTGGTTCCGTCCGACAGGGTGGTCTGCGCGGACAGGTTGATCTGGGGGAGATTGGAAGACTTGGCCTGGGGCAGGGTTGCGCGGGTCGACTCCAGTTGGCTGGCGGCAATCTTAAGCTGGGCATCCTGGTTTTTCGCCAGTTCATAGATCTGAACCAGATCAAGCGCCATCGTGGCATTACTGAATCCACCCAGCAGGGTGGCCAGCAGCAAGCTGGGGAAAAATTTCATGTTGTGTTCTCGTTATAAATAAGTGGATTCTTATATAGTCGTTAGCCGGCCAGAAATCAATGCCTTGACGTCACTAACCCTAATAGACCGGCATCGCCAAATCAACATCGCGCGCCCAGGCATCGACCCCGCCATCGAGGTTGATCGTATTATGGATGCCATGGTGGGCCAGGAAATTGATGACTTGCATGCTGCGTATGCCATGGTGGCAGATGATGACATATTCGGGAGATTCATGAAACAACTCGAGGCGGGCAGGAATCTGTCGCATCGGCACCAGCTCGCTGTTGGCTATGCTACAGATATCGAATTCCCAGGGTTCGCGCACATCGATCAGGCGCGGTTGCTGATGTTGCAGATACTCGGCCAGTTGTCTGGCGCTGAAACGCTGCATGCCAGCTATGCGCCAGTTCGTTAACCGCTTTGCTGGATATCCGCGATGTCGGTCTCGAATAAATTGACCTGGTTCCACTGTTGTGGACCGACGCGGGTAATCAACTGGGCCTGCTTGGCGGGCGAATGACCGGTGACTGCAAACAGACGACCACCGATGGCCAGGGCTGTTTTCAGATTATGTGGTATCTCGGGCAGCGCACCGGCAGCGATCAGGATCGCATCGTAACGCTCGACCAGGTTGATGTCGTCGAGGCTGGAAATGACCCGCAGGTTGATATTTTTCAACCCCAGTTGTTGCAGATTGGCTTGCGCCAGTGCACTCGCCTCGGCACTGAAATCGGCACTGTCGACCTGTTGCGCCAACCGCGCCAGGCAGGCGGTGATATAACCATAGCCGCTGCCGATCTCGAGCACGGTGTCCCCGCTTTGCAGGTTCAGCGCCTGCAGCATGCGGCCTTCCACGGTCGGCGGTAACATCGCACCGCCATCCGCTACCGGTAATTGGCAATCAGCATAAGCCAGCCCCTTGTACTGATCGGGTACAAACTGATCCCGGTCCAGTTGGTTGAACACATCGAGTACCTTCGGATCCAGCACTTCCCAGGGACGGATCTGCTGTTCGATCATATTGAACTTGGCTTTGGCGAAATCGGTCATTTTCATGTTTGCGTTTGTTGAAGCTGCCAAGAGATTACGAATTCCTGTAGCGTTGTCAATCTGCAGGAGTAATTAAGGCTTGCATTCGCGCCAGCGATTCTATAGTTTGATCGCACAATGCCAGGGGTGTCGTGGTAACCCGCAGGGTTATGATGACTGAGAAACACCCTTTGAACCTGATCAGATCCATCTGCGTAGGGAGGTATCTCGAAACATTCGACATGGCCCTGCGAGTAAACCCGAGGAGCCGATATGAGTGCCATTCCAGAAGATTTTATTCAGAAAACTGCCAAGTTATCGAGTGAAATCACCCAGCCATTCCCGAATTCAAAGAAGATCTACATCGAGGGCAGCAGACCGGATATCCGCGTCGGCATGCGTGAGATCGAATGTGCGGATACCCCAACCAATGACGGGGTCGAGAAAAATCCGCCGATTACGGTTTACGATACCTCCGGACCTTTCACCGATCCGCAGATCGATATCGACCTGTTACAGGGCATTCCGGATCTGCGCTCGGACTGGATAGAGCAACGCGGCGATACCGAACTGCTGGCAGGACCGAGTTCTGAATTCGGCAGTCAACGCCAGCAGAATGAAGAGCTGGCGCATCTGCGTTTCGAGCATATCCGCCAGCCACGCCGGGCCAGGGCCGGGCACAACGTCAGCCAGATGCATTATGCGCGGCAGGGCATCATCACCCCGGAAATGGAATTCGTCGCGATCCGGGAAAACATGCGGCTCGATGAATTCCGCGCCAGTGACGAATACAAGGCCCTGCTCCGGCAGCATCCGGGCCAGGACTTCGGCGCCAACATCCCGGAATCCATTACCCCCGAATTCGTGCGTGACGAAATCGCCGCCGGGCGCGCGATCATCCCGGCCAATATCAATCACCCGGAACTGGAACCGATGATCATCGGGCGCAACTTCCGGGTCAAGGTCAATACCAATATCGGTAACTCCGCGGTGACCTCGTCGATTGCCGAGGAAGTCGAAAAGATGGTGTGGTCGGCGCGCTGGGGCGGCGACACCCTGATGGATCTCTCCACCGGCAAGAACATCCACGAAACCCGCGAATGGATCCTGCGCAATGCGCCGATGCCGATCGGCACGGTACCGATTTACCAGGCGCTGGAAAAGGTCAACGGAGTGGCCGAGGACCTGAGCTGGGAGTTGTTCCGCGATACCCTGATCGAGCAGGCCGAGCAGGGGGTTGATTACTTCACCATCCATGCCGGGGTGCGCCTGGCTTATGTACCGATCACCGCCGAGCGCGTCACCGGCATCGTCTCGCGTGGCGGCTCGATCATGGCCAAGTGGTGCCTGGCCCATCACCAGGAGAGTTTCCTGTATACCCATTTCGAGGAAATCTGCGAAATCATGAAGGCCTATGATGTGTCCTTCTCGCTGGGTGATGGCCTGCGCCCGGGTTGCATCGCCGATGCCAATGACCGGGCCCAGTTCGCCGAACTGGAAACCCTCGGTGAGCTGACCAAGATTGCCTGGGAACATGATGTGCAGGTCATGATCGAGGGCCCCGGCCACGTGCCGATGCAGAAAATCAAGGAAAACATGGAGAAGGAACTGCGCGATTGTTACGAGGCGCCTTTCTATACCCTGGGGCCGCTGGTCACCGACATTGCGCCGGCCTATGATCATATCACCTCGGCCATCGGCGCCGCGCAGATCGGTTGGTATGGCACCGCGATGCTGTGCTATGTCACGCCGAAGGAGCATCTGGGGTTACCCAACAAGCAGGACGTGCGTGACGGTATCATCACCTACAAGCTGGCGGCGCACGCCGCCGATCTCGCCAAGGGCTTTCCCGGCGCGCAGATCCAGGACAATGCCCTGTCCAAGGCGCGCTTCGAATTCCGCTGGCAAGATCAGTTCAACCTGTCACTGGATCCCGAGCGGGCGCGTGAATACCACGACGAGACCATGCCCAAGGAAACCCACAAGGTGGCACATTTCTGCTCCATGTGTGGCCCCAAGTTCTGTTCGATGAAGATCACCCAGGAGGTCAGGGATTACGCGGCGGAGCACGCGGTGGAAGTGGAAGCCGCGTTCGAGCAGGGGATGAGAGACAAATCGGCCGAATACAACAAGCAGGGCCAGCATCTGTACAAGGAGATTTAGCTGATTTCGCTTAATCAATCGTTATTGGCATTAACACATGGCAGATCACAAACTATCACCATTTAACTGGTATAGCGGTAGCTATCTGGTCTCTTTCAATCTATGCGATCAGCAATTGGATCAAGATCTGCATAAACATTTCGATGGCTGGGAAGTATCGGTCACCGTGTTTGCCGATAGCATGGAACAGGCTTATGACAAGATCGTCGAGGTCGCCGAGCGTGATACCCACAAGTATGTCGGTGAACTGGGAGGAGAAAACGTTGAATGGCAATTCAGGGGGGTTACCGAACTGGATCCATTGCTGACGGATTTGGATCACAGTTCAGATATTTATTATGTTGATCACCAGCGCATCAAATGCTGTGACCAGAAGGTATTCATCCGCTCTAAACAGGCTCTGTGCGAATAAATAACCTAGCTCGTTACCAGTTTTCCGGATTCGCTTAGCCCTGAACAATCAAGACTCAATCCGCTGCTTTAGTGGTTGTTCAAGTTTACTCGCCAGGTTACGCAGCAGGGTCTCGGTGGTATCCCAGTTGATGCAGGCATCGGTAATCGACACCCCGTATTGCATCTCTTCAGGCCCCAGCGTCGACGGCTGGTTGCCCTCCGCTAAATGGCTTTCCAGCATGATGCCGATGATCGACTGATTGCCCTCGAGGATCTGGCTCATGATGTCGTTGGCGACCAACGGCTGACGGGTATAGTCTTTCTGCGAATTGCCATGGCTGCAATCCACCACCAGCGCCTGCGGCATGTTCTGGGCCGCCAGTTTCTGTTCGGTCAGCGCGATATTCACCGAATCGTAATTGCAGGTTTTACCGCCGCGTAAGATGATATGGCCATCCGGGTTGCCCTCGGTCTTGATCACCGCTACCTGGCCATGTTCATTGATCCCCATGAAGCGGTGACCACTGGCCGCGGCCTTCAACGCATCGAGCGCGGTATCCAGGCTGCCGTTGGTGCTGTTCTTGAAGCCAACCGGCATCGACAGGCCGCTGGCCATCTCGCGATGGGTTTGGGACTCGGTGGTTCGGGCGCCGATCGCCGACCAACTGAAAAATTCGCCCAGGTACTGCGGGCTGATCGGGTCCAGCGCCTCGGTCCCCATCGGCAAATCCATCTCGGCAAAATCGATCAGCAGGCGGCGGGCGATACGCAGGCCTTCCTCGATATTGAAACTGCCATCGAGATGCGGATCGTTGATCAGACCCTTCCAGCCGATCGTGGTGCGCGGTTTTTCGAAATAAACCCGCATCACGATGTACAGCGAATCGCTCAATTCCTGGCGCAGCTTTAACAGACGTGCGGCATATTCGCGCGCGGCATCGACATCGTGGATCGAGCAGGGGCCGCAGATCACGAGTAAGCGGGGATCACGGTGGTGGATGATATCGGCGATGGTATCGCGCGACTCGCGGATCTTGTTCAGGGCCTGGGCCGATACCGGCAGTTCTTCGCGCAATGCCTCTGGGGTCACCAGCACCTTTTCCGCACTGATATGGATGTTGTGTAAGCTGTCTTTTAGCAAGGATCTAACCCGTCAAAAACGCCAATCCTATCCGTTTCCTGGCCGCGAGAAAAGTCGCATTGATGATTTGCTTATGCCGCGAACCGGCAGGCGTTAGCGATATTCCGCTAACAGCTTCAGGTAATTCTGGTAGCGTCCGGGATCGATCTCGCCCGCTTCGACGGCACTGATTACCGCGCATTTGGGCTCGTTGACATGCTTGCAATTACTGAATTTGCAAGCCTGGGCCGCGGCGCTGATTTCACGGAAGCCCGCGGCAATCGATAACCCGGGATCGACCAGTGGATTGAAGCCGCGCACCCCCGGGGTATCGATCAGGTCTCCGCCCAGCGGCAGATGATAGAGCCGGCTGGTTCGGGTGGTGTGCCGGCCTTCTTTGCTGGCCTCGGAGATTTCACCGATGCGGATGTCCTCCGCGGGTAAAATGGCCTGGGTCAACGAGGACTTGCCGACCCCGGAAACGCCGCTGATCACATTGATGTGCCCGCGGCAATGCTGTTGCAGTTGATCGATATGGTAATGCTGCTTGATGCTGGTATACAGGATCTGGTAGCCGAGCGGTTGATAAATCCTCAGCAGGTCAAAGGGGTCGGAGTCTTGGTCATCCAGCAGATCGATCTTATTCAGTACGATCAGTGCCTCGACATCCTGTTGTTCGGCACTGAGTAGATACTGGTCGAGTAAGAACAGATTGGGCTGGGGTTCGATCGACAGGCAGATAATCAGTTGGCTGACATTGGCGGCAACTGCCTTAACCTGGCCGAAGCCATCGACCCGTTGCAACAGGTTGTCGCGCGGCTGCAGGGCGATGATTATGGCTTCCTGCTCGGTTTGCTGATAGATCACCCGATCGCCACAGACAATGCTTCCCAGATTCGCCCGCAGGTTGCATTGCAGATTGGGTTCTGTGCTGTCCAAGGCTTCGACCTCGACCTCACCACCGCGATGGGAGATCACCAGGCCCGGATGGTTATGCTCGTCATTGACATCGACCACCGCCCGGGATTGTTGGATACGCCGTTTCTGTTGCTGACTTAATTTGCGCCCGGCCATATCAACTGCAGCAGGCATCAATCATGGCATGATGCGCGATATGGTCAGTCCCGGCTTGCATCAGAAACGATAATAATCCCGATTCAGATACAGAATGACATCATCGACCTCATCGTCGAACCAGGGGGTTCCGAGGTTGTCACGGCAGAAGCGTACCTGCTTGCCCAGAGCCGGCAGGCTGTTGACCCGACGCGGTTGGCGGGTATAGACGCCGGTATCGTGACAGCCGGTGCAACTCTGCCCATGCAGTTCGGCGCCATTGGCATGGTCCTGGGCCGGGGCGGTGAACGGCCAGGCCAGGAACACTAACAGGGTTATGGCTGGTTTCATGTTGGCCTCCATAGGCTAACTGGTTTCCAGGTGCTGGATGCGGATCGATGCCGGGGGATGCGAATCATAAAAGATCGAGTGGATCGGATCCGGGGTCAGGGTGCTGGCGTTTTCCCGGTACAGATTGACCAGGGCCGAAATCAAGGCGCGATGATCGCATTGCTGCTTGGCAAAATCATCGGCTTCAAACTCATGCTTACGTGACAGTGCGGAAAACAGCGGGCTGATGAAAAAGGTGAATACCGGCAGCACCAGCATGAATAACAACAGGGCCATGTGGGTCGACATGGTATCCACCCCCAACGCGCTGTAAAACCACGGGGCCTGCATCAGCCAGGCGAGCAGGGCGAAGCCGGCCAGGGTCATCATGATCGACAACAACAGGGACTTTTTGATGTGGTTGCGTTTGAAGTGCCCCAGCTCATGCGCCAGCACCGCTTCCACCTCGTCCTCCGACAGCGATTTCAGCAGGGTGTCATAGAACACGATGCGTTTGTTACTGCCAAAACCGGTGAAGTAGGCGTTACCGTGGGCGGACCGACGTGATCCGTCCACCACGAAAACCCCCTTGCTCTTGAAGCCGCAGCGATTGAGCAGGGCGTCGATCCGTTGTTTCAGGCTGTCATCTTCCAGGGTGGAAAATTTATTGAACAGCGGTGCGATAAATGCCGGGTAAGCCCAGATCATCAACAGGCTGAAAGCGGTCCATAGCGACCAGGCATAAATCCACCAGTAACTGCCGGCCTGATTCATTAGCCACAGGATTGCCGCGATCAGCGGGGTGCCGATGATCAGCATCAGGAGGGAGGATTTCACCAGGTCGATAAACCACAGTTTCAGGGTCATCTTGTTGAAACCGAATTTTTCCTCGATGACGAAGGTGCTGTACAGCGAGAACGGGATTTCGAGCAGACTCGAGATCAGCATCAGGCTTAATATCACCGCAATGCCGGTCCACAGCGCCGATAACTCATAGCCGAGCCACCAGCCATTCAGCAGGCTCAGGCCGCCGCCGAGGGTCCACAGCAATAACCACAGGGTCTGCCAGGCCAGGCCGATGCGGCCAAAACGGATCTTCGTAGTGCTGTAACTGGCCGCCTTTTGATGGTCTGCGAGGGAGATTTTTTCCGCGAAGGCGCTGGGTACCTGATCCTGGTGGGCCTGGATATGATTGATCTGGCGCCATGACAGCCAAAGTCGGGTAAAAACTGAAGCTACAACAAAGGTGATAAAAATCAGGGTGAATGTATGCATGTCGTTTATAAAGCACGTTTTGGTTATGCTAGTCTACTGGAATTGATGCGGAAAATAACTATAAGTCTTTGGAGATTATTCCGACCCCGACCATGGAAAAACGAGAACTTTATGACAGACAAAGATACCAATCTTATCTGGATTGACCTGGAAATGACCGGGCTCGATCCGCAACAGGACCAGATCATCGAGATCGCAACGATCGTCACCGACAAGGATTTGCAGCTGTTGGAGGAGGGCCCGGTGATGGCGATTTATCAGCCGCCGGAGATCATCGAGGCGATGGATGAGTGGAACACCTCGCATCACGGTCAGTCGGGTTTGATCGACCGGGTGCTTGCCAGCCCGGATAGCACGCGGGATGCCGAAGAGCGAACCCTGGCCTTTCTCGAACAATATGTCACTGCCGGCAAATCACCGATGTGCGGCAACAGCATCTGCCAGGACCGGCGTTTCATGGCCAGGCTGATGCCACAACTGGAAGCTTTTTTTCATTATCGTAACCTGGATGTCAGCACCCTCAAGGAGCTGTCCCGCTTGTGGAAGCCCGAGCTGATGAAGGGATTCGTCAAGCAGGGCGCACACCTGGCCCTGGATGACATCCGCGAATCCATCGAAGAGCTGAAGTACTACCGCGAAACTTTCATCCGCTTGTGACAGGCCGGCTAATCGCTGATGTGTTCGATGTATTTTTCATGCTCCGAGACATCGAACTCCATGAACTCGCCGATAAATTTGACCGGATGCCCGAAGTTTTCAAACTGCAGGCTGATGCCGACATTACCGTGATACTTGAATGGAAAAACCACCTCGTTACGGTAAGTAATCTGGTTATCCTTGATATCGGCGGTTTGCACCGTGGCCGGAAATTCGGGTAGCTCTTCGCTGTCGATGACAAGCTCGCTGACGCTGAGAATACCCTTGCCGTGCCAGCGTGTGTCCTGCTCGGCATCATCCATATTCTTGATAATTATGGCGTAATCGATATCGATGCGGGCATTGTCGCCATCGCTGTCAATGCGATTGATCTGCATCCCGGGAAAGATCAGGGTTCGGTAACTCAAACTGGACTCCGTTAACAAAAATTAACATATTATCATTTTCTAATTGGTTTTCTAGGGTTATACTGCAGCGCTATTCGATCTGAATAAGGCTGATTTGATGCGAAAGACTCAAGTAGACCACGTGGTCGATTCGATCTGCAATCGTGGATGCCAGTATGTCAACACCCTGTTGTCCGACACCGATGCCCGTTGCCGCTGTCAGGAATTGTTGAGCCTGGATCAGGACCAGCAACGCAAGGTCATGGATGAGTTGAAATCCGTGATGTCGGTTTATCAGCAAACCGGCAGTTGTCGGGTCTAGCTACAGCTAATTCATCTATCCCGGACAACATTAATTGATTGGCAGGCGTTCGCGGATAGCATCCCGGTCATACCACCAGTCATCATCGACGATAGTTTCCAGGATCACGGCCATCTTCGGCAATAATTTTTCGATATCGTCCAGTTCATACATCTTGATCCAGGTCTGCAGGGTTTGTTCATCCTCTATCCCGCGATGGCGTTTAGCGACCTGGGCAATGATCTGGTTGGACAGGAACGTCAGATTCTTATGGTCTTTGTCACTGCTGCGGGTTTCCGCCAGGTAATGTGCCAGCATCGCGGCAACAGCCGCCCCATCTGAGTCGTCCGGGGTCTCGTCGACGATGTAATGCAACAACTGCACACTGACATTGGGATCAATCGGAAACGTGACCGCGAGCCAGATGCCATTGGCCAGGGCCACCAACGCATCATCCTGGTTACTGTTGTAGATAATGTCACAGGCATCCACCGCGGATTGCCATTGGTCATGCTCGATGAACAGGACAAAGCTGTCGCGAGCCCAGTCATGCGCCTCGGCCTGCTGATCCAGGCCAAGATGGCATTCGGCGATATCCAGCATCAGTTTGGCTTTTTCCACTTCATCACAAGCATCCGGCAGCGCCCGGAAATGCTGCATGTGTTGTTCCAGATCCTGCTGCAGGGTCTGTTCCTGGGCACTGACCTTCAACACCGGGTTGTCCTCGACCTCCAGGCCGTGAAAGGGGGATTGTTCATTCGCCATGCGCAAATACCTCAGATTAACGATCAGCAAGACGCAGATTTGCTGCCGGGCCAGGCGGCGTCTGAATCCTGCCGAGATTCAAAAAACGCGCATTATCCCACCGATATTTCTTTCGATAAAGCCCGATATCAGTGACGGCAGAGGGTGAAATATTTCAATCCCCGGCAATGGCATTTTGGCATACAGCAACTAAAGTTAATGTAACTCTGACCGATATCTAATCTTAAGTGCAGGGTTTTGGTAATGGAAACCTCCACTGTGGATTTTCTGGCCGTTTAAACACATTTTTTCCTAAAAGGGCGCTTTGTATGGATTTAGCCTCTCTCATAGGCATTATTTCCGGTATCGGTTTGATCGTGTCGGCGATCTTTATCGGTGGGGAAGTCCATAATTTTTACAATATCCAGGGCATTATGATCGTATTCGGCGGTACCGTCGCCGCGACCCTGCTGACGTTCCGCTTCAAGGATGTGATCAATGCCTTCAAAAGTGCCTACCTGGTGTTCAATTCCCCAAACCAGGATTCCCAGGAACTGATCAATACGATGATCAAACTGGGTACCATCAGCCGTCGCAAGGGCCTGCTGAGCCTGATGGATGTCAAGACCAATTCGCCGTTTCTGAAACGCGTCTGCACCCTGATCGCGGATGCCGCTGATGAGGAAACCCTGCGCGCGGCGATGCGTACCGAGATCGATTCGATGAAAATGCGCCATTTCATCGTGCAGGACGTGTTCCGCAAAATGGCCCTGTATGCGCCTTCCTTCGGCATGCTCGGTACCCTGATCGGTCTGATCCAGATGCTGTCGCTGCTGGCTGAACCGGATACCCTGGGACCGGCAATGGCGGTGGCGCTGCTGACCACGTTTTATGGTTCCCTGCTATCCACCGTGATCTTCCTGCCGATTGCCGGCAAGCTACGCTCGCGCACGATGATTGAAGTCATGAACTTTGAGATCGTGTACCAGGGTGCGATCAGTATCCTGCAGGACAATAACCCGATGTCCGTGTATGAAAAGCTGTCGTCATTTGTGCCGCCCAAACAGCGTAAACCCATGCAGTCGCTAAAATTGAGGTCGAAGTAACATGGAAGGCAGCGCAATGGTCGAAATGTTTGAGCAGGAGGAGCCAACCAATAGCTGGATCGTGACCTTCGCCGATATGATGACCTTGATCCTGGTGTTCTTTATCCTGCTTTATACCCTGGCGGATTTTGAAGATGAAGCCTACCGGGCAGAAATCGCCAAGATCAACGTGATCGATGGCGAGGGCAGAGAGATCAGCGTGCTGGATTACGCAGAGCGCCAGGGCCGGGACCCGGAACCACTGCAGGCGGTGGAAAATATGCTCGGCCTCAATCCCTCGGAGCAGATTATCGAGCCGGTAAAGCCGAAAATCTACCAGGAGATGCGCAGCATGATCGATTACACCGACCTGGATGAGGGCGTTGCGCTGGATATCGATGGTAACCGTATCCATCTGACCATCGACGGTCGCTTCCTGTTCGATTCGGGCAAGGCAGAGCTGAGGGACCAGGCCAAGATCATCTTCAATAACCTGGCCCAGTTATTCCGCGAGAATCCTGACTTCAAGATCGATATCCTCGGGCATACCGATGATCTAGCGATCAATACCGCGCAATTCCCATCGAATTGGGAATTGTCGGCAGTGCGGGCTACCACCGTGTTGCGTTACTTCATCGATCAGGGGCTCGATCCGCTGCGCATGAGCGCGACGGGGTATGCGGATTCATTGCCTATGGTGCCCAATAATAGTGCCGAGAATCGAGAGTTAAATCGGAGAGTTGAGTTTGTTCTGGAAAAAGAAACAGAAGAGTAAGATCACGGTCGAGTTGGCGGATAATGAGCAGGATTACCGCGCTGCGTACCGGGTCAAGCCGTCACCGGATTTACCCGCTGAATTGACCCTGCAGGCTCGCACCTGCCCGATCGTCAACATCAGTGGAACCGGCTGTTGCTTTCGCAGCGAAGAAATCGCCGATGGGGCCCAGGTAACTGGAACGATCAGGATAGAAGGCGTGGTTTACCCGATAACCCTGCGCGTCGTCGCCAAGCAGAATGACCTGTGCCGTTGCCAGTTCATCAAGACCTCGGCGAACACGGAAAATGCGCTGCATCACTATGTGCTGAAGGTACAAAAGAGCAAGATTCGTGGTTAAAAAACAACAACATACTGTGCATTATTGCCCATTAGTCGGAGATAGATCAGGGCCATGTTGTTTTTTTTATCCTATAGTCTATAACACATTTGCAGACGTAAATTGTTACATGGCTGTAAAAACGACCATTATCAAATTGATTAATAAGCGTTTTTAAGACATAATTAAATGATAAATCTGCGAAAAAAAGATTTAGCTTCCATCTTTACGAATTCGGGTACTTTTCTTGATTAAGCAACGCACACTGAAGAATGTGATTCGCGCCATGGGCGTGGGTTTGCATACCGGCAAAAAGGTCTACCTGACCTTACGTCCTGCTCCGGTCAATTCCGGTATCCGTTTCCGTCGGGTGGATCTGGAGCAACCGGTGGAAATTCTGGCCAGACCCGAGCATGTCGGGGACACCAAACTCTCCACTACCCTGTGCCAGGAAGGTGTTCGTATTTCAACGGTCGAACATCTGTTGTCGGCGATTGCCGGTCTCGGCATAGATAATGCGTTCATCGATCTCAGCGCCGATGAAGTTCCGATCATGGATGGCAGTGCCGGGCCGTTCGTGTTCCTGATCCAGTCTGCCGGCATCGTCGAGCAATCCGCCCCGAAAAAATTTATCCGGATCAAGAAAACCGTCAAGGTTGAAGACCAGGATAAATGGGTCAAATTTGAGCCCTTCAGCGGCTTCAAGGTCAGTTTTGAAATCGATTTCGATCATCCCCTTTTCACCGCGGAAAAACAGGTGTGCGAAGTCAATTTTTCCACCACCTCATTCGTCAAGGAAGTCAGTCGTGCGCGCACCTTTGGCTTTCAGAAAGATATCGAGTATCTGCGCAAGAACAACCTGGCCCTTGGTGGCAGCCAGGAAAACGCGATCGTGCTCGATGACTACCGGGTCCTTAACGAGGACGGTCTGCGTTACGACAATGAGTTTGTCAAACACAAGATTCTCGATTCCATCGGCGATCTTTACTTACTCGGTCATAGCCTGATCGGTGCATTCTCCGGCTATAAATCCGGCCACGAATTGAATAACCGCCTGTTACTGGCGCTGATGGCTGACCGCGAAGCCTGGGAAGAAGTCACCTTCGAGGATGACGCCAAGTCTCCCATCTCCTACGCCCAGCCAGTCGAAGCGGTATAGCTGTAGGCCGGCCATGAACATAATATTCCTGTCTTCAAATAAAGGTAAATTGTGCAGCATTGGCCTCTGCCGCAGTTACCACTACGCGCTATTCTTCGTCGCGATCGGTATCCTGATCGGCGGTGTCGGCTTTATCGGCTACAAGCTGGGGCAATCACCGGATCATTCGCTGACCGTATCCGAGTGGCGCGACAAGATTCGTGAACAACAGCTGGAACTGGATAATCTCAAGCAGGAGTCCGATGCCAATGTGGATGCGCTGTCCTCACGCCTCGGCCTGCTGCAGGCACATGTCAACCGCCTCGATGCGGTAGGGCAAAAACTGATCCAGATGGCCAAGATCGACAAGGGCGAGTTCGATTTCAGTCAGCCTCCGGCGTTAGGTGGCCCCGAAACCACCCTGCAAGCCACCGTTGACAGCACTGAGTTGCATAAAGCGATGAATCAGCTGTCGGCCAATCTGTCCGATCGACAAAACCAACTGGCGGTTCTGGAAGAACTGTTGATGAGCCGCAACCTGTTGAAAGAGGTTGAGCCAAGAGGTCGTCCGATTCAGAGTGGTTGGTTATCCTCTTACTACGGTATGCGTACCCATCCGATTTCCGGCAAGCGGGAAATGCACAAGGGGGTCGACTTTGCCGGCAAGCTGGGTGGCCCGGTCATTGCAGTGGCCAAGGGCGTTGTGACCTTCGCCGGTACCCGTTATGGCTATGGCAAGGTAATCGATATCAACCACGGCAACAACTACACCACACGCTATGCACACAACTCCAAGTTGCTGGTAGCGGTTGGCGATACCGTTGAGAAGGGTTTACAAATTGCCGAGATCGGTACCTCAGGTCGTTCGACCGGACCGCATGTCCATTTTGAAGTGATGAAAAACGGTAAAAACGTCAATCCGATGAAATTCATCAACGCTTCCAACTGATTTTCCCCTCAACCTTCATTAAAACATCTGATTCCACCGACTTTTTTCAGCGCGGTGGCAAATTGCAATATCCTCATCCCCGGCCTTGAATTATAATGCCGCGCTTATACTTTTAGTCTTGGTAAAACATTACTGCACTTATGTTGGCAAAAATATTCAGAAAAATTTTCGGCAGTCGAAACGACCGTATCATCAAAGCGTTAAGACGAACTGCCGACAAGATCAACCGCCTGGAACCTGACCTGCAGGCGCTCAGCGACGAACAACTGCAACAAAAAACCGAGGAGTTCAAGCAACGTTACCGGGACGGTGAAACCGTCGAGCAGCTGTTGGTTGAGGCATTTGCCGTGTGTCGCGAGGCATCGACCAGGGTACTCGGTATGCGTCATTATGATGTCCAGCTGATTGGCGGCATGATTCTGAATAATAATCAAATCACCGAGATGCGTACCGGTGAGGGTAAAACCCTGGTCGCAACGCTCGCCGCCTATCTCAATGCGCTGACCGGTAAGGGCGTGCATGTAGTGACCGTCAACGATTACCTGGCAGAACGTGACAGCCAATGGATGGGCAAGTTATATAACTTTCTCGGGCTGAGTGTCGGCGTGGTGCTGAGCACGATGGATTACGACCAGAAACGCGAGGCCTACAAGGCCGACATCACCTATGGCACCAATAACCAGTTCGGTTTCGACTACATGCACGATAACCTGTCCTTTTCATTGAATGAGAGGGTACAGCGGGATTTATACTTCGCCATCGTCGACGAGGTCGATTCGATCCTGATCGATGAAGCCAGAACACCGCTGATCATCTCCGGACCGGCCAGCGACAGTTCGGAGCTCTACAGCAAAATGAATGCCCTGATCCCTCGCCTGAGCAAGGTCGAAGAGGAGGACGGTCCCGGCGACTACAGCATTGATGAAAAATCCAAGCAGGTCTACCTGACCGAACAGGGCCATCAGACCGCGGAAGACCTGCTGGTCGAGGCCGGACTGCTGACCATGGGTGAAAGCCTGTATGACGCGATTAATATTCCACTGGTGCATCATTTGAATGCGGCGATGCGCGCGCATGCGATTTTCCAGAAAGATGTCGACTATATCCTGCAGGATGATCAGGTCGTGATCGTGGATGAATTCACCGGACGCACGATGCCCGGGCGGCGCTGGTCAGAGGGCCTGCACCAGGCGATCGAGGCCAAGGAAGGGGTACAGATCCAGCAGGAAAACCAGACCATTGCGTCGATCACCTTCCAGAATTATTTTCGCCTGTATGACAAGCTGGCCGGTATGACCGGTACCGCGGATACCGAGGCGTTCGAATTTCAGCAGATTTATGGCCTTGAGGTAGTCGTGGTGCCTACCCACAAACCCATGGTCAGGGACGATCGCGGTGACCTCATCTACCTGACCGCGAAAGAGAAATACCAGGCTATCATCGACGACATCAAGGACTGTGTCCAGCGCAAGCAACCGGTGCTGGTAGGTACCACCTCGGTGGAGATCTCGGAATATCTATCCGGGCTGCTGGACAAGGATAAGATCAAGCATCAGACCCTGAATGCCAAGCAGCATGAGCGCGAGGCCGGGGTTATTGCCGATGCCGGTCTGCCGGGTGCGGTCACGATCGCGACCAACATGGCCGGTCGTGGTACCGATATCGTGCTCGGTGGTAACTATGAAGTGCATCTGGAGGATATCCCCGAAGAGCAAACCGACAAGCGCGCATCGTTCAAGCAGGAATGGGAACATCGTCATGCCCAGGTCATCGAAGCGGGCGGCTTGCATATCGTGGGTACCGAACGCCATGAATCACGGCGGATCGATAACCAGCTGCGCGGCCGCTCAGGTCGTCAGGGCGACCCCGGTTCGTCGCGGTTCTACCTGTCGATGGAAGATACACTGATGCGTATCTTTGCTTCGGATAAGGTGTCCGGCCTGATGCAGAAACTGGGCATGCAGGAAGGCGAGGCGATCGAGCACCCGTGGGTCACCAAGGCGATAGAAAACGCCCAGCGCAAGGTGGAGGCACACAACTTCGATATCCGTAAGCATCTACTCGAATATGACGACGTGGCCAATGATCAGCGTAAGGTAATATACCAGCAACGCGATGACCTGCTGCAAACCGATAGTATCGAAGATGCGGTCAAGGACATGCGCCTGGATGTGCTGGAGAATTATTTCCGCATGTTCGTGCCCGTTGGCAGTATCGACGAACAGTGGGACATTGAGGGTCTTACCTCATCGCTGGCCAAGGAGTTTGGTGAAGAGATGCCAATCCAGCACTGGATCGATGAGGATGATCATCTGCATGATGAACTGATCCTGGATAAGATTACTGAGCATTTTGAGCAGGCTTATCAGCAGAAAGTGGACAAGGTTGGTACCGATATCGCTCGACGCTATGAAAAGGAAATCATGCTGATGGTGTTGGATCGTCACTGGAAAGAACACCTGGCCGCGATGGACTACCTGCGCCAGGGTATCGGCCTGCGCGGCTATGCGCAAAAAAACCCGGTCCAGGAGTTCAAGCGTGAATCCTTCGAGATGTTCACCAACATGCTGGATGGCATCAAGGCCGAGGCGATTACGATCCTGACCCGGATCCAGGTCCAGAGTGAGGAAGAGGTCGCGGCAATGGAGCAGGGTCATCACGAGAACGACGACTTGCAGTTACAGCATGAAGATGCGACCAGCGTGCTCTCTGCCTCCGGAGATCAAGAGCAGGCCGATGCCCATCAACCCTATGTACGTAAGGAACGCAAACTGGGACGCAACGAACCCTGCTGGTGTGGTTCCGGCAAAAAATACAAGCACTGTCACGGTAAATTGAGCTAATGCCGGTAGGCCTGGCTCCACCGCAACAACTGTATCCGGTCAAAGGGATACGCCTGGCGGCCTGCCATAGCGGGATCAAGGCTGATGCGCAGTCTGCTGACCTGACCCTGATCGAAATCGCCGAGGGCTCAACCCTGGCCGCCGTATTTACCCGTAATCGTTTCTGTGCCGCACCGGTTCAAGTGGCGCGTGATCACCTGCAACAGAGTGCCGCGCGCTACCTGCTGATCAATTCAGGCAATGCCAATGCCGGCACCGGGCAGCAGGGCATGGCCGATGCCAGGCAGAGTTGTCAGCATGTCAGCACCCAGTTTTCGGTGCCGGTCGAAACGGTGTTGCCATTTTCCACCGGTGTCATCGGGGCGCCGTTAGCGGTCGATAGGATTGCCGCGGCGATCCCCGCTCTGGCTGCAGATCTCAGCGAGGATCAATGGCTGGACGCTGCCCGCGGCATCATGACCACCGACACCATCCCGAAAGCGGTGAGTCGGCAACTCACGATCGATGGCCAGACCATCAGCATTACCGGTATCAGCAAGGGCTCGGGTATGATCAGGCCCGATATGGCGACCATGCTGGCCTACGTCGCGACCGATGCACGTATCGATCAGCAAGCGCTCGACAGCATATTGAGCCAGGCGGTTGAGCAATCATTTAATGCCATTACCGTTGATGGCGATACATCAACCAATGATGCCTGCGTATTGATGGCAACCGGGCACAGCCAGGTTGCCATCGATGCCGACCACGGCCAATTCATCGAGGCCTTGAACGAGGTCTTCAGATTACTCGCCCAGGCCATCGTGCGTGACGGCGAGGGCGCCACCAAGTTCGTCGAGATCAACGTGGCCAATGCCGCCGACGTCCGGGACGCCCGGCAAATGGCTTACACCATCGCGCATTCTCCACTGGTCAAAACCGCCCTGTTTGCTTCCGATGCCAACTGGGGCAGGATCCTGGCCGCGATTGGTCGAGCCGAGGTTTCCCGGCTCGATATCGAACGGGTCAATCTGTACCTGGGAGATGTGTGTCTGATTGAGCGTGGCCTGCCGGATACCAACTACCGCGAGGAATTGGGCCAGCGAGAAATGTCGAAACAGGATATCGTGATCAGGGTCGACCTGGGCCTGGGCGATGCCAGCGCCAGGGTATGGACCACTGATCTATCGTATGAATACGTCAAGATAAATGCCGAATACCGCAGCTGATAAACCCTACACCCATGTCGTAGCCGGCATCATCCGTCATCCGAAGCACCCGCACAAGCTGTTCATCACCCGGCGTCAGCAGGGACAGCATCTGGAAAACCTGTGGGAATTTCCGGGCGGCAAGCTGGAACCGAATGAGTCGCGTTTTATCGGCATGCGGCGCGAGCTGGAGGAGGAAACCGGCATCAGGGTCGAGTCGGCCCTGCCATTCTTCTGTGTGCTGCATGAGTACCCGGACAAAAATATCTTCCTCGATGTATGGGAAGTCCAGTCCTACCGGGGTAAAGCACACGGCCGGGAGGGCCAGCAGGGGCGCTGGGTCAAGCAATCGGAGCTGACCGGGCTGGATTTTCCCGCTGCGGATATCCCCATTATCCAGGCCTTGTCCCTGCCGCCTGAATTATTGATCACGCCGGATTTGGCAGAGGCCCACCAGGCTGGATTTATCGAGCATTTCCGCCAACTCATGCAACGTCATCCTTACCCGCTGG
>JASJBV010000123.1 GCA_030066335.1 Gammaproteobacteria bacterium
GGTTTGGACACTGCCCATTTTAAAATGTAGCGCTCCAGCTTAAACAGCCAGGAGGTATAGAAAGCATGGACATAACTTGCATGGGTCACCCGCTGGCCGATATCGGTTCGATAACAGTCGGTATAGTTGTTGTCATCCACATACCGGTTCAGCAGGGCGGTTGGTGGCAATGGACAGGCCTTGATCGAGAACAATGACAGCATTGACTTGCCTGGCACAGAGTAATTATCCGATCAGATGCCGGATTTGGTTCATCACGCGCTCGGTCTCCTGCTGATCACGCCCCACCACGAAGCCGGAACTCAAGCTCAGACCATCCTGTTGCCAGATAAATTTGACGACAACTGAGCGCCACTGCCAGCGTCCAGCGTGGGATTTGCCGGTCTTCAATTCGGTTACGTTGGCAAACGGAATGATTAGCGGTTGTTTGGTCAGATAACGGCGGAAATAGAACGCTTTATCATCAAACCAGTATTCACCATTACCGCGGGCGAAAAACTTGTTCTTGCGATAACGTTTCCACCAGGTTTCATCGATCTCGGTGCCGAGATAGTGGCCCTTGTGCTGATGATCAGTTTCACTGGTCGCCATATCAACTATCAAAACTTGCCATTGTCATTGTTCCACTCAGCACGCGGTGGGATCGCCTCGATCGTATCCCAGTGCTCGACGATCTTGCCAGCCTCAATCCGGAAAAGATCATAGAAGGCATGGTCAACTCCGCCAAGAATACCTTGATTGGCCGCCAGCACGAAGTTGCCTTCAGCCAGCAGGTGATGATTCTGCCGGTAGACTTTTGCCGGGTCAGCCAACGCCTGCTGTAATACGGTCAGGCCATCGCCCAGGTCCGGATTGTGCTCAATGTAATCGGCAGCAACATAACGCTCCAATTGGTCCCGCCCGGCCTTGACCAGAACTTCATCGACGAAGGCTTTCACCAACTGCCGATTGGACTCCGTCAGGTCGAGATCGACCACCCTGGTGGGCCCGTCAACCATGCTATGACCGGACTCATTGGGGCCCTTGCGCGACTGGATATTGTCCCAATGCTCAACCGCCTGCCCGTCCTCGAAGCGAAATACCTCGAAACCGATATTGGAACTGGCGAAATCGTATTCGGTATGGGCGAACACGTAGTCGCCATCCGCGAACACCCGTACGATATTGACCCGCGGCGAGGTTTTCGCCAGGCGCTTGAACAGCACCGCCAGACCCTCACTGCCCTCGTGGGTCTGCGGGTTATGCTGGATGTATTTGGCCTCGTTAACCACCGTTACCGAGGCCGGGTCACCGGTTTCTATGCCCTTGAGTAATACGCAGATCTGATCCTTGTGGTTTGCGGTCATCGGTCAGGGGCCAGCTGCATCGACAGGTGCTAAAGCTTGTGGATTTTTTCCGGCAGCAGTCCCCTGGGTGCATAGCGCAGGACCAGGGTAATGGTCAGACCGATCAGGAATACGCGCATCTGCAGCGCGCGGCTGTCGAAGTCATTCGGTGCCTGCCAGGCGAACCATTCCAGACCTAAATGTTTAATCGCCTCGAACACGACCAGGGTCGCCGGTTCCGACACCACCCAGACGATGTAGACGATGACCGCGCCAAGCATGGTGCCGATATTGTTACCGGCGCCACCGAGGATCACCATCACCCAGATCAGGAAGGTATGATGCAGCGGTAGAAAACCGGAGGGATCGAAGATGCTGTTGAAGGTGATCAGGGCGGCACCGCCAATGCCCATCAATACCGAACCGAACATAAACACCTCGAGCCGGCGCCCATTGACATCCTTACCCATCGCCGCCGATGACAATTCGTTATCACGAATCGCCCGGATCATGCGCCCCCAGGGTGCGTTGTAGGCACGCTGCAGTAACCACAGGATGATGGCAATGATCACCACCGTCACCGTCAGGTATAACGCGCGAGAAGCGATAAAGCCGATCTCGCCCGGGGTCGCGACCGGCCATGGCAGTGGCGACACGGTCAGGGTACCGCGCGTTAGCCAGTCGGCATTTTTCAGGATCGCCTTGATGATCTCGGCAATACCCAGGGTTGCGATAGCCAGGTAATCGCTGCGCAGGCCGAGGCAGATATGGCCGACGAACCAGGCCAGGACCCCGGCGACGATACCGCCAGCCAACCAGCCCATCCATACCGGCATGCCGAGGCCGCCAATGAACCCCGCACTGGTCTCGATGCCCCTGGCGACCGGTTGCAGGTTATGCATGAATGACAGGTATGTGACCGCGATGGCAATCAACATAAGCAGCCGCCGCAGCTTGACCCGGTCCTGCAACGGTGGCAACTTGGCGATGCCCCAGATGATGCCGATCCCGATGAACAGCTTGAAGAATACCCAGAATAACTGCCCGGCGTACTCCGACTCACGGAACGCTTCATTGACCGGGAACGACACCAGCATACTGACGAACGCGGCCAGCGCGATGAAACCCATGATGCCGGCATTGAACAGGCCGGCATAACCCCACTGGATACTGAGGCCGAGAGCGATGATGCTGAAACAGGCGATCTCGGCCATCATCCGCAGGCCGAAAGCGGCACCAAAGCTGATGAACACGAGCATTACCAGCAGCGCGCTGAGGCTGATCAGGATGGTTTCCTTGCGGTAGCGGGTAATTAATTCGTTCATATCACCTTACCTTTGAAGATACCGGTCGGGCGCCAGACCAGGATCAGCACCAGGATAAAGAACGGCACCGTGATCTTGTACTCGGTGGGGACCAGGGCCAGTTTGGTCGGCAACTCCAGCCACTCGGGCAGCGAATCGCGAAACGGCCTGACTAGAATCGCCCAGTTGAAGATCGACAGGGTCTCGGCAAAACCGACAACATAGCCGCCAACGATCGCGCCATAGGGATGCCCCACCCCGCCAACGATGGCAGCGGCGAAGATCGGCAGTAACAGGTTGAAACTCAGGTCGGGTTTGAGACTGACGTCGAGCGATAACAGGACCCCCGCTGCTGCCGCCAGCGAACCGGCGATGAGCCAGGTAATGATGACGACCTTATCGATGTTAATGCCCGAGACCCGCGCCAGGTCGGGATTATCCGCCACCGCACGCATCGCCTTGCCGAACTTGGTGCGGTTCAAGATGTAATGAATCGCAAACACCGCGAACAGGGTGAACAGGAACAACAGGATCTGCGGCTCGGTAATGACGATCTTGCGGCTGGCCGATTCGAACGGCAATGCAATCCGAAAGATATCCTTGCGCTCGTCAAAGAAAAAGTGGCGAGCCTCGATCCCACCGAACAGGCGGATCAGGCCCTGCAGCATCAGGGTTACGCCGATCGACGCCATTACCATCACCACCGGTGACACGTGGTTCTCGCGCAAGGGTTTGTAAAAGGTCTTGTCGAGCGCCACCGCGATGACCGCGGTGATTGCCATCGCGAACGGCAGCATGACGAAACCGGTGGGCAGACCAAACATCTGGCCGGCGCCGGGAAACATCACGGTCAGCGCGAAGGCGAAGAACGCACCCATCGTCATCATGTCACCATGGGCGAAATGGGCAAAGCGCAGGATACCGAATACCAGGGTTACCCCGATCGCCCCCATCGCGTAGACCGAGCCGATGGCCGCCCCGGAGACCAGCACCTTGTTGATGAAAAAGATCAGCTCATTCATAAATCGTTACCACTAAGTCTGTGGGTACGTAGCCGTTGACACACCACCGAGAAATGCCTTCGCCACCTCGTCATCATGTAACAGGGCATCACCGCTATCGGTATAGGCATTCTTGCCGGTCACCAGGATGAAGCCGATATCGGCGATTTCCAGCGCCTGGCGTGCATGCTGCTCCACCATCAACACGGTCACCCCGGACTTGTTGACCGCGATGATGCGCTCGAAGATTTTTTCCATGAACAATGGCGACAAACCTGCGGTTGGCTCGTCCAGTAACAACAGGCTCGGGTTGGACATCAATGCCCGCCCCATCGCCACCATCTGGCGCTGGCCGCCGGACAACTGCCCGGCCGGTTGTTTACGTTTTTCCATCAGCGGAGGAAAGTATTGATAAACCTGGTCGATCGAATCACTCAGGTCATCGCTGCGGATAAAGGCACCCATCTGCAGGTTCTCTTCCACGCTCATCGAATCGAACACATTGAATTCCTGCGGCACGAATGCGAGGCCCTGCTGCACCAGCTGGTCTGCGCGCAATTGGATGATGCTCTGATCGTTATGGGTGATATCACCGCTGTGGATATGCAACAGGCCGAAGATCGCTTTGAGCAGGGTCGATTTGCCCGCACCGTTGGGGCCAGCTATGACCCCTATTTGTCCCTGTTGCAGTGACAAATCGACATCGCGCAGGATCGGCGCACCAGCTCCATAGCCTGCCACCAGATTGGTTACCTGGATCAGGCTCATGTGGTAATCACCCCGCCGCCGAAATAAGCCTCAACCACTTCGTTGTTGGCGCGGATTTCTTCGATTGAGCCCTGCATCATCTTACGGCCCTCGGCCATGACGATAATCGGCGAACACAGTTGGGCGATCATATCCATGTCATGCTCGATGACGAAAAAGGTATAGCCCAGTTCCCGGTTCAGGCGCTGGATATTGGCCGTCAGGTCTTTCAACAGGGTACGGTTGACGCCGGCCGCCACCTCGTCCAGCAACACCAGTTTGGCATCGACCATCATCGTCCGCCCCAGTTCCAACAGCTTTTTCTGACCGCCGGACAGATTACCTGCCAGTTCATTCTTGATGTGACCCAGTTTCAGGAAATCGATGACATCGTTGGCCTTTTGCTGGATTTCCCGCTCAAACGAGCGCACCAGGGCCGGGCGCAGCCAGACATTGCTCAGTTTTTCACCCGGCTGGTCGGCCGGCACCATCATCAGGTTTTCCAGCGCGGTCATGTGCGAAAATTCCTGGGCAATCTGGAAGGTCCGTAACAAGCCACGATGAAACAGGGCCTGGGAATACAGCGGGGTTATGTCCTCACCGGCATAGTTGATCTGACCGCTGTCTGGCAGATAAACACCGGCAATCAGATTGAACATCGTGGTTTTGCCCGCGCCATTGGGGCCGATCAGGCCGGTGATGCTGCCCTGTTCGATCTCGATCGAGCAATCATCGATCACGGTTAACGCATCGAATGACTTACTGACGTTTTTGACTTCGAGGATATGGCTCAAGGTTTTTATTCTTTAACAACCCGGCAAGCATTGTATCTTAATTCAGGCTGGATGATCAGGTTTATCCGCCAAATGGGGCATTGTTAGAAGTTGTGACCCGACAACAGGATCATGGCCTTGACAGGCTGGCTTGTTTATCATGCTAATCATTCAGCAGGCACATAAGCTTTCCCTAAAATGCAGACAAACAAAACGGCTTACCTGTTTACCTTCCTGACCATCCTGTTCTGGGCCGGTGCCGCCAGTGCGTTCAAGATCGCGCTGCAGCATATTACCCCGGTGCAATTGTTATGTCTGAGCAGCCTGCTGTCCCTGTTGGTGCTGAGTGTTTTATTGGCTACCAGCAGGAAGTTAAAGCAACTTAAACAGCTATCTACCAGCCAGTGGCTGTACCTGGTGCTGCTGGGTGCGGTCAACCCGTTTCTCTACTACATGATCCTGTTCCAGGCCTATGACCTGTTGCCGGGCCAGGTCGCGATGTCGCTCAATTACCTGTGGCCGGTGATGCTGGCCCTGTTGTCGGTACCGATCCTCAAGCATGAACTGAAGTTGACCGGACTGGTATCCATCTGCCTGAGTTTCTGCGGTGCGGTTATCATCGCCTCCGCCGGCAACTTCGCGGCCTGGGGCCAGTTGAATCCGACGGGTCTGGGGTTGGTACTGGCCAGTACCCTGGTCTGGGCCAGCTACTGGCTGTTGAGTGCACGCCTGCCGGTGGATGCCTCGATCAAGCTGTTCGTCGGTTTCATATCGGGTACCGCGCTGGCATGGAGCTATGCGCTGTTCAGCGGGCAACTGTCGATCCAACTGGCAGATATACCTTACCTGGCCATAGGTTATGTCGGGGTCCTGGAGATGGGCATCACCTTTTTTATCTGGCTCAAGGCCCTGCAAATGGCGCCCAATGCCACCCGTATCGCCAATCTTATCTACATCACCCCGTTCATTTCCCTGCTGTTCCTGGCCCTGATCCTGGACGAGAAGATTCTGCCCAGCACCCTGCTCGGCCTGGTCATCATCATCTGCGGGATCCTGCTGCAGCAGTACTGGAAACCGGCCAAATCGACCTGAATGCGATGTCCGCATGAATTCGGTGCAAAGCTTGGACTAGGTTTGTATAATCGCGCCACATTCCGTCCCCGTGGCACAACTGGATAGCGCGGCTCCCTCCTAAGGAGCAGGTTGCAGGTTCGAACCCTGCCGGGGACGCCAATCATCAATGGAGAGACCTTGCGTCTCTGTATTGATGATTGGTTTCGCCGGTAAGGGTAAGAACCCGGTTCGACAATATCGTCCGGAACGATATTGAACGCACGTAGTGCGGCCCGAAGGGCGGAGCACAGGGATGTGCGGAGTAACCCTGCCGGGGACGCCAATTATCAATGGAGAGGCCCCGAGCCTCTGTATTGATTTGTGGTTTCTCCGGTCAGGGTGAGAACCTGGTTCGACAATATCGTCGGGAACGATTTTGAACGCACGCTTGCGGCCCGAAGGTTAGAGCAGATCTATGGCCCTCATATTAGCATTTCTTACTAGTTATCTGCATGTTACTGCTCTAAGTTCAGTTTCTGCTTCTGAGCAACTGCCTCCTTTTGTTACATAGGTCGCTAATTCGCCACAATCCGCGGGATCAGGAGCTCCATCCGACCAACCGATACTAACAAAACATACAGCATCCGGACCTACATATTCAATAATTGATACTGGATATTGATACTCAATCACTCCGTTACAGTCATAATCTTGACTGTCTGGAAAATATTGTGATTGCCCCGGAAAGATATCAGGATTGTCATCATTACAATCTGTTCCTTTAGTTGCTATCGAGAAATACCCGTCACCATCAGCGTCAATCTGTATTTCCTCATCAACCTGACCATCACAATCATTGTCTATGCCATCTCCGGGCTTATCTTGAACAAAGGGTTTAATATCAAAATCGGCATCGTTACAATCCCCGTTCGCAGGCGTAAAACCATCCCCATCCAGATCGGAATTAATCAGGCGCTGATTCAGATAGGCCAATTCTTCAAGGATGGTAATTAAAGCCCCGGGAACACAATCCTGAGAGTTAAATGCTCCATCTCCATCGCTATCTTCATTAGCATCGTTTATTCCATCACTATTCAGATCCCAGCAATTGATTCCATCTAAACCATCTATACCCGGTAATCCTTGGGGTCCTTGTCCACCATCGACTCCGGCAATACCTTCAGGGCCAGGCTCGCCCTGAGGTCCTGGAGAACCGATTTCACCTTGCGGACCAGCCTCTCCTTGCAACCCTTGCTTACCTTGAAGACCTCGTTCACCTTGCGGTCCGGGAATACCCTGCTCGCCCTGAGGGCCTGGCTCACCTTGCGGACCGGTTGCTCCGGTTGGGCCAGTCAATCCGATAATGCCCCTTGGGCCTTGTTCACCCTTATCGCCCTTATCCCCTTTTTCACCCTTGGGTCCTTGTACCCCATCATCGCCAGCCAGACCCTGAGGCCCCAGCTCACCTTGTGGACCCTGTTCACCCTGAGGTCCGGGCAACCCAATAGGACCCTGCGGTCCGGGAATACCCTGTGCACCCTGCTCACCCTGGGGACCTTGCGGGCCTACCTCACCCTGGGGGCCGGTCTGTCCAACCGCGCCAATCGTCAGCGCATAACTGTCGTTGTTTCTTATTCCTCTGCCGGCTGAGACCGTGAGCAGATAATCACCTGCTTCTATGCCATCGGGTAACATTGCGGTGATTTGTTCACTGCTATAGTTGAGGACCTGCAATGTATTATTACCAAGCGTTACCTCCGGAACCCGGTTGCGTGGTTTCTTACGATCATCGTCATCACCCTTGAACTTTCGACCGGTTAGTCTCTGTCCAAGAATTGTAATTTCATTGGCTGCCAGATCGGTTTGTACTGAGGTGACCAACAGCTGGCGAGATGAAAAATTCCGGCCTTCGTCTTCATCATCGTCATCGGCTATTGCGGGTGCCAGCGCAAACTGTGACAACAGGATGGCTAACAAGAGGTTTTTTATAAGCTGAGGGAATTGAGTATTCATTTTTTATACCTGTTGGATAACCCATGGTTCTCAATCAGTCTCAGGTTAACAAACCTAGAATTTAGGGAAAATACCACTCAGCCTGGTAATAACCCCGGGACTTGATCCTTGTCATGAAGTTGATTGAGTTATTATCTGCTGGATAAATTGAGTGCTAGTATTTGCTGATTGCCAAAAGGAGGTGACTAAAATGGACTTTAAAAAAACAACCACAGAAATCTTGACCATACGGTCAAAAAGGCCCGTTAAATCCACAAGATTGAAACGAATAACAGACTGGCTAATAATGCGCAGTTGCGAGAAAGAAGCAGGTTGGTAAGAACCTGGTTCGACAATTATGAATAGCGAAAAATCCAAATCTACCAGCCCGGGGTCCGCGCCGGCGGATTTTTCCCGGATTCGACCGGGCGATTACCTGTACTTCGGTAACCTTGCACCCAGCGACAGGCAGTATCAGTCCAACCGGTTTTGGGGGGTGGCGTTAGCAGCCAAATACGATCGTGATATTCAACATGATATTACCGCACCATTGCCGCTGCCGGATAATTCAATCAGCGGCATCCAGGCTGAAGATGTTCTGGAGCATGTGTTGTATGCAAAGGTGCCGGGGGTATTCGATGAAATCTATCGATGCCTGGAGCCCGGAGCGACTTTTCGCCTCAGCGTGCCGGATTACAATGCCCCCTTGTTACGCAGTCGTTCGGTTTATAACAGCCAGGGCATGATAATCTGCGATCCGGCCATGGGAGGAAAGGTTTCAGCCTCTTTGAACGGTGGGCTGCAAGCAGAGGTCACAACCCCTGATGGTCATGTGTGGTTTCCTACCTATACCTTAGTGGCGGCAGCGATCATCAATTCCCAGATCCGTAAAAGCACGACGATAACTTTTCATCAATGCTGGGTCGATGCGCAATCCTATGTTCTAAAGGATTTTGATGAGCAGGTGTTTTTTGTGCGCAGGATTCCCAGGCATGATGCACGGGCACAGGGCAAACCGCTGTCTATCGTTGTCGATTTTATCAAGTAGCGGCAAGTTGGCGGCTGTGCTGACTGAAGCGGCTGCCACGATCAGGTTTGCGCAGAATCGGCTGGCCTGATCAGTGGTTAAAAATACTGGTTCTTGGACAACATCCACTGGGCGATCGCTTCATCCTGCTCCGCGGAGCCATTGTACTTTTCCCGATCGCCCCGAATCGCATGCACCAGGTTGAAGATCAGCGCCCCCTCATTGCGGCTGTCTTCAGGCACGATCGAGGTATCGACATTCAGCTTCACCCACTCAATAAATCTCTCTTTTTCCTGTTCACTCAAGTTCATCTGGTTCTCCCCTCATACTCTGAGCCTCTTATACCCAGCCATGCCAGCCCTGTCAAAAAGTCAAGCCAAACTGCCGCTATTTTGATTTAACACAACTTTGGTCATTTTCTTCACCAAAGGTGATTTACTTTGGTCGAGGGATGTTTTATAAATACAAACAGAGAGGGTTACCTCTCAACGAAGACTTGGCCGGAACTCCAATCAGTCTCTGAAGGGAGTGACCTCGCCAAGTCTTTTTGTTTGGGGCGCCTAATTCCTGCCAGCGCGCCTACAAACCAGATATTCCAAGCGGTCATCCTTCCCTATAGCCTGTTCCTTCTGTCTAGCGGTTGATTGAAAATCGCTGCAGATCAACTATACATCCACAAGACCTCACTAAAATAAGCTTCGGCTGTTATCAGGAATACACTTATGAAAAAAATCTTCAGCTTTTTCTCTTCCGCGTTTTTCTCCGTTGCTCTGTTGATCATGGCAACCCAGGGCCATGCCGGCATGGTAACCACCCCCAGCCTGTTGGTGCAGGATTTAACCACCGATGAGCTGGTACAAAGCCGCCAACAGATCACCAAGCAACTGGTTGAACTCGGCGTAGAGGAACAAATCGCAAGCGCCCGGGTGGCCAGCATGAGCGATCAGCAAATCATTGAAATCAATCAAAAAATCGATGAATTGCCAGCCGGTGCGGATGCCGGTGGCTTACTCGTGGCGGTGTTTGTCGTGTTGGTTATCACCGATGCCATGGGCGTGACGGACGTCTTCTCTTTTGTTAGTCCATCCAGATAATCAATAACTCGATGCCGGCAAACCGACGCGGTAGCCTGTTTGCTGCTGCGCTGGTTTGTCTTCTTCTGCTGGGTGCCTGCAGCACCACCCAGCAATCACTGCGGCTCAGCCAATCGCCACCCGCCATAGCTGCCACCGCAGAGATCACCAGCGCACCTTTCTACCCGCAACAAAAATATCATTGCGGACCCGCCGCGTTGGCCACCGTTATCAATCACTACCAAGCTGAGACCGACCCCCAGCAACTGGTGCCGCTGGTCTATATCCCCGGCCTCAAGGGCAGCCTGCAGGTTGAGATGCTGACCGCGGCGCGGAGCTTTGGGCGGCTGGCGGTTGAACTGGATGGCCAGTTGGACAGCCTGCTGCGGGAGGTTGCGGCTGGCAATCCGGTGCTGGTGCTGCAGAATCTCGGCTTCGGCTTCTTTCCCTACTGGCATTATGCGGTCGTCGTCGGTTACGATTTGCCCCGCCAGCAGATCATCCTGCGTTCCGGCAAGACCCAGAGACTGGTGCGCTCCTTCTCGGTTTTCGAACGCACCTGGCAACGGGCCGATCATTGGGCGATGGTGGTGGTGCCGCCGTCGATGATGCCGGTCAGCGTCGGAGAACAGCCTTTCACCCGCGCGGCGGTCGCCGTGGAGTCGCTGGACGCCTATCGCAACGGGGTTCAACGTTGGCCGCAAAACTATATTCTGCATATGGGGCTGGGGAATACCGCCTTCGCCAGGCAACGCTATGCCGAGGCAGAAAGTGCGTTTCGTGTCGCTACCCGGCTCCAGCCGCAGCGTGCGGATGGCTGGAATAACCTGGCCTATGCGCTGGTTAAACAGGGCAACCGGGTCGAGGCGCTTACCGCTATCCGCCAGGCATTGCAATTAGCCCCGGATGACCACAACCTGCAACACAGCGAGCGCGAAATCCTGGCCCATCCATGATCCGCGCCCGGTCGCATTACCCGGCCTCAATTCATATCGTTCATCTGCGCCCGCTTCCACTTGGCAGAGCGTAACAGCCAGTCGTCACCTTCCTTGACCAGGTCCAGTTCAAAGCGGTAAAGATCGGCCCGCAGGCTGGCCAGGGCGGTGACATCGGAGATCACCTGGCCAGCCATCGCCACATGCATGACGACCTCGGCTTCTCTATCGGTCAGCATCCGGACATCGCGAATCCTGCTGAACAGGTGGATATTCTTGTGGCGGAAGAAATAGGCCCGCAACAGGTTGACCAGCTTTTTCTTGTCATAGCCATTCTGGTCGGTGTAGAAGTCAAACAGCATATCCGACAGGTCACCGCTATTTCGGTTTTCCGCGGCCTGAATGCCATTTTCAATGAATTGCCTGACTTCATCTTCAGGCGATATTCCATCATCGGAACAGCCCTGTAATGTCAACATCAGGCCGATAAAACTCATCAGTATTATTTTTTTCATCATGTCGCTGGATCCTGCAAGGGTTGATGGCTGCTGGTTATCGGAAATCACCAGATAATGATTAGTTTAGCACCAATCCTCAGGCCAGCAGCACGGCGATAATGCCGGTAAAGAAAATGCCGTCGAAGGTACCGGCGCCACCGATCGAGGCCACCGGCGCACCCAATTGGCGGATATCCTTGAGCCGGAGCAGATCGGCACCGATCAATACGCCCAGGGTACCGCAGATATAGGCCACGGCACCGCGCTGCTCGGGATAGATCAGACCCGCTGCCAGCACCGCGGCCAGCGGGGCGATCAGGATCGGCATGGCGATACCCATACCGGGGATCGCGCGACTGAAGGCATAAGATACCCAGGTCACCAACCCGATCGCCAGCAATACCGGCAATAGCTCCAGGGCCTGGGATACAAACAGGTAGATCACCAGTAGCAGCGGAATGATGCAACCGCCGACATTGACCGCGATGATAGTCCTGCCCTGGAATGGACGCTGATGCGGGCGCAGCAATTGGTAGGGTGGCCAGTCACGCAAGGCATCGTCCACCGGGATTGCCTTGATGCTGAACAGTGGAATGTTGATCGCGCTGCCGATCAGGGCGGCCAACAGAATCGCCAGCGCGCTGTCGGCGGACAGACCGAGTTTCTGGAAGGCGAAGCTGAGGATACCGATCTGGATCATGATCGCCAGTGCCACCAGGACGATCAACAGTGGCAATAGCATCTGCAGAGAAAAAGGCGATTTCATGTCATATCGAGCCTGTCCGTTGCTGCTCAGCATACTCAAGCATCGCTCACACTCCGTGCCCGCGGTATCGACCAGGCTGCGAGGGCGTACACCAGCATCGCACAGACCAGGACAACGGAGAATCCCAACGCCATCGCCAGCAGTTTGGCCAGGATCACCGCGGTGACCGAGGCACAGCCGTTGATGCCCCAGGCCCAGGGCGAAAAGGCCGGTGCTATCTCACTGAGCTTGGCCAGGCCGATTGGAAACGGTACCCCCATCAGGAAGGCCAGGGGTGCGATCAGCAATACCGCCAGGGCCAGGCGCATCGGTTCAGACCAACCGAGGGACAGGTTGAAAATCAGCGGCAATAACAGCAGATACAGGGGCAGCATCAGCACGATGGCCAATAGTACCCGGCTTAACCCGGATTGCAGCCAGCGCCGCGCGAAAAAACTACCGACCCCGGCAAACACCAGAAAACTGGTCAACACGATGGAGATCGAATACAGGGGGTGGCCCAGCAACAGGATAAAGTACTGGATAAAGGCAATCTCGATAAACATGAAACCCAGACCCAGGCCACTGAAATAGACGAATAACCTGAAGCGCGAGGTTTTGTCATCCTGTTCACCGGTCGCGCGTATCCTCAGGCCAAACCACAACGGCAGCATAATCAATAAGAAACTGCCGGCCACAGCGACCAGCAGGGTCAACCACAATACCAGGTATCCCCATTCGAGCTGGGCTTTGCCGAGACCGGCGGCCTGCTCGAGTAATCGATCCAGATATGCCCAGCGAAAGTGGTGAAAAAAATACGGACGCTCGTCGCTGACCGGACTGATATCGAACGGGTAGTTGTCCTGCCAAGCAGCGAAGCGGCCGGAGAGCATGGCCTGAACCCCCTGGTACAGAAACGGTTGGTGCGAGCGATTGAAACGGTTCACCTCCTCCGCCCGGATATCGGGCGCATATGCCAGGTCAAAACCATGGCGCCGACAGAACTGCCTGATAGTGGCCAGTTGTCCCGGCGTGTATGCCTGGCGGGCGATAATCACGGTCACTGTCTGCCAGCTGCGCAATACCAGCAGATGCTGCCCCGGCTGATCTATCCCCATTGCATCGAGCGCGACGAGGGCAGTGGCGATCAGGCGCAGACTGTCGCGCGGCGGTGATTCATACCAGCGGGTCAGGCTGAGCAATCCATCTTCGCTCAGATGACGCAGATAATCCGTCAGCGCCTGGCTGGTATACAGGTAGTTTTCCTGCAGTGCATGCAGACCGGCCGCACCGGCACTAT
>JASJBV010000124.1 GCA_030066335.1 Gammaproteobacteria bacterium
ACGATCAACCGGCGGAAAATAGGTACCGGCAAAAAACGGGGTATGGTCGTCCGGCACCAGGAACATCGTCAATGGCCAGCCACCACTGCGCCGGTTGAGCAGCTGCTGTGCCAGTTGATAGATCTTGTCCAGGTCGGGGCGCTCTTCGCGATCGACCTTGATGTTTATGAAATGTTCATTCATCAGCGCCGCGGTCGCCTCATCCTCGAAAGACTCATGCGCCATCACATGACACCAGTGACAGGCGGAATAACCAATCGACAACAGGATCGGCTTGTCCTGGGCACGCGCCTGGTCCAGGGCTTCTTCAGTCCAGGGATACCAATCGACCGGGTTATGCTTGTGCTGCTGCAGATAGGGGCTGGTGGCATTCGCCAACCGATTTTCAAAGCCTGGCATCAGAATCGACCCTGGTTACGCCGCGATAGATAACAAGATTAATCGATTAAGTTTAACAACTGGAGAGGAGTTAAATGCATAGTAACTCTGGGTTGAATCTTCGGCCTACAGTGAATGATGGAAAGAAAAGCTGGCCCGTATAGCGGGCACATTATGCTGGCACTGGGTTTCAGCTGGTCTTCCTATCCAGCGCGAAACAGGTTGCGGTTGGTTCTGTGTTGAGCTCAGGGGGGGGGTGTTGCAGAGGTCTAGAACAACGGGGCTTCTAGTAACTAGTCAGCCCCGTTGTCTAGGTTTTGTATAACTTTCAATGTACTACCTTACTACAAAAAATTGATTAGATTGAAAGGACCGATGCGAACGCCACCAGGATAACCAGGGGTGAAAACAGAAATCCCAGCACCAATTTGGTTAAAACGACATCTTGACGGTTATATGTTGTTGCTTTTGATTGAATCATGATTGATCTCCTCAATGCGGTTTTGTCCAGGAAAACACCTGGCATGTCTTGGACAATAATTGACATTTGCTATATTGTCAAGCTTTTGTATAATACAATCCATATAAGTTAACCCACTAAGGAGAAGTCATGACTGATGTTTCAGGTTACCGCATCGGTAAGGTATCAAAACTCACCGGTATTTCCTCGGATACCCTACGTATCTGGGAGCGTCGATACGCTGCCGTGGTGCCGGTCCGAACCGAGGCCGGTGGACGTTTGTACACCGCGGATGATATTGCCCGCTTGAAATTGATCAAGAACCTCGTCGATGGCGGCGATTCGATAGGTAATGTCGCCACGTTAAGCATCGACCAGCTTCAGGCCAGGGCCGATGAGACCATCCAGGTCAGTAAAAACGGCCTGCCCCAGTCACCGATTCGCCTGCTCACTATCGGCGAATCACTGACGCGGGCGATGAAGGCCGCTGAACTCAACCTGGAAGATATCGAGCTGGTGGCGAGTTACCCCAATATCAATAATTACCTGGCCGAACATGCAAACATCGAGGCGGATGTGCTGGTCATCGAGCAGCCAACTCTGCAGACCGAGACATCCCTGCAGATCATGGACTGGCTGGATCACGCGCACGCCTCACATGCCGTGGTCATTTACCGTTTCGCCAACCAGGATGCACTGGAAAAACTCCCCAGGTCAAAATCCAGCACCCTGCGCGCCCCGGCGAATCCTCAGACTATCCGTGAACACTGCCTGGGATTGCACAGCGCGGATCTGCTGGGTACCAAACCCAAAACCCCCGTACCCAGCGAGATCAGCGAGTCGGCACCGGCCAGAAGGTATAGTGACGATGCCCTGGCGAAAATTGCCTCGATTTCTCCGGTGATCCAGTGCGAGTGCCCGCATCATCTGGCCGAATTGATATCCAGCCTGAGTGCCTTCGAAAAATACAGCAGTGAATGTGAGAGCCGGAATCGCGAGGATGCAGAAATGCATGCCTACCTGAGCAGGACCGCGTCACATGCCCGGCACATGATCGAGAATGCGCTGGACATGGTCATCGAGATCGAAAACATCGAGGTCTAGGAGATAACATCATGACCCTGGATACAATTGGCGTAATCTGGCTGCTCGGTGCATTGGTCGGCAGCATGCTGTTTTTTGCCGTCACCGTGGCACCGACGGTGTTCAGATCGCTGCCGGAACAAGAAGCAGGGTTATTCCTGCGTGCTTTCTTCCCTCAATACTATCTGTGGGGGGCGATCCTGTCGGTTATCTGCGCCCTGGTTGCGATCGGCCACAGCCTGCTGATCAGCATCACCTGCGGACTGATCGCGGTCTTGTTCATCTACGCCCGGCAGGTACTCATGCCTCAGATCAACCTGGCTCGCGACAGTGACAAACAGGGGGTCATCGGTGCGGCCAATCACTTCAAGAAGCTGCATTTACGAAGCGTGCTGATAAATGGCTTACAACTGCTGACGCTGGTTACCGCCAGTGTGTTTGTCGCTGTGCAGTGACCTAGTTAAATGCAATGAGGCCTCCGCAAAGAACAAGCTACCCGGTCGAGGCAGGGCTCTGTTGCCAACTGTCATCCCTGCTTGCCGCATTGGCGCTGGCGGTAACACCTGTCATGGCTTACAGTAGCGATAAGCAAGCCAGCAAAACCTCACAAACTATGAACCTGCTTGACGCTGACTGGAGGATGATATCCGACCAGGTCATGGGCGGTATCTCCAGTGGCCGTTTGTCGCGCGATCAGATCCAGGGCCGGGAGAGCCTGTGTCTGCGCGGTACCGTGTCTACCGAAAACAATGGTGGCTTCATCCAGATGGCGCTCGACCTGGCTGGCGCGGATGCAGCGGATGCCGCGAGCTTCGATGGCCTCAAGCTGTGGGTCAGCGGCAATCAGCAACAGTATAATGTCCATCTGCGCACAACCAACCTCTGGCTGCCCTGGCAATCCTACCGCGCGAGTTTTTACGCCGATACGGACTGGCAACAGGTCACCCTGCCGTTTGCCAGCTTCGAAGCTTACCGCACCGGGCGCGCGCTCGATCTGAGCAAGCTCAAGCGGATTGGCCTGGTTGCGATCGGCCGGGATTTCGCGGCAGAACTATGCGTCAGCGACATCCGCTTCTATCGTGACTGATACCGGGCCAACGCCGGAATCAAAGCTTGCCGCAACCCATTCAGAACACATAACCGATGGTTATGAAACCCTTGATGACCTCGTCCTCATCGACAATAGGGCTGTCGGTCACCTCGTCGCCGAAGCGCTCCAGGTTGATACTGGCCTGTAACAGCCACTCCCGCGAAAGTTCGCTAAAAAACCTGATGCCGACCTCGACGCTGGTCGAGCTATCCGGGTGATAGGCGGGCCTGGCCAGCGTCGCCACATCCTCGGCTACGCCGAAATCATAGCGGGTGATGTCCGGGCTCAAATAATTGAGGCTGAGTTGCGGTGTGTATTGCACGATACCGGATTGAAAGGACTTGCTGATACTGAGACTGCCGACGCCGCCGCCGATACGGTCCAACACGTCGTGCTGGTAGCCTAATGCAACATCGATATCACCGGGCAGCTCGGCCTCGATCGCCAGACCGGCGAGGAAGGTATTTTCCCGGTCCCCCATACCGGCCAGCAACGGACTGTCGGCTTCCTCGTAGACGCCGATGCGATATTGCCCGGACAAGGCCAGACGCAACTTGCCGCTGCCCACCAGCCCATACTGGATCAGTGGCCCATAAACCTGCAATCGCTCACCGATATAGGTAATCGCCGGGATGCCCTGGCTGACGCCACCTTCATAGTCGCGGTAAGGACTGCTGCGGGCGATGATACCGACACCGACGCCCAGCTGGCCACGTTTCCCCAGCGGTTGATACAGCTCGACATCAATATTCAGTTGTTGATTTTCAGCGATGGTGAAAGCAGCCTGGCGGTAATTGGGTGGAGCCTTGGGCTGATAACGGTTGGAAAAGCCAATCGCCTCGATCGGGATGCCGATAAAATTCTTGTCCATGCGGCCATTGCTGTTCGCATCGTGATACACCCGCAGGGCGTACTCACCGGCGGCAAGACCCGCAAACAGATAGCTGGCTCGCTCATTGAGCGGATATCTCAGCTGCTGCACCGGATTGAGCTGGGCAACGAAAGCGTTGGCCGAGTCATACAATTGCAACTCGATAAAGCCGACCTCGGGCGGGTTATCGAGGCTGACACTCAGGGTCGCCGCCATGCCTGGCGCGCTGTGCAGCCACAGCAGGCTGACCACGATTGTCCGCAGATTACTCAAATAGGCATGAAATCGACTCATTCGCATCGTTCTAAAGACCAGTAAAACATCAAATAACTCCATAATTTATGATGATTTTTTTTCATTGCCGGCATGTTGTAAACTACGCCGCCTGAAAATTTACCCTCATTCACAGCAGGTTATCAATCACGATGAGTACACATGCCCCCTGGGAAAAGGCCTTCGACAAGGTCGTCACTCCTTTCGAGGAATTTATTCACCACGAATCGACCTCCGGTCTGCTGCTGATGGCCTGTGCGATTCTCGCTCTGTTCCTGGCCAACAGCGCTCTGCACCATGGTTACGAGCATGTACTGCATACCCCGATCGGCTTCAATATTGGTGACTGGCGTCTGGAGCATAGCCTGCACCACTGGGTCAACGACGGCCTGATGTGGTTATTCTTTTTCCTGGTCGGGCTGGAAATCAAGCGCGAGGTGCTGGTCGGACAGCTGTCCGTGATGCGCCAGGCCATGCTGCCGATCGTCGCCGCTATCGGTGGCATGGTAGTGCCGGCACTGCTGTATGTGGTTTTCAACCTCGGTAGCGAGGGCATTAACGGCTGGGGCGTGCCTATGGCCACCGATATCGCGTTCGCGGTCGGGGTCCTGGTCCTGCTCGGCAGCCGCGTGCCGAAAAGCCTGCTGACCTTCCTGGTAGCGCTGGCGATTGTCGACGATCTCGGCGCAGTTGCCGTGATCGCTATCTTTTACACCGATACCCTGGTGTGGGAAGCGCTGATCATCGCCGCTGTTCTGGTGGGTGTTTTGATCACCTTCAATCGTTTCGGTATTGGGCGACCACTTCCCTATTTCCTGGTTGGCACCCTGTTGTGGATGGCTTTTCTTGAATCTGGCGTGCACGCGACCGTCGCCGGTATCCTCACCGCCTGGACCATTCCCGCGCGTTCCAAATTCGATGTCAACCTGTTCGAGGAAAAGATTGGCGCGGTCAGCCATCGCCTCAGCGAAAGACGCGAAAACAAAGTTGAATGCACCCTGATGGAAAACGAGGATCAGCGACGTGGTGTGATCCAGACCCTGCTCGACGGTATTCACATGGTCGAGACCCCGCTGCAAAGACTGGAACACAGTCTGCATGTTCCGGTTGCCTTCATCGTCGTCCCCTTGTTTGCGCTGGCCAATGCCGGGATCCCGATCCACCTCGACCAGATCCCTGCGGTTGTGACCAATCCGATCACCCTCGGCATCATGGCCGGGCTTATCCTTGGCAAACTGATCGGCATTGCCGGCTTCTCGCTGATCGCGGTCAAGCTCGGCATCGGCGAGATGCCAGAAGGCACCAATGCCAAACACCTGGTCGGTGTCGGCCTGCTCGGCGGCATAGGTTTCACCATGTCGATCTTCATCGCCGAACTGGGTTTCAAGGGCCAGGCCGAGTCCCTGCTGCTGGCAAAAACCGGCGTGCTGTTCGCATCGGTGATTGCCGGAGTAGCCGGTTACCTGTGGCTGAGGATGGCGTCGAAACCAGCTTGATAGATTCGTTCTATCAACTGGATTGATTTTTACAAAGTCTTGATCGCTTATTGACGTCTTTTTCACAACCGGCCGGATAAGCTGTGTCCACGATTAACGTTCAATGATTGATTGTGGAGACGAAAATGAACAAAACACTGATCCTGGCCGCAGCAGCCTTGATGCTGCCTCTCAACGCAACTGCCGCCAACTCCGGCAACTTTTTTGTGCGCCCTTACATCGGGTTGAGCCAGTTATCCGACCTGTCTGCAGACACCGAAAACCTGGGCACGGTTGACGGGTCCTCGCGGATCAACCTGGACTCCGGCTTCAATGCCGGCATTGGCTGGGGTTACCGCTATAACGAACAGGTCGCGGTCGAACTGGCCTGGGAATATCGGACCAATGACAGTTCAGTTACGCTGGCGGATAACACTGAATTCTCGGATGGCAACTATGCCTCCAATATGTTCTTCCTCAACGGTTTTTATTATCCGCAGGTGGATTCCGCGCAATGGTCACCCTACGTTGGCGCCGGCCTGAGCTGGATGCAGGAGATCGATATCGATCTCGAGCAGAATGGGGTCGAGACCTCGTTGTCCGGTGATGGCGATATCGGTTACCAGGTATTTGCCGGCGCCGACTACCAGCTTAACGAGCAATGGTCGATGGGGGTTGAGCTTCGCTACGGCAGTACCACCGGCATCGATCTCAAGGGCGAAGGCAACAACGGCCGATACAAAGACCTGGATTACCAGCCGACCACCTTGCAGCTGGGCCTGACTTACCATTATTGATCGTATATAGACCCGGGCGTATGCGCGCCCGGGCCACAAAAATTGAGCCAGAGTAGGTGAAGTAATCATCCAGGCAGGTCTATCCGGGATTACCGTGTTTGATAGTTCGGAAAAACATCAGCGTGATTCCAGTCTGAACCAGGTCAACAGGTATCAATATCGCTTGGATAAAGAAATCATCATGCTGGTATCGGCGTTGGCATCAGATAATCCGGAATTTAACTCGACCCCCAGCGTTGTACCCTCCGGCCATTGCCAATCAAGCACCAGGGATACAGATTCTGAGTCCGCTAAACCATCTGCCAGCGCCTGACTAAAGTCGTAAGCCACGTTCAAGCCCGTGTTGCGACTGATCGCATAGCGTGTACCCAGGGTATAAAACCAGATATCGTTGAGATCGCTCCCCGCTGGGTCACCATTAATCTGGTAACCCAGACTGAACGATGGAGTCCAGTTGCCATGGTCGACAGAGGAAAACAGTTCGAGTGAATAATCGGTTTCACCGTTACCGAGGTTGTCACTTTCTGATGCGGTCGGCAGTTTGATACTAGCGGTGATTTCATGGAAAAACCCGCCCTGCCTGGCCGGGAAAAATGCACGTGAGATGGACAGGGATACATCGCCCAACCCGGAACGGGTGACACTCTCACTGCTGGTAGTCGAACTACCGGTACTGCCACTACCGAAGCCTGAACCGCGACCCGGGCCCTGATTAGTCGAGGTCGGTACGAAGGTCACAGCGCCGGTTACGCTGATATAAGGTAAGTACACAGAGAATCCCCAGACGTCGGCAAAATAACCCAGATCCAGGCTCAGTATTGATACCTCGAGATCCTCATCAGAGCCATAATCGCCCTGCTCATAGCTGTAGCCACCCTTTATCAGCCAGTTTGCGGATAGCGCCGAGGGCATCACCAGCAAGGCCAGAGTCATTATCCGAATTGATGTCAATAATCGTTTCATATCGTCACTATCTCCCATAACAGCCGATCCAGTAAAATCAGGCACTTCCCTGTGCCTGTTGGTTGATGTTAACGCCTGCCGTTGCTGCTTCCCAGGCGGCTGCTGCCGGTTTGACGTTCAAACCGGTGCCGATAGCGTGACTGCATTGCGGGCTGCACAGACTGCGCCTGATCCTGCTCCAGTTGCACTCGGTTTTCAGCTTGTACGCGCTCCTGCACCAATTCACCGCGTTGCTCACCTACCGCGTTGCGGTACTGATCCCGATATTGGTAACGGTAAGCAGGTTGTTCACCACTCAATTCAGGATCATGGGTACGGGTCTTGTCGCGATCCTGGTCTCGATCGCGATCCATCAGCCTATCGCCACTCAATTCACCCTGGGGCTGTTCATATTGATAGCTGTGCTCATTTTCAACCTGTGGGGTAACCCGATCTTCATCGGCGAAGGCGGTCACCGCCAGCAGGCTGGCTAAGGACACTGTCAGTAAATTTTTAGGTAAAGTTTTCATAATAATACTCCATTTATCAAGTTCGTGGGAATTTTTCTCACGTAATTAAATATATGTGGTAAATTTTCCCACGTCAAGTTATGATTGCTCTTGAAATTGATCTGGATCGTGTTTTTCCCCGGTATTACCGGACAAAGAGACATAATCCACAAAACACTGAAATGAGCGTTAGCCAATGAATGAATCGGGTTTGAACAAAAAACAGGCGACGTTGATCGCAGCGCTTCAGTTACTGTTGAAGCCGCTGATCAAACTGATGATTCGACAGCACCTGACCTTCCCGATGCTGCGTGAATTGCTGAAAAAGGTTTACCTCGAACAGGCAACCGAGCTGATTGAGCGTGATGGTGAATCAGCCAATTTCAGTCGACTGTTTATTTTGACCGGCGTTCATCGCAAGGACATCAAACGTCTCAGTGAAACAGCTACAGATGAATCCGCCCCCAGCGACAACCGTTCACTTGGCGCCCAGTTAATCGCCAATTGGCTGGCACTGCCGGAATACCGGGATGAGCAGGGGCAGCCGCGCCCGCTGGCATTCAATGGCAATGAAAAGCAACCCGGTTTCGAGCAACTGGTATCGCAGGTCAGCAAGGATATTCGCCCACGGGCGATGCTCGACGAATGGACCAGGCAGGGTATCGTAAGCCGCCAGGATCAGGATATCGTATTGAACCAAACCGCCTTCGTGCCGAGCGATGATTTCAATCGTTTATGTGATTATTTCGGTACGCATATCCACGATCACCTGGCCGCGATCAGCCATAACCTGTCACATGATGCGGAACCGATGTTTGAACGCAGCGTTTACTATGGCCGTCTGACCCCTCAGTCAATTGCCAGCTTGAAGCAGCAGGCCGAGACCCAGGGAGATGAATTGCTGCAGCAATTGAATATGACCGCCAACAAACTTTACCGGCAGGATAAGGACAATCCTGAAGCAACGCAGCGCTTCCGCATGGGCTGCTACTGGTACGACGAGGAGAAATCATCATGAAACTTATCAAACTGGGATTGATTAGCCTGGCCAGCCTGCTGCTGGTTGCCTGCTTGTCGACGCAAAGGGAACAGCTTGCTGCGTTAGACGATGATGATTACGGTATTGGCGGTACCGGTATTGTCGGCTCGGTAACCGGATTCGGTTCGATCTTTGTAAACGGGGTCGAAGTCGAGATCACCCGCCAAACCCGCCTCAGTTTAAATGGCCAGGCTGTCGACGATCATGATTTTGCCATCGGCGAAACGGTCGAAGTGTTGACCCAGGATGCCAATCCATACACCGATGCGCTGCAGCTTAATATCCGGCATGAGATTATCGGTCCGGTGTCGGATTGGAACCAGGCAACCGCGATCCTGGAGATTCTCGGCCAGCAGGTCCAACTGGTTGATCACAGCGGTCAATGGCAACAGGGTCAGACGTTGGCGGTTTCGGGGTATCGCGATGCCAACGGCATTATCCAGGCTCGACATGTTAAACCATTAGCGGAACCGCGAATCTTGTTACGGGGTGAAGCCGAGCAGTTAACAGCCCGGATCAAAGCAGCCGGATACACCATCGCTGATCCATCCGTGCTTGCCTCGATCGAAGGTCCGCTGCGCTTAACGGGTCGGTTGAATCAGTCCAGGCTGGAGATCGAAAGGCTCAACAGCGAGCGCTTATTACCCTACGCCGGGATTCGACACTGGAAAATCGAGGGATTTGCCTATCGTTATGGTACGCGCTGGGGTGAACTTTCAGCAGTGGCAGATACCGCAACGGCAAATCAGCCGCTGATGTTTGAGGTAAGGCTCGATCAGCAAGGCCGGGCCAAGCTACAGATCATGGACAGGACCCGGTTGCCGCAAGGAGCCCAGCAATACCGGGGTCCAAATCCTACTCGATTTGGCATAAAACCAAAGCCCTCGGGTCCAAGTGGCAAGGGATCAGGTCGGCGTCGCTGAGAGTGCAGCAGATTAGGCTGACAGTTGGTCAATCCAGTCGTTATCGGTCGCCAAGTCAGGTCGAAACCTGCCTGTTTCTGTCACCCAGCACCAGCAAACAGGGGGTCATCACCAGGGTCAACAGGGTAGCGAAAGCCAGGCCCCCGGCCACCGCGGTCGCCAGCTGGGTCCACCACTGGGTCGACGGACCGCCGATGGAGATATCACGCCCGATGAAGTCGATATTCACTCCCAGTACCATCGGCATCAGGCCAAGGATCGTGGTAATGGTGGTTAACAAGACCGGCCGCAACCTCAATGCACCGGTGCGCAACACCGCCTCGACCGTATCCCGGCCGCGCTTGCGCTGACGGTTATAGGTATCGATGAGCACGATATTATTGTTGACGACGATGCCGGCCAGGGCAATGACCCCGACGCCACTCATGACGATACCGAACGGCTGATTGGTGATCAGCAAACCCAGCAGCACCCCGATGGTGGAGAAAAACACCGCGCTCAGGATCAGCAGCGACTGGTAGAAGCTATTGAACTGGGTAACCAGGATCACCGCCATCACGAACAGGGCGACGCCGAAGGCCTTGAGCAGGAAGTTCTCGGCCTCACGCTGTTCCTGGTCCTCGCCCTTGAAGGTGAATTCTATGCGCGGATCGAACTCGGCCTGCGCGATCCACTGGCGGATCTCGCGCACCTTGTCATCGGGCAGCAAGCCTTCCTCGACATTGGCCTCGACCGTCATCACCCGGCGCCCATCGCTGCGCTCGATGGTGCCCACCTTGGGCTTGGCGGAACGGGTGACAAAATTACTGATCGGTACCGCGCCCTGGGTGGAAGGAATGCGCAGCCGGTCCAGCTGGTCGATACTGCGATCGCCGATCGGGTAACGCACGCGGATTTCGACCTCGTCGTCGGTATCGTCCGGCCGGTATGAACCGACTCTGACCCCATTGGTCACGAGACGGACGACGCTGCCAACGGTGGTGATATCCGCCCCGTAGCGGCTGGCCTCGGCACGGTCGACCTTCAACTGCCACTCGATGCCCGGGATCGGGCGAGAATCATTGACGTCGATGAAGCCGCCGATCTGGTCCAACGCGCCGCGTATCCTGGCCACCGCGGGCGGCAGCAATGCCGGATCGCGCGAACTCAACTCGATCTGCACCGGTTTGCCCACCGGCGGCCCGGATTCCTGTTCCTGGATCTCGATGATGATACCGGCCAGGTCCTCGGTACGCTGGCGGATTTCGCTGAAAATCTGTTTGGCCGGGCGGCGCAATTCCCAGTCGATGAATTCGAGCTGGATCAGGCCGATGGTATCCGCGCTGACCTGCGAGCGAAATTCAGAACCGCTGCGCGCGTAGATGCTGTTGAACTCGTGCATATCCATGACCCTGGCCTCGACCTCGCGCACCAGTTGGTCGCGTTCCTGGATCGACAGGTCACCTCGCGCCCGAATCTGGATCACCGCATTCTCCGGCTCGACTTCCGGAAAGAACTCCACCCCCTTGCCAAAGGCACCATAGCCGGTATACGCCAGGACCAGGATCAGCAAGGCCAGGGCAATCACCAGCCGGGGATGGTCGATGGCGAAGCGCAGGAAACTGATGTAACGGCCACTCCAGCCCTGGATCCTGTTCAGGTCACCGTCTTCGGCGGCCACCAGCCGCGCGGTGTTGCGTTCGCTGTCGGCGGCCCGTTTGCCTACCAGTGAGCCCAGCGTCGGCACAAACACCAGGGCCATGAACAACGACGCGGACAGGGTGGCGATCAGGGTGATCGGCAGGTATTTCATGAATTCACCGACGATCCCGGGCCAGAACAGCAGCGGCATGAATGCGGCCAGGGTGGTTGCGGTGGCGGCGATGATCGGCCAGGCCATGCGATTACTGGCAAAGGCGTAGGCCTCGATCCGCGGCAGGCCCTCGGCCATCTTGCGATCGGCCATCTCGACCACGACGATCGCCCCATCGACCAGCATGCCGACCGCCATGATCAGCGAGAACAACACGACGATATTCACCGTCAGCCCCATCATCGCGATGATCAGAATACCGGCCAGAAAAGAACCGGGGATCGCGAGTCCGACCAGGCCCGCGGTGCGCAAACCGAGCACCGCGACGATCACGATCATCACCAACAGCACCGCGGCAATGACATTATTCTGCAGGTCGAACAGCATATCGCGGATATCATTCGACTTGTCCTGGGTGAACAAGACCTGGATCCCGCCGGGCCAGTTGGCCTGCTCCTCGGCCACCATCTGCCGGACCTGCTCGATGGTGTCGATGATATTGGTACCGATGCGCTTGGTCACTTCCAGCACTACCGCCGGCTGGCCATTAACCCGGGCATAACCGCTAGGGTCCTTGAAGGTACGATTGGCCACCGCGACATCGGAAAAAGTCACCAGGCTGTCACCGCTGACCAGGATCGGCAGGTTCAGAATATCCTCGACGCTCTCGAACAAGCCCGGTACCTTGATCGAATAGCGGCCGCTGCCGGTATCCAGTGCCCCGGCCGCCACCAGCTCGTTGTTGCGGGCGACAAAGCTGATCAGCGCTTCGTGTGATTGCTGGTAGTTTTCCGCCCTGACCGGATCGATCAGCACCTCGACCAGGTCCTCACGGTCACCGGCGATGTCGGCTTCCAGCACCCCGGGCAGTGATTCCAGCTGATCGCGCAAGCGCCGCGCGGTCTCCACCAGTAACCGTTCCTCTACCTCGCCATACAGGGTCACGACCAACACCGGGAACAGCGCCACGTTGACCTCGTGTACGGTGGGCTCATCGGTTTCGGCAGGCAATTCCGATTTCGCGGTATCGACCTTTTCCCGCACATCATCCAGCGCGGTATCACTGTCAAAACCGGCATCGAATTCGAGCACCACCGTGGCATGGCCTTCGACCGCGGTCGAGGTCATCTCCTTGATCCCCTCGATGTTCTGCAGTTCACTCTCCATCGGCCGGATCAGCAGGCGCTCCGCATCTTCCGGCGAAATACCCTCGTGATGAATCGATACATAGATGATCGGGATCGCGATATCCGGGTCCGATTCCTTGGGGATAGAGATGTAGGCGACGCTCCCGGCAATCAGGATCAGGCACAGGATCAGCAAGACCGGACGTGAGCGGTGAATGATAGTGTCGATCGGTGTAGCCATCAGTCTGCTGCTGCGCCGCTGGCGATGTCCGCTTCATCCACCGCAATCACCTGGTCCCCGGCCTGGACGAACCCCTGGCCGACCGTGATGATGCGGGCGCCATCGGGTAAACCGGATATCCACACCCCATCCGCGTTGGAGCGGATAATCTGCACCGGCAGGAATTCCACCTGGCCCTGGGGATTCACGATCTTGATGCCGAGCTGGTCCGAATTACTCAACGACAGCTGGGCCGGTGACAACCGGAACGCGGAAACGTAACGTACCGGGATACTCAGCGCAGCGCTGATGCCGGACACCAGTGAGCCGTCGGGATTGGGAATTTCAAACTCGACCTCGAAGGTGCGAGTAACCGGATCCGCCTCCGAGGCCACGTAACGCAATTCCGCCTCGGCGATCATACCGGTTACCATGTGCGCGATGCCCTTGTCACCCAGGACCAGGCGATGACGCTCCAGCTGGTCCACATAACCGACGAAGATGACCGGGTCCTGCTCCAGGATCCGCGCCAGTTCATCGCCACTGCCGAGATAGGAACCCACCTCCACCGGCAACCGGTCGAGAATGCCGGCAAACGGCGCCACCACCCGGGTGTTATCTATCTCCAGTTCAATGCTTTTGACCTGGGCCCGGGCCGAGGCCAGGGAGGTGGCAAACCGGGATACCTGGATTTCCGACTGCAGGTTATTCTGCTGCAGTTTTTT
>JASJBV010000125.1 GCA_030066335.1 Gammaproteobacteria bacterium
CCGACATCGAACGCGCGCGCGATGATCTTGATATGAGGATGATGACGCTTGACCTCCTCGACCATTGCCACCGCGCGGTCGCGGTCATCGATGGCGATAATCAGGATCTGGGCCTGGTCGATACCGGCGGCATGTAACAAGTCGCTGCGGGTGGCATCACCGTAATAGCTCTTGACCCCGATCTTGCGCAAGGTTTCGATCATGTTGGGTTCGTGATCGAGGACCACGGTGGGGATATTGGAAGCGACCAGCAGGCGGTTGATGATCTGTCCGAAACGGCCTACCCCGGCAATGATGACGCTGCCTTGTTCATCGATTGCATCGGCTTCCCTTGCGACATCCGAGGTCGATCTGGATAAGATCAGCTTGTCGTAGATTATAAAAAGTGCCGGAGTCAAAAGCATCGATAGCGCCACAATCAGGGACAGGATCTTCGCCAGCTCCGGATCGATAACATTGTTCTGCAGGCTGAAGCTCAACAGGACAAAACCGAATTCACCGGCCTGGGCCAGGCTCAGCGTGAACAGCCAGCCGTCGCGGGAATCGAGTTTGAACAGGCGGGCCAGGGCAAACAGCACGATACCTTTAACCAGCATCACACCCAGGGTCAGGCCGAGGATCAACCCCAGGTCATTAGACAACACCGCGAAATCGATACCGGCACCCACCGTGATAAAGAACAAACCGAGTAAGATGCCCTTGAAGGGTTCGATATCGGACTCCAACTCGTGGCGGAATTCACTATTGGCCAGTACCACCCCGGCCAGAAAGGTCCCTAGCGCCGGGGATAAATCGACCAGGGTCATCAGCAAGGCGATACCGATCACCAGCATCAGGGCACTGGCGGTAAAGATTTCCCGTAACCGCGATTCGGCGATGAAGCGAAACAACGGTCGGGTCAGGTAATGACCGCCCAGTACCACCGCCGCGACCGCGCCGAGCACGACCAGGGCGTAGGCCCATCCGGGCAGGTTTTCGACCAGGCTGACGTGGCCATGATGGTCGGCCGATACCGCATCGCCGGCGGACGCCCCCAGTTCGGGTATCGCCAGCAGCGGGATCAGGGCCAGCATTGGAATCACCGCGATATCCTGGAACAGCAACACCGAGAAGCTAGCACGACCGCCATCGGTCTTGGTCAGGCCCTTCTCATTCAGGGTTTGCAGTACGATCGCGGTAGAGGACAGGGCAAAAATCAGGCCGATGGCCAGCGCCGAACGCCAGTCGATAGCCATTAGCCAGGCACCCACGAACAGGATCGCGGCAGTGATCGCCACCTGTAATCCACCCAGCCCCAGCAGGCGGCTGCGCATCTGCCACAACAAGCGGGGTTCCAGCTCGAGGCCGACCAGGAACAGCATCATCACCACCCCGAATTCAGCAAAGTGCTGGATATCATGAGTCTCGGCACCGACCAGACCCAGTACCGGTCCGATCAGGATGCCGGCAATCAGGTAGCCCAATACCGATCCCAGGCCCAGGCGCTTGGCAATCGGCACCGCGATGACCGCCGCACAAAGATAGATAAAAGCCTGTAACAGAATATTGCTCATGATGCGGTTTCCTCCAGCAAGCGGCCAAGATCCGCATTGAGTTTGGGCAGGTCCCGCGCCTGGTCGATATCCACCCGGTTTTCGTGCAAGGCCTGGACCAGGCGCTGCCAGTCTTGAATATGATCTTGCAGGCGATTTTCCTCGACCGCGGTGCGAGCGCCGAACAGGGCAAAGGGTGGCAGGTAGGTCATCCCGCACAGCAGCGCCATCTGTTCCATCGGCTGCAGCAACTCACGAATGCTGAAGTGATTATAGCCCTGCGGGCAGTAGGCCGATTCGGCGCCGCCAGCGGTCAGGGCATTGAAGAAAATCTTGCCGTGCAGCGCGGTGCCCTCGGAACCATAGGCAAAACCGTGTTCCAGCACCAGGTCCTGCCATTCCTTGAGAATGGCCGGCGTCGAGTACCAGTACAGGGGATGCATGAAAACGATGATGTCATGATCGAGCAGGCGTTGTTGTTCGCGATCGACATCTATGTCCAGGTTGGGATACTCGGCATACAGGTCGACCAGGGTCACCCCCGGCAGCTTTCCGGTTGCCTGCGCCAGCGGTATATTCACCTCGGAGCGGTCCGGGGACGGATGGGCGAACAGGATCAGGATGCGTTGCCCGGCTTGATTGCCGGAAGTAGTTGGGCTGGCCGATTCGGGCATTGAAGCCTCCGTTAACAAGGTGAGCAAATAAGCTGACAGGCTTTGGGTCCGGATTGTAAATTGTTTGGGCCAAATTGAAACCGATGTTTTGCCTGACACAGGGTTCAAACCAAGCCGGTTGATGCTGAGCAGATGATCTTCGCTGCACAGCCGGGTAAATTAGCGGCGTGATTTCTCAGCCAGCGTTGTTAAAATTCGCCCTTTGCATCTTGCATATTTCTTTACCCAAGCGGATAGTGTTATGAACTGGCTTAAACAGATTGTTGAGGCGCGATGGTTTCACAACTTCGTCATCGTCGTCATCTTGATCAATGGTGTGGTGCTCGGCATCGAGACGGTGAAGGGGCTCGATCCCACCACCCTGAAAGTACTGCAGCTGATTGATAAGCTGTGTTTATCCATCTTTGTCATCGAGTTACTGATGAAACTGCTGGTCTACCGGCTGTCTTTCTTCAGGCAGGGCTGGAATATCTTCGATTTTGTCATCGTCGGGGTTGCCCTGATCCCGGCTACCGGGCAACTGTCGATCCTGCGCGCATTCCGTATCTTCCGGGTATTACGCCTGATTACCACGGTGGACTCGATTCGGCGGGTGGTGGCAGGGATGTTGATCGCGATACCCGGGGTGGGTTCGGTCGGCGGCCTGTTGCTGATCTTCTTCTACATCGGCGCGGTGATCAGTACCACCCTGTTCGGTGAGCAATTCCCGCAGTGGTTCGGTCACCTCGGCAGCTCGATGTACAGCCTGTTCCAGATTATGACCCTGGAATCCTGGTCGATGGGCATAGTGCGCCCGGTGATGGAGGTCTATCCCTATGCCTGGTTATTCTTTATCCCGTTTATCATGGTCACCACCTTCATGGTATTGAATCTGTTCATCGGGATCATCGTCGATGCGCTGGCAACCGTGAAGGAACAGGATGCATCGACCCGCCATCACCAGTTCTCGAGCAAGGAAGATGTCGACCTGATCCGCGCGGATATCTCCGCCCTCAGGGAGCAGTTGCAGACGATGCTGCAGCAGGTGGATAAAAATTAAGCCGGAGCGAAACCATCAGGCGAAAAAAAACCGCCATGCAATATGGCGGTAAACCGAGGATTCACAGGGTGACTGAAATCATTCGCTATTCATAAAACCCAGCAGGTGCAGCAGACTGGTGAACAGGTTGAAAATCGCCACGAACAGGGTCACCGTGGCCATAATGTAATTGGTTTCACCGCCATGGATGATGTTGCTGGTCTCGTACAGGATCAGTCCTGACATCAACAGGATAAACATCGAGGAGACCGCCAGGGACAGGGCCGGCAGTTCGAAGAATACCGCGACCAGGGCGGCGATGAAGCCAACCAGGATACCCACCAGCAGAAAGCTGCCGAGAAAACTGAAATCCTTGCGACTGACCAGCGCATAGCCGGCCAGACTGAGGAAGATCAGGGCGGTGCCACCCATAGCCATCATCACCAGCCCGGCACCATTCGGCAGGGCCAGGTAGCTGTTGAGGATTGGACCCAGGGTGAAGCCCATGAAACCGGTCAGAGCGAATACCAGCACCAGGCCGAGCGAACTGTTGCGGTAATGGCTGACCGCGAACAACAGGCCAAAATAACCGAGCAGGGTGAGCAATATGCCCGGGTGCGGCAAGTTCAGGGCCATGGATATGCCGGAGGTTAGCGCGCTGAACAATAAGGTCATCGACAGCAACGAAAAGGTGTTGCGTAGCACCTTGTTGGTGGACGGGATAGCTACCTGTTGGCGGTTGCCGGTGGCCAGGTTTGTTGGGTTCATCTCGATCTCCCGCGCGCCTAGGCAGCGTAGGTATGCTTGTTGAAGGGTAAAGCCTGACGGGCCTTGGCCAGACGCTTCGGGCTTCGGGTTTTTTGCAGGCGTCGCCCAACGCTGTGGCCAAGTCGTATGCTGGCCATGTCTATCGCCGCGTACATGTCGGCCGAGGTTTCACGGACGGTGACAGCGGCTTTTCGGGCAAGCTCGATATGCACCAGGCAGCACTTGTCCACGCCACCGCGCGGGCCATTGATATCCGACAGCCTGACCCGAATATTCTGGATATGATGATCATGTGCCGAAACCGCAGAGATCAAGCGACGCTTGACGTAGGCGGTTAAGGCCTCGGACAGGGAAAAGCCGCGGCTCTGGATATCTAGTTGCATGGTTCACTCCTTATTATTGGACTTATCAATTAATATAGAGTGTTGATAAAACGACTAAAAGTCGATTTAACTTGACCAATATTAAGAAAAATACGAACTATCTGGATAGCCCTTGAGGATGTAGCGGAATCGACCCACTGGAGTCTGGTCACCCACTGCCTGACCAGACTTGATCCAATGACGAATGGCTAGAACAGGTTGCTGCGCGCAGCCTCGGTAATCGCGGTCACCGCCGGGTTCTTGATCCGGCGTTCCGGCGAGATCAGGTAAAAACTCTCTTTGACTTCATCCGTACGCGCGATGACTTCGACATTGTATTTTTCGAGTACATCTTTTTCCATCGTAATCGGGATCGTGAAGACACCGGTTCCTCTTTCGCCAAAGGCTTTCATCAGGGCCCGGTCCTCGAATTCGGCAACCACCCGTGGGGTGATCTCTTTCTGGTCAAACCAGTTTTCCAGGCTGCGGCGCAGGCTGCTGCTATGACTGGGCATCAGGAATGGAAATCCGTTGAGACTGGCAGGAAAATTCTCTGCAAGTTGCCTGGCATATTCGGGCACTGCAAAAAAGGTAATCCCGGATGCGCCCAGGGAATGATTATAGGCACGGATATTAAGTGAAGGATTGATCGGGCTATCGCTCAGCACCGCATCGAGTTTGTGCACGGACAAATCGGCCAACAGATCGACCAGGGGGGCCTCATGGCAGATCAGATTGATCGACTCGCCGATCTGGTACACCGGTTCCAGTACCCGGTAAGCCAGCAGCTTGGGTACGATCATCGCCACCCCGACCTTGACCGTTATCGTGGTGCCCGGGGTCTGGCCATCGAGTACATCCTGTAATTCCAGGCCCAGTTGAAACATCTCGTCAGCATAGGAAAACACCAGGCGGCCGGTCTCGGTGAGCACCAGGTTACGGCCTTCGCGTTCGAATAACTTTTCGCCCATGCTTTGTTCCAGGTCACGCAGTTGACCACTGATGGTCTGCGGGGTCAGGAACAGGGCCTCCGAGGCCTTGGTGATCGAGCCGAGACTTGCCACGGACCAGAAATAGCGCAGGTGTTTCAGATTGAGTTTGAGATTTTGCATGCGAGGTCCGTTATCTAAGTTGGATTAAAATTATTACGATGGCCAGATACAACCCGGTTGGCCGGTCATAGTACCGGGGATTTAAAGCCCTGGGGCTTGACCGCAAGCACCGAGCTCTGCGTGGTCTGCAGTACTTCCTCGGCAGTGTTGCCGATAAACAGACCCGGTATGCCAACCCGCCCTACCGTACCCATGACGATGATATCGCTGGCCTGATGCTCCGCCAGCTGATTGATCGCCTCGGCCGACTCACCCTTGACCAGGTGTACATTATCATCATCAACCTTCATTCCATAGTTACCCAGTAAATCAGCCAGCTTGTCCTGCTGGATCTCGGCCTGGTGCCTGAGCATGTTTTCGAGCTCCATACCGGGCAGCCGAAAGCGGCCGCTGCGAAACGTCGATTCACCCTGCAGGTCCCAGGCATGGATCACATCCAGCCCTGCCTGTTCACGTTCGGCCAGCGAGGTGGCGAGGTCCATGACCAGGGTATCGCTGCTGCCCGACTCGGTCGGCTTGGTATCGACCGCGGCCAGGATCCGCTGATAGTGTGCGGAAGAACCGGGGCGGTCGATCAACACCGGGCACGGGCATTTGCGCAACAAGTGCAGGTCGTGGCTACCGAATATCCGCTCACTGATACCCGCGGGTGGCCGGGCCTGTTTGATCAGCAAATCAAACTCCCCGTTGTCGACGTATTTGATGATCTCGACGAAAGACAGGCCAACCAGCACCTTGGTATAGATCAGATGGTCTTCCTGCTGAAAGGGCTCGCACAGCTGTTGCAGGGCCTGGCCGCGCTGTTCCTTGAGGAGGTCGGATAATTCAACATGAAACCTTGACTTGATCTCGCTCGGCGTATCGACCGGTTCGATAACGTCAACCAGGGTCAGGCGAGCCTCGTTGGATTCAGCCAGTTTCACCGCTCGCGATAGTGAAGCGGATGGTGCATCCTGACCATCGACGTAGAATAAAATATTTTTGAACCGTTGCATGGGATCTCCTGGTTAGATTATAAGTAAATGGGTATAAACAGTGCGGCAATCAACAGTGCAGTAACCACGAACCACCAGACGCCGGGCGTGGTCAACGACAGTTGGCTGGACTTGGCATCGTTTGCGCTCTGTTGCTCCGGCAATAAAAGGTCCGGTAGCAGTGCCTGGTTGGATTTATAGCGCAGCGGGCTGCGCAGCCGGATGCGTGCCAGCAGGTGGAACAGGTCGCCTGGCCGGCAGTAAACCGGTAACCGCCTGAGTTGGGTCTGATAGCGACGAATGACCAGGAATAGCAAGATGCCGCCGGCGATCAGGAGCAGGCTCTTGGCATCGAATGCGATAGATGCCGGGGCGAAGGGAGCCCACCAGGCGATGGGCAACAGCAGCCACCAGGCCGCCCATGGTCTGGTACCCATGATCGATGCATCGGTTTCATCCGCGGCTGCAGGCTTCGTCTGTCTCACCCGCTGCAGGAAGTGCAGCATCATCAGGGTGGTGGCAACAGCCGACAATGACAGTAATAAAGACAGCTCATCCTGAGTTGCCGCGGCCAGTTGCAACTTGGCCGCGGAACCGCCGCTCAGCGGTAATCCCAGCAGGCTCAGGGCCAGGATCGCCAGGCCGACAAATACCGCCTTACGCGCACGGGTTTGTCGATAACTGTGCAGGCCGAGGAATAGGGTCGATTTAACCAGCAGGTGATGCATGGCAAAAAGTAGCAGAGCCGCAATGACCGCCTGGGCATGCGCAGGATTGGCCAGGGCAAAGCCGAACAATGCACTCATAATGCCCATCTTGGCAACACTGGAATAGGCGAGCACGGCGCTGGCCCTGGTTTGCAGTAATGCCAGCAGGGTGCCCAGCAGCAGGCCGATGCTGCCAAGGACCAGCAACAACTGCCCCCAGTCAACCAGGTTTTCACTGCCGGTGGGCACAAAGCGAATCCAGCCGAGCAAACCGGCTTTCATCATGGGTCCACTTAATACCGCAGCGCTGATCAACGGGGCCGTGCTGTAACTCAGGGGTAACCAGAAATGCAGGCCGGGCAGGGCCAGCTTGATGCCAAAACCGAGCACCAGCAGTGCCATCGCCAGATCGGAAACATGTACCGCTGCGAGTTCATCGAACAGCACCGATCCGGTGTTGGATACAATCAGCAACAGCGCCGAGAACAGGGCCAGTTCCCCAACCAGGGTAAAACCCAGGTAGACCCGGGCCGCCCGCCGTGCCTGTTGCGAGGGTTTTACAATCAGGCCATAAGCCGATAATCCCATCATCGCAAAGCCAAGGTAAAAGCTCAGCATGTCGGCGGCAACGATCAACAGGAAGTTGCCCGTCATCGCGGTCAGGAACAGACAATGGTAAAGCGGAGTATCGATCGGCTTGCTGCGCTCGGCACTGGCATACCAGCCGGCAACCAGCCATATCAGTGCACTGAAAAGCAGAAATAACTGACCGGTGGCATCAAGATGCCAGTGCACGCCGAGCAATAACCAGGGGATGGCTACCGTGGTATCCACCGATATGCTCAGCGCGCTGACCAGGGCGACTACAGGTGCCATGGTAATAGTCAGCCAGGAACGCTTGAACAGGCTGACCATGGCCATGATCAATGGCAGGGCTGGAATGCTGATGAGTAACAGTTCATGCATGATCAATACTCACGGGAAGCTATCAGGGTGGCCCACTCCAGTGGACTGTAGGGGGCGGCGGCAAACACCCCGATCAGCAGCGCCAGGGATGCGGTTACCAGCGGCGGCCACAACAGGGCGGCCGGCATTTCCCAGCGTCCCTGGATGGGTTGTTCCTCGGGCCATGCTTGGGTCATCGGTTTAAACCAGGCGCGGTAGACGATGGGTAGGAAATAGGCGGCATTCAACAGGCTGCTGGTAAGTAGGACCGGAATGACCCACCAACCGGCCCCGGCCTCCATCGCTCCCAGGCCGATGTACCATTTGCTGACAAAGCCGGCCACCGGTGGGATGCCGATCATGCCCAGGGCGGCGATGGTAAAGGCCAGGGTCGTGCCCGGCATGCGGCGGCCGATGCCATCCATTTCACTGACCCTATGCACACCCAGGGTTTCCGCATAGTTGCCGGCGGCAAAGAACAGGGTGATCTTCATGACCCCCTGGTGCACCAGGTGGACGACACCGCCAATGGTTGCCAACGGGCCGACGATCGCGGTGCCGAGCGCGATATAGGACACCTGGCTGACCGTGGAATAGGCCAGGCGCCGTTTCAGGTTATCCTGGGATAAGGCCTTGACCGAACCATAGACGATGGTGATCGAAGCAGCGGCGCCAAGGAATGCCAACAGGCCGAGGGAGCCGGCAAATTCAACCCCGTACACATCGTAGACCACGCGCACGATACCGAAAGCGCCGGCCTTGACCACGGCGACCGCGTGCAGCAACGCGCTGACCGGTGCCGGTGCGACCATGGCCTGGGGTAACCAGCCATGCAAGGGAACCAACGCTGCCTTGACGCCGAGGCCGATGATCAGCAGCAGGAAGATCCAGCGTAACTGCCAGGGGTCCAGCTCCTGCATGCCCGACAGGATACCACCCTGGACAAAATCGATCGGACCGGCGATGGTCTGCAACCAGACCGCGCCGATCAGCAGCAGCACGCCGCCGGCCAGGGTATAGGCCAGGTAGATGCGCGCACCACGTACCGCCATCGGCGACCCCTTATGCGCCACCAGCGGATAGGTCGCCAGGGTCAGCAGTTCATAGAAGATGACGAAGGTAAACAGGTTGCCGGCCAGGGCCAGGCCCACGGTTGCGGTCACGCACAGGCTAAAGAAGCCAAAGAAGCGGCTGCGATGCGGGGTATTCTCCAGGTAACCGATGGCATATATCGTGGTTACCAGCCATAACACGGTCGACAGGGTAACAAACAATACCGACAGTGCATCGGCATGCAACACCAGTTCCAGCCCGGGGCCGAGCGACCAGCGCAACTCCAGCAGTTTTTCGTGGAACACGCCCCAGATCAACAGGCCTACCAGCAGCAACTTGGCGATTGCGCCGAACAGGTTGAGACCGGTGCGCAGGCCATGGCTTTCCTCCTTCAACATGAAGATGGCCAGTCCCGGCAGCAGCGAGCTCAATAAGATAAACAGTGGTAGCAGGCTGAATAATTCCATGCTAGATACTCAATAAATACGCCCATCGACGATCAAGTCCCAGATCCCGGCTGAGCCCAGGCCCAGGATTACGCTGGCAAACAGGGCCAGAGTCAAAGCCGGTATCTCCTCGCGCCCCCAGTTGACGACCTTGCCGACACTGTCGCCCGGCCCGAAGGCGTGACCGAGCACCCGGAACAGGTAAGCCGTGGCCAGCAGCGTACCGGCGGCGATGACCGGGATCCACCACCACTGCTGGCTGTGAATGCTGCTGGCGATCAGTTGCCACTTGGCGAGGAAAGTGCCGCTCGGTGGCAAGCCAACCAGGGCGATTCCGGCCAGGGCGATGATAAAGGTGGTCAGGGGCAGCGCCCTGGCGGTACCGCCAAGGTCGGCGATGCGATCGTGCCCGGCCTGCTGCTGGATCACGCCGGCCCCGAGAAACAGCGCGCTCTTGGCAAAGCCGTGGGTCAGCGCCAGCAACAGCAGCGCACCGAATGCGTTATCACGCAACTCGCCGGCTGGCAGGGCCACGATCACTGGCAGGAACAGGAACAGGTATCCCAGCTGGGCCACGGTCGAGTAGGCTGCCATCAGCTTCAGGCGCTGGGCCAGCAGGGCCTGCCAGGAGCCCCAGATCACCGCCATACCGCCTAGGATCCCGAGCAGTAAAGTCGCCGCCGGAGACAGCGCCGGGTCGAACACATCGAGCCAGAGCCGGACCAGGATGTAGACCGATACCTTGACCACCAGCGCGGATAATGCGGCGCTGACCGGTGCCGGGGCGCTGGCATGTGCTGCCGGCAGCCAGAAATGCATCGGGAATAACGCCGCCTTGATCAACAGGCCAGCGCTCAGCAGGGCCAGCGCGACCAGGGTCAAGGCATCGGGTCTGGCCAGTTCGGCCAGTTGCAACAGATCCAGTGTGCCATAGCCGGCGTAGATAAAGGCGACCCCGGCGAGGAATACCAGGGATCCGAGCAGACCGATACTCAGGTAACGGATGGCAGCCTGCAGCGCGGCGCGGTTATCGCTCAGCGCGGTCAGCGCCACCGCGGATAATCCCAGCAATTCCAGGGTTACATACAGGTTGAACAGATCGCCTGACAACAGCAAACTGTTGATGGCGACGATCAGCATCAACCACAGCGGCCAGAAACGTACCTGCTTCAGCGGGTCAGCAAAATAGGCGTTGGCGTAAAAGCTGGCCGCGCTGACCACCAGCATCGCCATCAGCAACAACAGCGCGGAAAAGGCATCTATGCGCAGGGCGATACCCAGGCCACTTGCCCAGCCGCCCAGGGCGTGGGTGATCGGACCGCCGGCATGCACCTGGTAGGTAAGCAAGATACTGGCGAGCAGGCAGGCCAATGCGGTGAGCAGGGCGATGACATTGGCACGGCGCGGCCAGATGATCGTGAGCAGGCTCGCGAGCAGGGGAATGCCAATGACCCAGACAATCAGGTTATTCATCATCCAGCATCCTCAATCTGCGACCCAGAGCCACGGCCATCGCCAACGCACTGACCGCCACCACGATGCCGGTCAGAACCAGGGCATGGGGTACCGGATCGGCAACCGCGTCTGGTCCCTGGTAGGCGATCGCAATAAAGGTCAGGAACACCCCGGCGCCGCAGACATTGAGTGACAGCAGTCGCGGCAATAATTGCTGATGCAGCAGGGTTGCGCGCAGGCCGATCGTAAACAGGCCGATGCCGGCAATGGCATAGAGCAGTTGTTGACTGATCATGAGTTGAACTCCGCTGAGTTGGATGGGTTGGAACTGTCAGTGACTGGCTCCCAGCCATCCGGCCTGCCGCCGACAAAGGCCAGGGTCAGGGCGGCAGCGATGGATACAGTAGCAGCGGTTTCGATCACCAAAATCAGCAGGCCGGCCCAGCCCGGGCTGTAGTCAAGAAAACTCTGGTTGAGCAGCATCATCACCAGGCCGATACCGACGAACAAGGCAATACCAATCACCAGCAGCACTCGCAGCAGCATCAGGTTCAGTCCCGATCCGCTGTGATATCCACCCTGATGCAGCAGGATCATCGCCGCCGCGAGCATCGCACCGGCCTGGAAGGCGCCGCCCGGGGCATGCGCCCCGACCCATAACAGGTAGCCGGCGCTGACGATCAGTACCGGTACCAGCCAGCGCAACATGCCGGTCAACAACACCCCGGCTGGCTGAAAAGCGCTGCGCATCGGGCTCAGTGCAAGGATGGCGAGTACCGCGGTCAGTACCACCGCCAGTTCGAGCAGCGTGTCATAGGCACGGAAGTTCAACAGGACCGCGGTCACCGGGTTACTGACGCCGCTGTCATCGAGTTGGCTGAGCACCAGCTGGGACAGGCGTGTGCTGTCCACCTGGTCCAGGGTCAGCCACATGGACCAGGACATGACACAAAACAGGGCCAGAGCCATCAGGTTGATGCTCCATGTCATCCAAGCGGAGCGCTGTGGGGTCGATGAGCCCAGAGGTTTATGATCGTTGATTGCGCGCAGCAGCAGGGCGCCGGAAATACCGGCGCCGATAACGGCCTCGGCCAACGCCAGGTCGGGAGCTCGCAGGCGCGCCCAGATCAGGGCCAGCAACAGGCCGAAGGCGGTGAACAGGGTAATGCCGCGCTTGATATCGGTGGAGGCACAGGTGATCCAGCCCAATATCAGCAACAGTGTGACCAGCAGCGCATCGACCATCAGCCATAAAAGATCAATCATCGGCCTGTTCCCGGCGCAGGGCATCACGCGCAATAAGGTGGGATGACACCGAGCTGGCGGCCATGATCAATAACCAGATCAACAGGATCTTGAGGCTGGCAAGCAGGCTGGCTTCGAGCAGTACTACGCCTACCGCGACACAGGCCAGTCCGACGTTATCCGCCTTGGCCAGCGCATGCAGACGGGTAAATAAATCAGGCAGGCGTAATAACCCGATACTGCCGGACAGGAAAAAGAACAGGCCGACGAAAATCAACAAGATGGCGACCAGATCAATCATTCGGCACCTCGGTTCGGGTCAGGGCAACCGTGATTACAACCGCCAGCAGCGCCAGCACCAGGGCCACATCGTACAGCGCCGGCAGCGCCATCAGCACGCCCAGCAGCATCAATACCGCAACACCACCGGTACCCAACAGCAACAGGGCGCTAAACCGGTCCTGAATGGTTGGTCCGAGCCAGGCGCGCCTGAGGCCGATCATCAGGGTGATCAATAACACGATCAGGGCCAGCAGCAGGAGTATCGTCATGCTGGAGGCGCTGAGGATAGACTGGCTCATAGGATTTCTCCGAACAGGGCGGCGATATGCTGTTCCAGGATCTGAATGGCCTCGACCGACTGACTGCTATCATCCAGGGTATGAATCCGCGCGGTATCATCGACCCAGTCAGCCGTCAGGGTGCCGGGTAACAGGCTGATACTGGCGATAAACAACTTTCTGGCTACGCTGCCCTGCAACCGCAGCGGGTAATCGAAAAAACCGGGGCTGATCGCTGGTTCAGCCACCAGCACCCGGCGGCTGACATCGATCCCGCCACGAATAGATTCAATGGCGAATAACCTGAGAAACTGGAGTAGACCCTTGCCGCGCAAGCTGAAGGAGAATGGCTGATCGCTGGTCGGCGGTACGATCAGTAATGCCAGGGCAATAAAGGGAATCCCGATGACCCAGGATGATAATTGATTTTCCGCCAGCACCAGCCACAACAACACCAGCAGCACAACCGGCAGGATTATCCGTCGGCGAGCCAGCATCAGCGGGCCTTCCGTTGGCTGGGTCCGCGCCGGTCCCTGACCTGGTTACGAGCCGGGATCATGGCCGGGTTTGACATCGGTGGGTAGATCGACTGCAGGTAATCATGCAATCGGATCAGCATATTTCGTAACCGCATAGCTTCTCCTGAATCGGGTTAATACTTGACTATTTATGTCAGGAATAATGAGGGAAAAGCAAATGAATAAAAAATCGAATTAAATAAACTGATAATTCGAAAATTTCGAAGTAATACCGGCTGAGTCCAGAGCAAAAAAAAGGACAGGCAAGA
>JASJBV010000121.1 GCA_030066335.1 Gammaproteobacteria bacterium
CTGAAACCGGTTTTCTGTGGCCGCTTGACCCCCTGCGGATAATGCGCGGCCGGCAGCACCCGGTTGAATTCGCCACTGACCTGCAGGCGACAGGCTTCACCCTGTTGGAACATGGTTTCATCATCCAGGATATTCTGTACCAGTTGGCGTTCTTCGCCGCTGGCCAGCAACACGGTGTATTCCACCCCGGGCCGCTCGTTCAGTTGGTCAGATGCGGCACGGCCGGCAGCGCCACCGAGCAGTCCGCCGAGGTAGCGCACCACCGGGCTGTCACTCTCTTCCGAGGTCGCCAGTGCCCCGACGACGAAACCGATCGCTTCGCCTTTTTCGCCCGACTCGCTCTCTCGTATCCTGACCTCACGTGCGGAGATCACGGTGCAGGGCAGGATCCGCTTGGTTTTTCCAATCTCGCTGTCGCGGTACAGGTCCTGGCTGGCCTTGTCACTGGCGCAGCCGGTCAGGATTAGCAGGCATGCTATAAACAGGCTGGTTTTCATCTTCAACATCCAATTGGTTTAGTTAGTCTATGGTAACCCAGTCAGGGTCGCAGCTGTCAAAGCAAAACGCTTGTATCTGCGAGACGAAATCGATATAACTCGATAGTCTGAACTGGAGTCATCACTATCTATGACAATTATTTTGGCTAGTTGTTTGCCGCGGAGAAGGTAATGGATTTGGCAGGCATCCTGGATCGACTCGACGTAAATGCCGACTGGGTTGGCCTGCGTTATGTGGATGATCACTCGACCTGGCGCTGGGTGCGTGATGGTCGTCCTCAGCTCAATCAGCATAATCGCTCGCGCGGGATCATGGTCGAGGTGCTGGCCGAAGGTCAGTTTGCCTATGCTGCCAGTGCCAACCTGGATCCAGCAGCCGTGCAACAGGCGGCAGTCAAGGCCACCGCTATCGCCAGGGCAGCCTCCGCGCATGCGGTTTATCACTTCAGCAGCGATGTACGCCCTCCCGCCAGCGGTAGTTATATTTCACCAATCGAGCAGTCCGCGGATTCGCTGTCTCCGGCCGAACTGAATCAGCTACTGGTCAAGTCCTGTGCCAGCCTCAAGGTGTCGGACAAGGTCGTCGCAACCCATGCGATGCTGCGCCGGGTCAATAGCCAACACCAGTTTGTGTCGAGCAATGGCAGCAATATCGAACAACAGTTTTTCATCCTGTCCAGTGCATCCCAGGCTATCGCCCAGGATGGTCCGGTGGTGCAGCAGCGCTCGGTCAACGGCATGTTCGCGCGCAGCTGGCAGGCCGGTTTTGAGATCCTGGATGAGGATCAACACCTGGCGCGTTGCCGGCAGGCCGGTGAACAGGCGGTGGAGTTGTTATCCGCCGAGGACTGTCCCAACACCAGCATGGATTTGTTACTGGCACCCGATCAGATGTTATTACAGATCCATGAGTCGGTTGGCCATCCCCTGGAGATAGACCGCATCCTCGGAGATGAACGTAATTATGCGGGCTGGAGTTTTGTCCGGCCGGAGGATTTCGGGCGGCTGCGTTATGGCTCCGAGTTGATGAATATCACCTTCGATCCCGAGGTGCCGGGGCAACTGGCTTCCTATCGCTTCGACTGCACCGGTAACCCGACACAACGTCAATACATCATCAAGGATGGCATTCTGCAACGTGGACTGGGTGGCCTGGAAAGCCAGCAGCGTTCGGGGCTGCCCGGCGTGGCCAATGTACGTGCCTGCAGCTGGAATCGGCCACCGATCGACCGCATGGCCAATCTCAACCTGGAACCGGGTGATTCGAGCCTGGAGGACATGATTGGGTCGGTGGAAAAGGGCGTATTGATGGAGTCGAACCGTTCATGGTCGATCGATGATTACCGCAACAAGTTCCAGTTCGGTTGTGAATACGCGCGCCTGATCGAAAACGGCAGGCTAACCCGAACCCTGCGCAATCCAAATTACCGGGGGATTTCCAGCAGCTTCTGGAACAGTCTCAAGGCCGTGGGTAACCGCGACAGCTTTGCAGTGTTTGGCGTGCCAAACTGTGGCAAGGGTGAACCCAACCAGGTGATCCGGGTAGGGCATGCGTCACCGCCCTGTCTGTTTGCCGATGTCGAGGTGTTTGGCGGCGATGGATAGAGGCGCCATCGAACAGTTATTCGACCAGCTTGCCGGGGGGTTGATCGACGCTCTGCGCAGCGATGAGCATCTGTCCCTGTCACTGCGTGGCGAGTCGAGTCATTTTTGCCGCTTCAACGCGGCCAGGATCCGCCAGACCGGGTTGGTGGAAGATAGCAGTCTTGATCTGGAGCTGATCATAGGCCAGCGTCGTGCCAGCTCGGCGATAAGCCTGAGTGGCAATGCGGACCTCGATATGCAATATGCGCTGGCCGAACTCAATCGTTTGCGTGCAGAGATCCCGCAGTTGCTGGAGGATCCCTATATCGTATTACCCGCCAGTGGTCAGGCCAGCCGCAGCATCAGTCATGGCCAGTTGCTCGATCCGGCAACCAGCACCCAACATCTGTTGCCACCAATCCAGGGCATAGATCTGGCCGGGATCTGGGCCAGCGGGCGCATCTATCGTGGCCATGCCAATTCGCTGGGTAGCCGGCACTGGTTTGAAACCGACCGCTTTGCGCTGGATTACTCGCTGGTCAGCCCGCAGGAAAAAATGGTCAAGGCCACCTATGCCGGCAGTGACTGGAATCAGGCCGAGTATGAGGCTTCGATCGCGGCGTCGGTTAACAGGTTGCGGTTGCTGGATAAACCGACGATCACGATCAAGCCGGGCCAGTACCGGACCTTCATCGCTGCAGCCGGGGTCGCTGATCTGTTGTCGATGTTTTCATGGCATGGTCTCAGCGAACTTAGCCTGCGCACCGGTGAATCGGCATTTCTGCGCATGCGTGAGGGTGGTGAGACCCTATCAGCATTATTTTCCCTGGCCGAGGATTTCAGCCATGGCCAGGTGCCTCGCTTTAATGACATCGGTGAGGTGGCCCCGCAGCGCCTTGAGTTAATCCGGGCCGGGCAGCTAGAGAACAGCCTGGTAAGCTCACGCACGGCCAGGGAATACGGGCTTGAGTCAAACTTTGCCGCCGAGCATGAAGCCCTGCGCTCACCGCGAATGGCGCCGGGTGAACTGGACGAGGCCGATGTGCTGAACAGCCTTGGGGAAGGGGTTTACCTGTCGAATCTGCATTACCTGAACTGGAGTGACAGCAGCAACGGCCGGATCACCGGTATGACCCGTTACGCCTGTTTCTGGGTCGCGGACGGAGAGATCCAGGGACCGATTGCCAACATGCGTTTCGATGACAGTTTCTATCATTTCTTCGGTGACAATCTGCAAGCGGTGTCCAGTAGCTTACAGTTGATTCCGGATGTCGAGACCTATGGCAGTCGCGGGCTAGGACTGACCGAGTGTCCGGGGATATTGCTCGAGTCATTTGCCCTGACCCTGTAGCCAGCAGCACGCGGGCCGGGATCCGACCGGTCAGCCCGCGCCTTGCTGTCAGCACCTGGTTTAGAAATTTCCCGACTGGTAATCAAGCATCGCCTGGCGCAGTTGCTGGTGAGTGTTCATGACGAATGGCCCACCGCGCACCACCGCCTCGCGCAACGGCTTACCGCTGATCAGCAGGAAGCGGCTGCCATGATCACCGGCGGTGACCCTGACCTCATCGCCCTGGCTCAGGATGGCCAGCTGGTCCTTGCCGACCGTCGCTGTGTCCGAGGCAGTCGACTCGACCAGGGTCTCGCCCTCGATACCGTAGATAAAGGCATTGTGCTCACGGTCGATCATCTCCTTGAAGGCCTTGCCCGGTTGCAGGCTGACATCGAGGTACAAGGGTTCGGTCAATGGCTGCACTACCGGACCGGAAGTACCCTGGCAGGTGGTTCCGGTGATCACCCTGACCTCGGCGCCGTCACGCGTCTCCAGCGGAATGTGCTCAGCGCTGTATTCCTGGTAACCCGGTTGATCCATCTTGTGGTCCGCCGGCAGGTTGACCCAGAGCTGGAAGCCTTCCAACAGGCCGTCTTCCTGCTCTGGCATCTCCGAATGGACGATGCCACGGCCCGCGGTCATCCACTGGATGCCACCGGGTTCGATCACGCCCTCGCGGCCGGTGTTGTCCTTATGGCGCATACGCCCGTTCAACAGGTAGGTGACGGTCTCGAACCCACGATGTGGATGCGGCGGAAAACCGGCAATATAGTCATCCGGATTATCCGAGCGGAATGCATCCAGCAGCAGAAACGGGTCCAGCATATCCAGTGACGGTTGGCCGATCATGCGTACCAGTTCCACGCCGGCGCCATCGGTGGCCGGCATGCCCCTAATAATTTGGCGAATGCTTCTCTGCATTTATGCCGCCCCCGCCAGACGTTGATCGACCGACCATTGGCCGGGACCAAAACCGACCACGAACAACAGGCCACCGGTGATGGCCAGGTTTTTCATGAACAGGATCATCTGCATCTGGTCGGCGAAGTTAGTGTGGAAGATCAAGCCGGCGATCAGGGTGAAGCCCGCCAGTAAAAAGGCAATGATGCGAGTCTGCCAGCCTGCCAGCAGGAGCAGACCACCACCCAGTTCGAGCAGGATCACCAGCGGCAGTAACATGCCGGGTACGCCCATGCTCTCCATATAGCCCTGGGTGCCGGCATAACCGCCGATCTTGCTGAATCCGGCCATGATGAAAATGATGGACAGTAATACGCGTCCACTGCTGGTAATCAGGTTTTGCTGCATAGTGTTATTCATGATCATATCTCCTAGGCGGCTTTTTCCGCGTTGCTGAACAGGGCATCGATTTCGGCCTGGGCCTGCTGGTAGCTGGCCTCGGGGTCGACACTCATACGATCGGCCGCAATCAGCTTGATGTCGTCGAGACCGATAAAACGGAAGATCTGTTGCAGGTAGCCGGTCAGGAAATCGACTTCACTGTTGACCGGGGTGCCGCCGGTAGCGACGATGATGGTGACGGATTTATCGCGCAACAACCCCTGCGGACCGGCTTCGGTGTATTGAAAGGTCTTGCCGGCACGGGCGATCAGGTCGATCCAGGCCTTGAGCGAGGCCGGTACCGAGAAATTGTACATCGGGGTCGATAGCAGGATGTGGTCCGCATCCTCGAGTTCCTGCACCAGTTGATCGGATATTGCCAGGCGCTCGCGCTGACTTTCCTGTCTCTGCTCGGCAGGGGTGAACGAGGCCGCGACCCAGTCCTGATCGATCAACGGTAGCCCTTGGGCGACGTCACGCAGGGTGGTTTGCATCTCGGGGTGGTGTTGCTGCAACAGCGATTGGTAATGATCAGCCAACTGGTTGCTGGTCGAGGCCTGCGGGTTGGCACTGGCATTAATTCTTAGCAGTTGATAGCTCATCTGGGTTCTCCAAAAAATGGTTCGGTTGAATGACAACGCCAATATTATTGTTTTTATATAAGAATTAAAGAATCAAATTAAGAAAATATTGTTCTCAAATTGACAACAATGACAAAATGAATTATTTAGTCTGGATCCAGTCATAGTTATCAACCACCATCCCAGCAACAGCTACAGGTTAAATCTCTATGGGTCGTTATGAGCAACTGCAAGCCTTTGTCGAGGTTGTCGATCAGCACAGTTTCAGTGCCGCCGGGGAAAAGCTCGGTCTGGTCAAATCGGTATTGAGTCGTCGGGTCAGTGAGCTCGAGTCCCGCCTGGGCGTGAAGCTGTTGAATCGCACCACCCGTCAGTTGTCCCTGACCGATGCCGGCGAGCAGCTGTATCAGCAGGCCTCGGTGTTTTTGATGGAACTGCTGGAAGCCGAGCAGCGGATTTCCGAGGAACAGCTGGCATTAACGGGCCGATTGAAAATAGCCGCGCCGCTGTCGTTCGGTTATCGTCACCTGTCCGCGGCGATTGCGGATTTTGCCATCGAGCACCCGGACATCGATCTGGCGCTGGATCTGAATGACCGCGAGATCGACCTGGTCGCCGAGGGTTTCGACATGACGATACGGATTGGTGAACTCAAGGATTCATCGCTGATCGGGCGTAAACTCGGAGTGATCCGCTTCGTCACTGTCGCCAGTGACAGTTACCTCGAGCGCAAGGGTTTGCCCGAGCATCCATCGGAGTTGAGCCAACACGATGGATTGTTCTATTCCAATATCAGCGATAAACAGCAGTGGATCTTCTCCGACCAACGCAAATCACTGAGCGTGGTTCCGCAGCCACGAATGCGGGCGAATAATGGTGACTTCCTGACCCGGGCCGCGCTCAAGGGCCTGGGGGTTTATCAATGCCCAACCTTCCTGGTAGATGAGTATGTTCGCAACGGCCAGCTGCGGGTGATCCTGCAGGAATTCAATCGCAGCGAACTGGGCATCTATGCCCTGTTTCCGCCGGGTCGGCTGATTCCCCGTCGGGCCAAGGCCCTGACCGATTACCTGCAAAATCAATATGGAGATTGCCCGGTGTGGGATAAAGGCATACTATAGCCGCATAACGATAAAATACCGGCCCGCAGGGCAAATTTGTCGTCGCCACTGATGGTAGAGACAAAGGACAACAGGAGGGAAGGGCATGCAACCAGAAGTTGCGGACAAAATGATGGTGGTGTTACTGGACGATATGATTCTGCACACGCTGCCGCGAATCCATGCAATCAATAAACATATGCAGCAGGGGGATGTGCTGAACGAGACGGAAATCGCCTTTTTCAAGCATCAGCTCAAAAGAATCGATCACTGCTATCATCAGTATAATCACGACCCCCAGTGCCGCGTGATCTTTTCGTCGCTGGCGCACCTGTTTTACCGGGTTATCCATCGTGCGTTGAACAACCAGAAACGACAGGCTGTCGGCGTTGATTGATCAATAACCTAATAATCGGAAAGCTGGATAGATCCTGACTAAAACCCGGGTATTTTCACCCATGCCCGCGATGGGTATAATCGCGCGCTTTATGCACGAGGAATTCGGGTGTCAATCAAGTCAGACAAGTGGATCCGGCGCATGGCCGAGAACGAGGGGATGATAGAACCTTATGAGGCCGGCCAGGTCAGGGAAGCGGAGCAGGGGCGCATCATTTCCTATGGCACCTCCAGTTACGGTTATGACGTGCGCTGTGCGAACGAATTCAAGATCTTCACCAATATCAACTCCGCGGTCGTCGATCCCAAGAATTTCGACGATGACAGCTTTGTCGATCTCCAATCCGATGTCTGTATCATCCCGCCCAATTCATTTGCCCTGGCGCGTACGGTAGAGTTCTTCCGGATCCCGCGCAGCGTGCTGACGGTTTGCCTGGGCAAATCCACCTATGCGCGTTGCGGTATCATCGTCAATGTCACTCCGTTGGAACCGGAATGGGAAGGGCATGTGACCCTGGAGTTTTCCAACACTACACCACTGCCGGCCAAGATCTACGCCAACGAAGGTGTGGCGCAGATGCTGTTTTTCGAGTCCGACGAAGTTTGCGAAACCTCATACAAGGACCGCGGTGGCAAATACCAGGGCCAGAAAGGGGTGACCCTGCCCAAGGCCTGAGCCGGCATCGTCAATCACGGTCCTCACTGGGGTAATCCCTCAGTATCTCGACAACCTGCACCTGATAGTCGCGGTACCACTGCTGTTTGCCCATGCGTTGGGCCTGGAGATGCAGGGGGTCCTGTTTCCAACGTTTGATCTGCTCCAGATCCGACCAGTAGGAAATGGCGATTTCCTCGTCGCCCTCGGTGAGCGCGGTGAATTCGAGGCAGCCATAATCAGCCAGAGCCAGTTGCCGGAGTTGGCTGGCCATATCGCTGTATTCGGCATCCAGTTGGCGGATGCTTGCGCGAAATATGACGGCATACATGCTGATGGCCCCGCTTAGCTGCCCGGGGTTAATCCTGCTATCTGGTAAAAAATCACAGGCCGCGCTTGCGTCGCTCGGTGACTGCTTCGCCGCCGATACCCCAGTTATCGGTCTCCACTTCTTCGATGATGACCACCGTGGTCGCCGGGTTCTTATCCAGTACCTCGACCAGCAGGTTGGTAACGCCCTGGATCAACTGGGCTTTTTTGTCCGCGGTAACCCCTTCATTGGTAATCTTGATATTGACTAAGGGCATGCCCCCTCCCATTGCTGACTGTTGACAGAGCCATCTATTGTAACCCGTCGCAGCCGGTTACGGTGCCGCCAATTGAACGATCAACTGCGGGTTGTGGTCTGGGTCACCGCGACCAGATAATTCTTGCCGTAAACCCTGGCGCACTTGGGGCAGGTGGTATAGAAGAAATAGGTTTTCAACGCCTGTTTGCCTTGCTCATGGGCAATGGCCTGCATCTGCTTTTCCCATTTGGGCGCGTTCCTGTAGGGCCCTTCGAAGACCTTGGTTAGGTAGTCTCCGGTCAGTCTGACCATTTCCTGCTCCGGGACTTCCCCGGTCACCGCGAAATAATGTTCCGCTTTCCAGGGCGACGGATCGTAGGACAACACCAGCATATGATCCATATCCTGTGCCCGCGCCTGTTCGATGGCATCAAACGTACTGGGGAACACCGAACCCATGTTCAGCGGGATATGGAACAGACCTCGCGTTACTGCCTTGACGAACAGCTTGTCGCGGAAGTGGAGCTGCTGGTTATCCCAGCCCTCCGGATTGAACCGTGGGCAGCAATGGGTGGGGTTATCAGAGCTGTCGTAATAGGGTGTGGCATTGATCTCCATGATGATCTCCCGTTCCGCTGCTTCATCCCCAGTGTTGATCTTTTCGAGGGTCAGGGCAAGCCATATGCTGCAACTTAATGACCTAAATCATCGGCGCCTGCCGTTTCCGGTAGCGCTGCCATACCCAAAGATAAATTAACAGGTTAAAGATAACCACCACCAGCGACAATAGTAGTTGCCAGTCACGCGTTAGCCCGGCCGGGTAGATGATCGGCAGCAGGTAGTGGCTGATGAAGCCTCCGCTATAGACCCCGCTGCCGGCCAGGGCACGCAGCCAGTTCTCCAGTGGTGTCAATGGGCAGTACCAGCCGAACAGCTCGATCGCAAAACCCCAGAGCGCAGCCGGCAGATGCAACCAGATAATCCAGCGCCGGTACAGGACCAGTAAACCACCGAGCAAGACAAAGACGATAAACAGGAAATGCACCAGTACCACCAGATCGGCCAGGAGTTGGTAGATCATGATCAGCAGCGCGGCTATTTTGCCTTATCGGGCAACTCGGCATATTGCGGCAGGGAGGCGGGCTCCAGGTACCAGCTGGCATGCGAGTCACAAAAGATATTCTGTGAGGGCCTGATGCCGGGATCGTCGTCGAGGCTACCGCAGGGTACGACCACGGCTTTGCCGGTTTGCCCCAGCCACGGCAGGGATGAACCGCATAGGGTGCAAAACGCGGTGGCGAAATGCCTGGCTTCACTGAGTTCGTAACGGCCGAGCAGTTGTTCGCCATGGATCCACTCAAAATCTGCCGGGGCCACCAACAGGTTGGCAGCAAATGCGCTGCCGGTGAATTTACGACATCGTGAGCAGTGACAGTACTGGAAGATGCCCATGTCGCCATGCACACGATAGCCGATACTACCGCAGAGACAACTGCCATTGATGGTCTTGCCTGCCATGGGAGCCTCACAGAGAGTTGTGGTTGATGGCTTATAATGGTTCAGGTAAGGCAGGGATGTAAAGCGCCGCGCGGTTTGCCGAAAGCTGCGCCAACCGAATGACAGAACAATTCGGAATATTCTACAATGCAGCACTTTGAACCAAGTTTTTCCAATGACAGATCAAACCAGCCTGATTCTCGCTCTGGCGCAGGTCAATCCCACCGTGGGTGCTATCGATGCCAATGCCGACCTGATTTTGCAGTGGGCCGCACAAGCTAAACAGGAATTCGCCGCCGACATTGTCGTGTTTCCGGAACTGGTATTAACCGGCTATCCGCCCGAGGACCTGTTGTTCCGCCCGGGGTTCATCGCCCTGGTGGAAGCTGCACTGGACAAAATCCATCGCGAAAATCCGGGCCTGTGCCTGGTGTTCGGAGCACCCAGGCATCAACAGGATTGCCTGTATAACAGCGCGGTGATCTCGCAGCCGGGGCAACCGCTGCAATTCTACGATAAGCAACATCTGCCGAATTACGGGGTATTCGATGAACAGCGCTATTTCGTCCCGGCAAATGACGTATGCACATTGCAGGTGAAGGGGGTAACCCTGGGGATCCTGGTGTGCGAGGATATCTGGTTCCCGCAGCCGATGGCGCAGGCGGTCGCGGCGGGTGCCGAATGTATCATCAATATCAATGCCTCGCCGTTTCATGACCTGAAGACTTCCGAGCGTATTACCGAGATCAAGCAGCGTATCGCCGAAAATAAGGTGCCAGTGTGTTATGTCAACCTGGTCGGTGGCCAGGATGAGCTGGTATTCGATGGCCACAGTTTCGTCATCGACCGCGAGCGAAACCTGCTGTCGATGGCGGCCGGGTTCGAGCAGGGCTTGTCGGTGGTGCAGTACCAGGCTTCGGGAGAACTGACTGCGCTGACCCTGTCGGTTGCGGAGAACAGTTCCATCGAGCAGTTATACCAGGCCCTGGTGCTGGCGACCCGTGATTACGTGATCAAGAATGGTTTCCAGAGAGTAGCGCTGGGTTTATCCGGTGGTATCGACAGTGCACTGGTGCTGGCGATCGCGGTCGATGCGCTCGGTGCTGATGCGGTACAGGCGATCATGATGCCCTATGAATATACCGCCGACATCAGCAAGACGGATGCGGCAGATGAGGCCAGGCGCCTGGGCGTGGAATATTCCGAGATCCCGATCAGCGCAGCGGTCCAGGCTTTTGTGCATTCACTCGAGGGGGAATTTTCCGGGCTCGGCCGTGATGTTACCGAGGAAAACCTGCAGGCGCGCAGCCGCGGGGTGATTCTGATGGCGATCTCCAATAAAAAAGGTGCCTTATTGCTAACCACGGGCAACAAGAGCGAGATGTCGGTAGGTTATGCCACCCTGTATGGTGACATGGCCGGCGGATTCGCCCCGCTCAAGGATGTATCCAAACTCAAGGTTTATGCGCTGGCGCGTTATCGCAATACGCTTAGCCCGGTGATCCCCGAACGCGTCATCGAACGCCCGCCATCGGCCGAACTGGCGCCGGACCAGATCGACCAGGACTCCCTGCCGCCCTATGAATTACTGGACCCGATCCTGGCGATGTATATCGAGCAGGACCGGTCGGTGGAGGAAATCATTCGTCTCGGCTATGATCAGGATGTAGTTAAACGAGTGACCTGGCTGGTGGATGTCAATGAGTACAAGCGCCGCCAGTCACCACCCGGGGTCAAGGTCACCCACCGGGCGTTCGGTAAGGAACGTCGCTATCCGATTACCTCGGGATTCAGGCAGAGCTAAACCGGAGAACACTGCATGGAATCACTGCTCCTCTCTATCCATCCCAGCGATCCATTATGGATTGCGATCGCGTTTATCTGCGGTTTTGCGTTGATGATGTTTGGCCTGCCGCCGTTGATCGGTTTCCTGATGGCCGGCTTCATGTTGAATGCGCTGGGGGCCGAGGGCGGCGATTTCCTGCGCGGAACCGCCGATCTCGGTATCACCCTGTTGCTGTTTTCGATAGGTTTAAAACTTAAGCTGGAAACCCTGGCCAAGGCACAGGTCTGGGGCGTGGCGGTCATTCACATGGTACTAATCACCCTGGTAACCATGGGCTTTCTGCTGTTACTGGGGCTTTTCAATTTACCCATGTTTGCCGAGCTGGACCTGCAGACCGCGCTGTTGATCGGCTTTGTGCTGTCCTTTTCCAGCACGGTGTTCGCGATCAAGGTGCTCGATCAGTTGGGCGCCGGCGGCTCCCTACATGGTCGGATATCGATCGGGGTACTGGTGGTGCAGGATATCGTCGCGGTGGGTTTCCTCGCCATCTCCACCGGCAAACTGCCCTCGTTATGGGCGTTGGGGCTGGTGCTGTTATTCCCGTTACGACATTTATTGTTCAAGGTGCTGGAACGCAGCGGTCACGGCGAGTTGCTGGTACTGTTCGGCATCACCCTGGCCCTGGGCGGCGCCGATATCTTCGAGCTGGTCGGCTTGAAAGGCGATGTCGGCGCGCTGGTATTCGGCATGCTGCTGGCTAATCATCCGAAAGCCGAGGAACTGGCCAAGGCCTTGTTGAGTTTCAAGGAACTGTTCCTGGTCGGGTTCTTTCTCAGTATTGGTATGACGGCTTTGCCGGGCTGGACCGAATTATTGGTAGCGCTGGCTTTCATCCTGTTCCTGCCGATCAAGGTCGCCCTTTACTTCGGCTTGTTCAATCTGTTTTACCTGCGCGCGAGTACCGCCTGGCGGTCATCGTTGAACCTGGCCAATTACAGTGAATTCGGTCTCATCGTTGGTGCGCTGGCGGCATCCGCCGGCTGGCTGAGTAATGAATGGCTGGCGGTGTTCGCCATCGTGTTATCCCTGTCGTTTACCGCCTCGGCGCCGCTGACGAATTATCGCGACACCCTTTACCACGCCTGGCGTGACCGGCTCGGTATCCTGCAACGCGGTCATCGCCTGCGTGAGGAAGAGGAGCTTGATTTACGCAATATCGAGGCGGTGGTGTTTGGCATGGGGCGGATGGGCACCGCTGCTTACCTGGCCATTGAAGCGGATTTCAACAACCGCATCCTCGGGGTCGAGATAGACGGCGAACAGGCCAAGGAACATCGCAGGCAGCAGCGAAATGCGATCCGCGGCGATGCGACCAACCCTGATTTCTGGACCCGGGTACCCAACCTGATCGATGGCTTGCAGTGGGTATTGCTGACCCTGCCGAGTCATGCGGCCAATATGGCCGCGGTGACCCGCCTGCGGGAGCTGGGTTATCAGGGCAGGATCGCCGCAACTTCGAAGTATATCGATGAGGAAGAGGACCTGGCAGCACTGGGTGTGGATTGCACTTTCAACATCTATACCGAGGCGGGCAGGGGTTTCGCCAATGACCTCAGGCGCCTGATCGAGCAGACCGAGGATGAAGAGATTGAATGCGTGGCGCGCCGCGGCAGGATCAGGAAGTGATTTCCTGCAGGCTGATCGATGCCGCCTGTTCTCCATAATTAAGCACCAGCACCCGACGGGTATCGGCAGCCAGGTCGGTTAACTCCAGTTGTTCATAGGCCAGCATCTGGATCTGCAACGCGGTCATGATAGAGTCACTGCCCTGGAACCGCTGCAGCAGGTTCTTCGCCCGGTTGGCCGCCGCGACCCAGGCCCGGCGCGACAGATAATGCTTGGCCACCTTGATCTCGGCCCGGGCCATCTGGTTGCGCAGATAGACCATGCGTTTCTTCGCATCCTGGCTATAAATGCTGTCGGGAAAACGGTTGACCAGCACCGAGAAATCATCATAAGACTGCTGCATGATCGTTGGATCGTAATCGGCCAGGTCACGGGTGTAGATGCTATCGACGATACTGGTCTTGAGACCGAAATTGATCAGGCCCTTGAGATAGTAGGCATAATCCACTGCCGGGTGGCGCGGATGCAGCTTAATAAAACGGTCGGCGGCGGCGGTCGCGGATTCGGGTTCTCTGTAAAGGTAATAGGCATAAGCGACATCCAGCTTGGCCTGGATCGCGTAATCGCCGAACGGGTAGCGCGATTCGAGAATTTCGTAATACTCTATGGCCTGGGTGTAGGTCTCGGAGCTCATGAACTCCTTGGCCTTGAAATAGAGTTCGGCGGCAGACATGCCCTCGGTCGGATCGACCTTCTCACCGGAACAACCAGCCACAATCAGTAATGTTAGAATAACGACGAAGTGTTTAATCGGGATAACCATGTCTGTGCCAATCAAAAAAGCCAGCGCAGTATAACCAGTATATGAAAATTTTACAGCAACAGCTCAGTATCGATGACAAAACCAGCGGCCTGCGTCTGGACCAGGCCCTGAGCCAGCTGTTGCCGGAATATTCCCGCAGTAAAATCCAGGACTGGATCAAACAGGGGTTTATCACCCTCAATGACAGCAATCCCAAACCACGGGAAAAGGTCTACAGTGGCGATCGACTGCAACTGGATATCCCACAAACGATCAAAACCTATGACCAGCCGCAAGCGATCGAGTTCGGGATCCTGTACCAGGACGACGCCCTGTTCGTGATCGACAAACCGGCCGGGCTGGTGGTGCATCCGGCGGCCGGTCATCAGGCCGGAACCCTGGTCAATGGCCTGTTGCATCGGGACCCGGCGCTGCAGCAACTGCCGCGTGCCGGCATCGTGCATAGACTGGACAAGGATACCAGCGGGGTCATGGTAGTGGCGCGAAACCTGCAGGCGCATAGTGCGCTGGTCGAGGCCCTGCAACAACGCGACGTCAAGCGCGAGTATGTCGCCATCGCCCAGGGCGTCATCACCGCCGGGCGTACCATCGAGCAGCCGATCGCGCGGCACCCGGCAGACCGCAAACGCATGGCGGTACGACCCGATGGCAAGGAGGCGATTACCCGTTTCAGCGTGCGCGAACGATTCCGCGCCCACAGCTTGATCGATGTCCAGCTGCAAACCGGACGTACTCACCAGATCCGCGTGCACATGGCTTATCTGCATCATCCGCTGGTGGGCGATCCGGTTTACGGAGGCCGCCTCAGCCTGCCCAAAGGGATATCGCCCGGGTTGGAGCAGGTGCTGAGGAATTTCAAGCGCCAGGCCCTGCATGCCTGGCGCCTCAGCTTTCAGCATCCGCTAAGCGGCGAGGCGATGAGTTTCGCGGCGGAGTTGCCGACCGACATGCAGCAACTGATCGAGGTATT